>JAGBRL010000080.1 GCA_017632345.1 Paludibacteraceae bacterium
ATACTGCGGTAGTCGTGGGCGATTCCCCCCGGAGGAGACTCTTGCTCGGAAAAATCAAGCGCGGCTACGTAGATTTTATAACAGTACTTTCAGTGCTGTTTTTTTTGTTTGTATTCCCCGTGTTTTTTTATAAATTTCTGAATATTCGTTCCTTGTATTGTCCGAAGCGGTTAGAGAAATTCTAATCTCTTCGGACAAATGGTCTGGTGTGGTAATGATGCAGTTTTGAAGAAAATTTGCCTTTGCTTTTTTATTGAACAATCTTATCGTAGAAATTGTCAATAATTAGTTTCATCTCGTCAGGCAGGTATTCCATGACCTTTTCGCGTATATTTTCCGGTATTCCCCAGATAGCTTCTGCAATGCTTCCGGTGATGGCGCCAATCGTGTCGCTGTCGCCGCCAACCGCAATGGCGTATCGGATAGCCTCTTCAAAGCTCTTGGCCTTCTCTATTATTCCGAATACGATGGGCATAGTGCCTTGGCACGTTTCGTAGAAAGGGTTTGCGCCAAGCACCGGCTCCTCCCATTCGGAGTAGTACAGTCTCATGGTTTTCAGCATCTCCTTCTTGCCTTTTTTGCGCGCAAGGAATATAGCCGAAGCCGTAGCCACCGCGCCTTTGATTCCTTCAGGGTGGTTGTGGGTTGGCAGGGCGGTTTTCTCTGCCTCAGTCTGCACTTTGTCCAGCGAGTTGAAGAACCATGCCACCGGCGAAACCCTCATGGCAGAGCCGTTGCCGAACGAGTTGTAGGGCTGCGGGTCTGCGGATCGCACCCATCGCGCAAAAGAGCCGCCGTAGCCGCCTGTCGGGTACGGGTATTTTCTGCACCATTTAAGGAAAGAGCTGCGGTAGTCGTTGCCCTTCAGCAAAGCCTCAGCAACAGCAATTGTGCAGATGGTGTCGTCCGTGAAATCGTTCTTGTCGGAGAACATTTCAAAATCAAAGTCAGATGTGTTGTCAAACTCGTAACGAGAGCCGACAACGTCGCCAATAATAGCTCCAAGCATAATTAAGCCTCCTGTAAATTAAGATGTGTATCAAGTTATTTTAAAATATACGTCAAAAATACATAAATAAAATAAGAAAAGCAAATTCAGAGACGTAAAATATTGAAAATGTGCGTTGATTTATTCAGAATGATATAAAAATACAAAGATAAGCGACAAAAATACAACTCTGAGAATTATTTTTAGCATAGCTGAGCGAAAGGTTGGAATCATGAATTTTTTTTGCGAATATTGTGTCGTAATAGTTTAAATTTAGTTTTATACCATGAGTAAAATCACAAGAAAAATTGCGGCAGTTGCGTTTTTGTTTTTTGCCGCGTTGGGGGTGTCGGCTCAGACTGTAGGGCTGACAGGCAAGACAGCGCCAGAGATAGTAAAAATGATGGGTACAGGCTGGAATTTGGGCAATTCGCTTGACGCAAATAGCAATCCGGGGTTAGGTTCCGAAACGTCGTGGGGCAACCCAAAAACAACACAGAGCATGATAGACGCAGTGAAACAGGCTGGTTTCAACACAGTCAGGATTCCGGTGTCGTGGGGCAGGCAGACGAGTCAGTCGGGCAATTTAAGATTCAAGATAAGTGACGAGTGGCTGGCTCGTGTGAAGGAGGTTGTTGACTATTGCTATAAAAACGATATGTTCGTAATCCTTAATATTCATCATGACAACAGTCAGACCTATTTTTACCCTTCTTCGCAATATCAGCAGCAGTCCGAAACGTACGTAAAGGAAATATGGACACAGCTGGCGGCTGCATTTGCAGATTACGACCAGCACCTGATATTCGAGACGCTGAACGAGCCGCGCCTTGTAGGCACAAGCGAAGAGTGGGGCTTTGACTTCAACAATATTCCAAACAACGTAAGAGAGGCAATCGGGCAGGTGAACAACCTTAACCAGATTGCGGTGGACGCCATCAGAGACAACGGCAGCGCGTATAACAAGGAGCGTATGATTATGAGCCCGGGCTACTGCGCGTCTATGGACGGTTGCCGCAACGACATCTTCAGGCTGCCTGCAGACAAGGGCGGAGCCGAAAACCGAATAGCGCTTTCTGTTCACGCTTATGCGCCTTACGCTTTGTGCCTTGGTGACATGAACACGACGGCTTATCAGGAAAATCCTATGAAGTACGATATAGAGTGGCACTTCAAAACTTTGTATGAAATGTTTGCGAGCAAGGGTGTTGCTGTTGTTATAGGCGAAACTTCTGTGTCTAACAAAAACAACCTTAATGACCGTTTGAAGTGGGTTGACTGCTTCTACGGATACTCAAAGAGCTACGGAATACCTTGCGTGCTTTGGGATAATAATATCTATGCAAACAACGGCGGCGAGGCTCACGGCTATCTGAACCGCGGAAGCGGAACTTCATGGTATCAGGACGGCAAGGCTGTGGTAGATAGAATCATGAGCGTGCTTGGCATCACTCCGGGCACTACAGGCGTGGGTTCTGCAAATGCAAGCCTTGATGTGGACTTAAGTGTTGCAAATGACGTTTTGCAAGTGGAATCGGGCTGCGCAGTGGAGCGCATCTCTTTGTTCGACATAAGCGGAAACTGCGTGCTGGAGGCTCAAAATTGCAGCTCTTGCAGTGTGAGCGCGCTTGGCAAAGGTGTGTATATTGTCCGCATTGATACAAACATAGGTAGTTCAGTAAAGAAAATAGTGAAAAAGTAAGGCTGCCTTGGTGTGTTTTTCTGAACAATTTCTTACATTTATGGCAATTTCTGTGAATGGTCTTTGATTTACGGAAATTGCCATAAATATATTGTACAAATTAAAAGTTTATACCATGAATAAAATTACTAGAAAAATTGTGGGGGCTGCGCTTTCCTTATTCGTTTCTTTAGGTGTTTCTGCGCAGAGTGTCCCTCTTACAGGCAAGACAGCGCCGGAGATTGCAAAGCTGATGGGAGCCGGCTGGAACTTAGGCAACACGCTTGATGCGACTAACGGATCCGGACTGGGCACGGAAACATCGTGGGGCAACCCGAAAACTACGCAGGGCATGATTGATGAGGTGAAGCAGGCTGGCTTTAACACGGTCAGAGTTCCGGTTTCGTGGGGAAGGCACACAAGCCAGTCGGGCGATTTCCGTTTCAAGATAAACGACGAGTGGATTGCTCGAGTGAAGGAGGTTGTTGACTATTGCTACAAAAACGACATGTTTGTCATTTTGAACATACATCATGACAATGACAAGGCCTATTATTATCCTTCATTCAGTTATCAGGAGCAGTCAGAAACGTACGTGAAGGATATTTGGACACAGCTTGCCGCTGCGTTTGCAGACTACGACCAGCACTTGATATTTGAGACGCTGAACGAGCCTCGCCTTGTTGGCACGTCGGACGAGTGGTGGTTTGACGTGGATAATCCTTCTAACAATGTCAGAAACGCCATCGCTATAATAAATGACCTTAATCAGATTGCAGTGGACGCTATCAGAGACAACGGCAGCGCGTGCAACAAGGAGCGTATGATTATGTGTCCGGGCTACTGCGCGTCAATGGAAGGCTGCAGGTCAAATTTGTTCAAGCTGCCTGCGGACAAGGGCGAGGCAGAAAACCGGATAGCACTCTCTGTTCACGCTTACAATCCGTACGAGTTTTGCCTTGGAAACAAAAGCGTGACATCACTGACTGCAAACGATAAAAGTGGTGTTAACTGGATGTTCAGCACGTTGAACTCAATGTATAAGAGCAAAGGCGTTGCTGTTGTGATTGGCGAGACTTCGGCTTCTAACAAAAACAATCTTGACAACCGTCTGGAGTGGGTCGATTGCTTTTATGGAAATTCAAAGAAGTACGGAATACCTTGCGTGCTTTGGGACAATAACGTTTATGTGAATTCAAGCAATGCAGGTGAATCTCACGGTTATCTGAATCGTGCCAACTCTTCTTGGTATCCGGACGGAAAGGTCTTTGTGGACAGAATCATGGATGTGCTGGGAGTTGCTGACGCCCCTGATGTTGATGACCCTGTTGATGACGATTCGGATGAAGATGGTTCGGTTGCTGATGATTCTTCTGCCGTGGCTTATGTGGATGCAAGGACAGGCATTGAAATTAGTATTTCGGACGATGTTTTGTACATCAAGTCTGATGAGCCGGCAGAGAGGGTTGCAGTCTTTGACATTGGCGGAATCTGTGTGTTGGAGGCTGCCGAATGCAATACTGTTAATCTGGATTTCCTGAACAAAGGTATTTATATAATCCGCATCTGTTCTAAGGAGGCCGTTTTGACAAGAAAGGTTGTGAGGAAGTAATAGTTTTCCGTGTTGAAAAGGGAGATAAGGGGCGACAAAATCGCTCCTTATTTTTTTAATTTTTTTTAACGAAATTTAACACAAAATATATTGCAGTTTCGTAACTTTTAACAATCTTTGCACCATCAAAAGATGGGAATGGCATACATTCCTGAAGTGTAAAATTAACTATTAGTTTGTCTCAGTCTTTAGTGATTGAACGTAAGAAAAAGAAAGTCAATCGTAACCCTAAAAACTAAGAGAGCCTTGAGCATCAGATGCTTGAGCTCAGAGAATTTTTCAACACAAAAACAAAATCAAAATGTAAAATTTTATGGACCCTGAAGCATTTTCAAAAAAATTAGTGAGTTTACAGAGCAGCTTGCTTCACTTCGCTTATTCGCTCACAGCAAACAGAGATGACGCTTACGATTTGTTGCAAGACACAACATTGAAGGCGTTGGACAATCGGGATAAATACATTGACAATACGAATTTCAAGGGGTGGGTTTTTACCATAATGCGGAATATTTTCATCAATAATTACAGGCGGGTTGTAAGGAACCAAACGGTAGTGGACCAGTCTGATGACTTGCATCTGCTGAACGTGGTTCAGGATTCTGGACTGGACACGCCGGAGGGCGTTTTTGCGATGCATGAGATTAACAAGTGCATAAATAGCTTTAATGCAGAGTATAGAGAGCCTTTCTCTATGTTTGTGTCCGGCTATAAATATCATGAGATAGCGGAAAAGATGTCGTTGCCATTAGGCACAGTCAAGAGCAGGATATTTTTTGCAAGAAAGAAATTGCAGATGTCGCTGAAGGATTACAGATGACTTCGCTTTATTTATAGAACTATAGTTGTTGCTTATGGATAAAAATAAATATTAAGGATGATGAATATGTCTCATACGTATATAGTTGGGATAGGTTCCAATTTCAATAAGGAATTGAATGTGAGATTGGCGCAGGACATACTGGCTCAGCGTTTTCCGGAAGTGTTGTTTTCGGAGATGCTGCAGACAGAGGGTGTCGGGGTTAGCGAGCCTTGCGTGTATCATAATGGTGTGGCCCTGATAAGGGACAAGTCCGACCCTGAGTCTATCAAAGCTTTTCTGAAGTCTGCGGAGGAGAGACTTGGCAGAAGGCGCGGCTCATCGACAGTGGCGATAGACCTCGACATTATTTCTGTTGACGGAGAGATTGTGCATAAGGACTTTGGCAAATATCCTTTTCTGAAGCACCTGATGTCGCAAGTGCAGAAGTTGGTTTAGACTTTGCGCGAGTGTAAAAGAAGCATGGCGGAGTGTGCTTTCGGCCCGGTTTTGGTGTTGCAAAATCAAGGCTGAAAGGCTCTCTGAGGCTTCTGCGGGCGTTCCGGTGTCAGAATATCTCTATTCTGGCTCTGCTCAGCGTGCTGTGCATGACTGGCGTGAGTGACATGTATCCGGACACAATCTTGCCGTTCTTTATTATGAGCGGATTTTCAGACCGGCGTCTTTGGTCGTCGGCAAGCAGCGCTCCGGGCTCTTTTGCGTTGTCTATGGTGAACTCTCCAAGTTTGCCCTCTTCGACATATCTGTCGTAGAAGACTCTGGAGGCAAGTCCCATGGTCATTCTCATGTTGACTTCAACGCAGGGGTTCAGGATAAACTTGCCGTTGGTGTCTTTGCCGATTAGCATATCGACGCCGATGAAGTACTGCGCTTTTTTCCGGACGGAAAGGAGACGCTTTGCGTAATGGGTGACAAAGGCCTTTTTCACTTCGCAGAAAGCGTTTTGTATCTCTTCGGCCGGCACATACTCAGATAGAATGTTCAAGATGTCTGAGTTTGAAGCAAGACGGTTTTTGCGGTACACGCCAGCGCTGTCTGTCTCGAACAGAGAGAGTCCGAAGTCTTGTATGGTGATGTGTTCTGTCGCGTCCGGGTTGAGGCTGACGCCGAATTCAAAGGCGAAGTCTGCCACTTTGTCCCATATAGGTTCAGCCACTACGCAGCCTTGTGTCTGCAATGTTCTGACAGCCCAGTTTTCGACCCTTTTCTCAAAGCCGTTTCGGCACCAGCACAAACCGCGTCCGCTGCCAGAAAGCGGAGCTTTGAAGAGGGTGGGCGAGTCTTCCGTCGCGCGTCTTTCTATATCGTCTAAGGATAGATAAGAGCATGGCGGAGTCATGTTGCCGTACAGCCCTTTGTCGTGTATGTGTTGTGTGATTTTCAGCGAGAAGTCTCTTCTGGAAACCTCTCTTATCAAGTCGCACTCATTCGTGTCAGGAACTGCGCCGAATCTCTCCAGTCTGTGACAGAAGGCAAGGTCTTTGCCCCACGGAATCACAAGGCTGTCTTCTTTGTTTTCGGCGAAGAACAGTTTCTTGTCGCCCCATTTGCAGAAATTTCCGAGTAGCCTGCGCTCTTCGGAGAGCCATGACTCGTCAACTTTCAGGTCGGAGTGGACGAAGCACTTGTCGTTGCTGCCGTAAAATAGTCCGTCGTTAGACGCGAACCACAGAGGCAGAAGCGAGAGGTCGTCTGCAAACTTCACGACGTTTTTAGGAGGCTGATAGTGCGGGCTTCCGTTAGCCAGAGCCAGGTCATGTTCCGGATTGAAGAAATATATATTCGCCATAGAGAAAAATTATGACAGGCTGGAAGTGCCCCAGACCATCACAAAGTCGTCAAACATAAGAAATTTCAGGTTGAAGCTCTGCTCCTGTTCCGTCCTTGTTTCGTGGCAGTAAAACTCGCCGCCGTCAAAATCGCAAGAGAACGGAAGGATATGCAGATGGTCTATAAAGTCAACGCTTTGTTCGTCCATCAGCTTGAACATGGTCTCTTTGGCAGACCAGTGTAGCAGGATGTGTTCCTGCGCGTCGTCCACGATAGAGTCAAGTTCGGTCTGAGACATAAACTTGTTCTTGAGGCGAGCCGCTTTGTCGCGCCTGACCTCGATGTCGATGCCTACTCTGTGAGATGAGTGAGCCGCCACGGCCACATAGTTCTGTGTGTGTGATATGCTTATTTCGCACGATTCGTCCGTCAGGAACGGTCTGCCCGACTTGTTGTAAGTGACGGTCTTTTCAGAGTTGGTTATGATATTGAGCAGAAGCCTTGATATAAGGAACTCCAGTTTGCGTTTCGGAAACTGAAACCGCTCAATCTCCTTTGCATATTTTTTAGCTTGTTTTTTGCTGAATAGAGTCAGAATCTCGTCAACGCTCTCTTCAATCTTCCACACTGCAATTTCGCAGCCGTCGTCCATTATTTTGTGCCAGAACAACATATACTCAACACCTTAGTCGCGTTTCTCAACAACGTTCTTGGTTGCAAACACAAAGATGAAAACAACTACGATGAAGTATATCACGTCACGGCTGTCAATCACGCCGCGGCTCATAGACTCGTAGTGTGCGTTAATTCCGAAAGCGGATATAGTGTTCACGGCAGAGCCAGTGTTGGCGAGCATTGCCATCAGGTCGAATCCGTACCAGAAGAAGAAGCACAGCACAGCCGCGATGCAGAACGAGACTATCTGGTTGTCTGTAAGGCTGGAGGCGAACAGTCCGATTGCCACGTAAACGGCGGCGAGGAAAAACAGCCCGATGTAAGAGCCCCATGTGCCGCCGGTGTCTATGTTGCCCATAGGGTCGCCAAGAGCCCACACGGATGCGAAATAGATTAGCGTAGGCAGCAAAGAGAACAGCACGAGCAGCACTCCGGCGAAATACTTAGAAAGCACAATGCTGAGCTTTGACAGCGGTCTGGTCATGAGCAGCTCGATAGTGCCTGTTCTGCGTTCCTCGGCAAACAGCCTCATTGTCACGGCTGGCACAAGGAAAAGGTAGAGAGCGGGCGCAAGCGCGAACAGCCCGTCTATATTGGCGTAACCTGAGTCCAGAATATTGTATTCGCCGGGAATGACCCACAAGCAAAGGCTTGTCATCACAAGAAAAACGCCCACAACAATGTAGCCCACCGGCGAACTGAAGAAATTGCAAAACTCTTTCTTTAATAAAACTAACATAATGTCGAAAAGTTTTTACCGTTAAAAAATAGCCGACGCGCCGTTACTGCACAGACGTTCGGACAAAGCTTTGCTTCGCTTTGAAGTACAAAGATACATTTATCAGACTTTTTTTACAATTTTTTGCCAATCATTTTATGTGTAAAATTATTTTGTGCAGTCTGGGTAAGCCAACGAGATTGTTCATCGAGTTTGCGTTACAGTTCTGCCGCAAGCAGTTCTGCGAGCGAAAGCCTATAGTCCAGTTCCGCGTTCAAAGACTGTTTGCGTATGTCGTAATACATCTCTATGTCTGAAATATATTCCAGCAAAGATATTTGCCCGGCGTTCAGCGCTTTGTCGAGAATCTGCACGCTGTTAAGCTCGTTCACGTTTTTCAGAAACTCTTCGGAAATAAGTTTCAGACCTTTTGTTCTATTGTATAATATTTCTAAATTGCTGCGAGTCTGAGTGTTTGCGTCTGCAAGAAGATGTTCGCTTGCAATCAGTTCGCTTTTAGAGTGTTTTGTTTTTTTTCTGTTTGACCATAAAGGCAGGTTCATGCCGACGAGGAGCGAGTGCTTGTCGAAAGCGTTGCTCCATTCTGTTTTGTAGCCGGCGAATATTTTAGGTGCGTTTTGCATTTTGCTCAGCCTGACCTGCTCTTTTTTTAAGTTGGTCTGTTCTGTGGCGTATTGCAGTGCCGGAACAGAGGTTGAGACATTGGCAAACCACTCTTCAAAATTGTCAGGGAGTGTTTCAGAAGGATATTCGGAAACACTTAGTTTGATGTCGTTGCCTCCGTTCAGCCGTTTGAGCTCTTCGGCAAGCGCGGCGCGTTCAATGTCAAGGCGTTTGGCTTCGGCAGAAACTTTAGCGAGAGCCATCTTTGTTTTGTTCAGCTCGATGATGTTGCCGTCGCCGCTGTCAAGCCTTTTCTGGTACATGTCGACAAGCAGGTTTGCGTTCTTCAGATTTTTGTCAATCTCGGCCTTTAGTTTGCTGTTGTGAATCAGTTTCAGCACTATGACTTTGGCTTCGAGCAGAGTGTTCATTCTAACTTGTTTATATTGCAAATCTACGAGAGCGCCTTGTTTGTCTGCCACATTGCCTCTGTATCCTAATATTGTGGATAGATCAAAACTTTGCTTTAGACTCAGCTCTTTCACGTTTTCGGCGTTCTCATCAGTAAGCCAGTGGTGCGCGAAGTCAATATCGGGGTCGGGCAGGGTGATGTCAGTCCTGAACCCGGCCTTGTCTGCCTCTCCGGAGCTTCTAATTGCGTTGAGATACGAGTTGTTGACCTCTATGGCAGCGAGGGTTTCCTCCACGTTCTGTGCGTTTGCCGAAAACGTGAAAGCCATTAAAATTGCCGGTATATGTTTTACTAAATTCATAACAGTTTGCAAGTTTATAAGTTTGAACTATCTGAAGCAAGGGTTGTCTTCGCAGCCTTTTCCGTATGCTTTTTATTGTTCCAGAGATAGATAATCGGCACAATAAATCCGTTAAGCAGAGTGGATGAAATCAGTCCGCCAAGAATAACTTTAGCCATCGGGCTTTGTATCTCATTGCCCGGCAGTTCGCCGTAAATGGCGAGCGGAACAAGCGCGAGGGCGGAGGTGAGCGCCGTCATGATTATGGGAGTGAGCCTGTCTAACGAGCCTGCAACGACGCATCTGACAGAAGACAGTCCTTGACGGCTCAGTTCGTTGTAACGGTCAACGAGGAGCATTCCGTTTCGTGTGGCGATGCCGAACAGCGATATAAATCCGATGATTGCGGATATGCTGATTATGCCGTCGGTGAAGAATATGGCAAAGACGCCCCCCACAAGAGCCAAAGGCAGGTTGATGAGGATAATGGCGGCCTGAGCCGTGTCTTTGAACTGATTGTACAGAAGCATGAAGATTACCAGCACAGAAAGCAGCGAAGTGAGGAACAATGTTCTTGAGGCAGCCTGTTCGCTCTCAAATTGTCCGCCGTATTCGATGTGGTAATCTTGCGGCAGTGTTATGTGCTCGTCTATGCGCTTTTGTATGTCGGTCACAACGCTGTGAAGGTCTCTGTCCGCTATGTTTGCAGATATGACGATTTTACGCGAAACATTTTCTCTGTTGATTGTGTTTGGCCCGAAGCCAGACTTTATTTCGGCAATGTTCTCCAGCGGAATTTTTTGACCGTTGACGTCGATGATCAAGTTGCGAATCTTTTCAATGCGGTCTTTTTCATCAGTGTTGACTTTCAGAGTCAAGTCAAACGTCTGGTTGTTTTCATATACCTGAGAGACGACAGCGCCTGCGAGCAGCACGTTGATGTGCTCTCCGAACTCTGCCGGCGATATTCCGTATTTTGCAAGAATCTCTCTGCGCGGCTTTATGTGCAGTTGCGGACGTTCGATTTGCTGCTCTACGTTTAGGTCTGCAACGCCTTCGATGTCTTTAATCTCTTCTTTAATTTTATTTCCGATAGAGAACATCTTGTTCAGGTCTGTTCCGAACAGTTTTATGGCGATGTTGGCGCGTGTTCCGGAGAGCATTGCGTCTATTCTGTGCGAAATGGGCTGTCCGATTTCGATGTTAGTGCCGGGCAGCTCTTTAAGTTTGGCGCGTATCTCCGCTACCATTTCAGACTTTGAGCGGTCTTTAAGCTCGAAAGGGGCTTCTATTTCCGAAGCGTTGACACCAAGGGCGTGCTCGTCGAGTTCGGCGCGACCTGTTTTGCGGGCTACAGTCTGCACTTCGGGTATGGTCATCAGTATCTTTTCTGCTTCGCGCCCTATGCGGTCAGACTCTTCGAGTGAGATGCCCGGCAGCGTACCGATGTTTATGGTCAGTGACCCTTCGTTGAAGTTGGGCAGGAAGCTGCGGCCTAAGGTGGAGAAGACGATTAGTGTTGCCACTATCACGCCGATGGTGCATATTATTGTGACTTTGCTGTGCTTTAGCGTGAATATCAGCGCTTTGTTGTAAAGAGTTTTCATCTTTCTTGTGACAAAAGGCTCTTTCTTGTCTGAGTTTTCATCTTTGAGCATGTAGCTGCACAGTACCGGTGTGAGCGTCAGCGCGATGATTGTGGAAGCTAAAAGCGCGATGATGAACGCGATGCCGAGCGGCACAAGCATCTTTCCCTCCATGCCGGAAAGGAAGAAGAGCGGCACGAAACTGACGATGATGATGAGCGTTGAGTTCAGCACCGGCATACGCACCTCTTTTGATGCTTCAAAAACAACCTGTATTGTGTTTTTCTGTTCAGAGACTGGCTTCTGGCGGTTCTGTTTCAGGCGTTTGTACACGTTTTCGACATCGACGATG
Organism: Paludibacteraceae bacterium; assembly: GCA_017632345.1. Lineage (GTDB taxonomy): Bacteria > Bacteroidota > Bacteroidia > Bacteroidales > Paludibacteraceae > RGIG9379. The sequence continues at coordinate 11,576 of JAGBRL010000080.1, forward strand.
GCGTCGTCCACCAAAGAGCCTATAGCAATAGCCATTCCTCCTATGCTCATTGTGTTTATTGTCAGCCCTAACACTTTGAGTATCAGAATGGAAGTTAGGAGAGACAGCGGTATTGTCACTAACGATATTATCGTGGTGCGAGTATTCATCAAGAAGATGAAAAGCACAATCACAACAAACACGCCGCCCTCTATGAGCGATTTCTGTATGTTGCTAATAGAGCTGTCTATGAAGCGTGACTGGCGGAAAATCTGCGTGTCCATAGAGACATCTTGCGGAAGGTTCTTCGCGAGCTCTTCAAGAGTCTTGTCTATCTTTTCTGTCAGTTCAAGAGTGTTTGTGTTAGGCTGCTTGGTTATGGTAAGCAGCACGGCAGGCTTGCCCATGTTGGAGGCGAGACCGGTTTTAGGCTCTTTCGCGCCTATTTTCACCTCTGCGATGTTTTCAAGTGTCACAGGTGTGTTTTCTGCCATCTTCACAACCGTCTTTGCAATTTCGTCAACATTGTTTGTTGAAACGATGCCGCGCACAATATACTCGCTTCCGTGTTCGTAAAGGATTCCGCCGGAGACGTTCTGGTTCATCTCTTTTGTAGCTTTCATAACGTCGTCGAGCGTGATTCCGTAAAAGTTCATTTTTGCAGGGTTCAGCAGAATCTGGTACTCTTTCACGTCGCCGCCAAGCACAGCGACTTGCGCCACGCCTCCAACGGAGAGCAGCCTTGGTCGCATGGTCCAGTCGGCATGAGTTCTCAGGTCAAGAAGCGAGGTGGAGTCTGCAGTAAGCCCTATAATCATCATTTCGCCAAGTATCGAAGACTGCGGGCCGAGAGTTGGTTTGCCCACGTTCACGGGCAAGCTCTCCGTTACTGTAGCAAGCTTTTCGGATACAATCTGTCTGCATCTGTAAATGTCGCATCCCCAGTCAAACTCGACCCATACGACAGAAAATCCGGTGGTTGACGAAGAGCGCACGCGGCGTATGTCTGTAGCTCCGTTCACAGCGGTTTCGATAGGGAAGGTTACAAGACGTTCAACCTCTTCGGCGGCCATGCCGCTGGCTTCGGTCATCACTACAACCGTAGGCGCGTTGAGGTCCGGAAATACGTCAACCTCCATTTCAGATGCAGTGTAAGTTCCGCCAATAAGCAGAAGAACAGCGGCTATCAGCACAACAAGTCGGTTCTCTAAAGAGAAGCGTATTATTTTATTCAGCATATTTCTTTTTTTTAGGTGGGTTCTATAAATTCATTTCGAGGAATTTTTGAATTTATTTCGAGTAAATTGCTGAGCGAAAGAAGGGAGCAGTGCGGGCACTGTGACCGACTGACAATCAGCAAGTTGCCGAAATAAATCAAAAAGTGCCGAAAAGTTTATCAACCCACGATTTGTACTTTTTAATTATAAACGGTGAATTTATTGAACTCACCTTTAGTGATTGTGATTATGCCCTTCTGGTATTGCGGCTGAGTTTTCCGCCAGTTTCACATGTATTGCGCCTTCGGTCACCACAATGTCGCCTTCATGCAGACCTTTGAGTATCTCGACCCGTTCGCCGTCATTGCTGCCTATGCTAACATCTTGTCTAACAAATGAATGGTCGCCCGTCTGAAGATAAACGAAATATATTCCAGCTGATTCAGTCAAGGCTGTCAGAGGCACAGAGATTACCTTTTTGAACGATTTTATCTGCAAGAAAACTTCTGCGAAAGAGCCTTGCACTATGTTCCCGATATTGTCAAATTCAAAAGTGACAGGCACAAAGCAGCTGTTCTTTCCGTACGACTTTCCGCAAGATATGATTTTGCCTTTCAGTTCGTTTGTGCGGAACAAAGAGTCGCTGTACGGCAGTTTGAAGTTCGCTCCGGTTATGTTGCGCATTTCAGACAGGTGCTTTTCCGGCACATCCACTTGCAAGTATAGCCTTCGGCTTTGAGATACTGTGGCGACTGGCTGTCCGACGTTTACATACTCTCCGTTGCTGATGTGAATCTCCTTGACGAATCCGCCGAGGGTGGAGGAGACGCCAATGCCCTTGTCTGTCGTTTTTGACGATAGCGCAAGGTATTCGTTTTGAGCGTTTTCGAAATTTAGTTTGGCCTGTTCGTACTCTTTCTGCGATATGATTTTGTCTTTCACAAGGCTCTCTGCGCGTTCGTATGCGCTCTTTGCTGCATCGAAGGCTGCTTTAGCTTTAGCCGAAGGGTCTCCGTTCTCTATGTTTTTTGACGATACAAAAGCGATGACCTCGCCGTTTCGCACAGCTCTGCCAGCGGTGAGACTATTTGATGCGAATGTGGCGATACCGTTAGATGGAGAGACGATGACGGACTCGTTGCCTTGAGCCGCAAGAATTTCGCCGCAAGTTTTAACAATTTTGCAGAAGTCCCTGTTTTCGGCGCGTTCCGTCTTTATTCCGAATTTATGAATCTGTTCGTGAGAGATTACAATTTCGCCGTCAGCATGGTTATGTTCATCTTCAGCCTCATCCATTTCGTGTACGTGCATGTGCTCTCCGTGGAGGTCGTGCTGTTCATTGTGCATTTCGAGCTGATGTTCATGATTATGTTCGTGATCGTGGCTGCAATGTCCGTCATGATTATGGTGGCTGTGGCAGCCGCACAGAGCTAAAGCCAAAATTGCAGATACGAATATCAGTTTGTGTTTCATGTTTTGCCGTTATAAAATTAAAAACATTGCGAAGATATGTAAAGATTAGTGCAACTTGGTTGCAAGAGAAAGAATAATTGCAAAAAGAACGGAGATGTTTAGCTAAATGGCTTATAATAGCTTATGGTATCTCATAAAAAAAATCAGCGAAGTGCCGCAAAAAAACACTTCGCTGATATAAATTTAATGGAGACATGTCTGTAAATACAGACGAATTTTTATTTTTTTAATTCATTTATATCTAGTTCTTTCAATAAATTTCCCATTTCTGTAATAAAGCCATTAAATTTGGTCTGAACATCAGTCGGGAGCTTAAAACCTTGCTGTTCTATATTTTTATACCAGGTTTTAGCATCTTTTAAAAGTGCATCTATTGTAAAAATCTTTTCTTTTAAAGCTTTAGTTGTCTCGTCTGAGTTTGCGTCGGGCGAGTCTTTAAATTTCATAGCAAAAGTTCCCATATCTTTTATTGCGTCATTTATTTTTTGAACATGACAAAAAGCTGTCAACGCTAAGGCTCTTGCATTGCCTATATCAGATAAAGGCTTGAGCAGTTTTAGAGCCTCATCAAAATTTTGTTGCACACCCCAGCCATTCATGTAGCAAGCGCTGAGGTTAGTTAGAGCCGTTTGGTCACCTCTTTCTGCCGCTGGCTTGAGCAGCTTTAAAGCTTCGTCAAAATTTTGCTGCACACCCCAGCCATTCATGTAGCAAGTGCCGAGATTAGCCTGAGCTAAAATGTTTCCTTTTTCAGCCATTGGTTTGAGCAACTTTATTCCTTCGTCGTAATTTTTGATCATAAGGTAATAAGCACCAAGATTTGTTTGAGCACTCTCATTTCCTTTCTCAGCCGCCGGCTTGAGCAGTTTTAAAGCTTCGTCAAAATTTTGTTGTACCCCCAAGCCTTGCAAGTAGCAAACTCCGAGATTGGCCTGAGCCAAAGGTTCGCCTTTCTCTGCCGCTTGTTTGAGCAGTTTTAAGGCCTCGTCAAGGTTTTGCTGCACGCCCCAGCCTTGCAAGTAGCAAACTCCGAGATTAGCCTGAGCCAAAGGGTTTCCCTTTTCAGCCATTGGTTTGAGCAACTTTATTCCTTCGTCGTAATTGTTAGTCATAAGATAATAAACACCGAGATTTGTTTGAGCAAACCCATTTCCGTTCTCAGCCGCCGGTTTGAGCAGTTTTAAAGCCTCGTCAAAGATTTGCTGCACCCCCCAGCCGTTCAAGTAGCAAACTCCGAGATTAGCCTGAGCCAAAGGTTCGCCTTTCTCAGCCGCTGGCTTGAACAGTTTTAAAGCTTCGTCAAAGTTTTGCTGCACCCCCCAGCCGTTTATGTAGCAAGCTCCGAGGTTCGCTTGAGCTGTCGGGTTTCCTTTCTCAGCCGCCGGCTTGAGCAGCTTTAAAGCTTCGTCAAAGTTTTGCTGCACCCCCCAGCCATTCAAGTAGCAAGCTCCGAGGTTTACCTTAGCCGAAGTTATTCCTTTTTCAGCCGCCGGTTTGAGCAGTTTTAAAGCTTCGTCAAAGTTTTGTTGCACTCCCAAGCCATTCAAGTAGCAGGTGCCGAGATTAGCCTGAGCCAAAGGTTCGCCTTTCTCTGCCGCTTGTTTGAGCAGTTTTAAGGCCTCGTCAAAATTTTGTTGCACGCCCCAGCCTTGCAAGTAGCAAGCACCGAGGTTTGCTTGAGCCAAAGGGATTCCTTTCTCCGCCATTGGTTTGAGCAACTTTATGCCTTCGTCGTAATTGTTGGTCATAAGATAATAAGCTCCGAGGTTTACTTGAGCCGTCGGGTCACCTTTCTCCGCCGCCGGCTTGAGCAGTTTTAAAGCTTCGTCAAAGTTTTGTTGCACGCCTAAGCCTTGCAAGTAGCAAGTGCCGAGGTTTGCTTGAGCCGTCGGGTCACCTTTCTCCGCCAAAGGTTTGATAATTTCAAGTCCTTTATTATAATTGTTTGTTAAGAGATAAAATATTCCAAGGTTAAAGTACGCCTGTTCGTCGCCGTTTTTCATGGCTTTTTTTAACCATTTTTCAGCTTCGTCGTAGTTTTGTTGCACTCCCAAACCGTGAAAGTAGCAGTATGCAACATTTGTCTGAGCCTTTGGGTCGTTGTTCTCAGCCTCTTTAAGGGATTCTTTAAAATCTTTGACTTCTGAGTCATGCCTGTGCAAGTCTAATATTGACAATGCCTGATTGTCTATTGTTGCGGCATATCCTCTTAATGGAGTCAGCAGAAGTATTAGGCTTATTACAAACCATTTTGTCAATACATTAATTTTTTTCATCTCGAATATATTAAAGTGTAACGTAATGTCCTTTTTATTACTTTGTAGGCAGAGCCTAAAAAACTAGTAGCCTACGAATATTTTCCGTAGCAAAGTTAATGATATTTGTATCATTCTCCAAATAAAAGCACTATTGTGGTGTTTTTAAGACTTGGCTTTTTCATTTATAAGTTTTAGCCTTGCTTTCTTTCTGTCTGTCAGGAAGGCTGCACTATAGTACTCTCCATTTTTTGCAACTGGAGGTAGAGTAAATTGAGCGGTGTCAGGCGGTATGGATTTTACACTACCACACTTCAGTTTTATGAAAGTTTTCCCAACGTATTCTCTCTTCTTCTTTTGCTTCTAGTAGTTCGGTTAATGTTTTTTGCGCAATGGCAGAGCCTTTTTCTGCAGCTTTTCTGAGATGTATTTCTTCTGTGCCGACAAGCTGAAAATCTCTTATGGCATGGCTATTGGCAAGTATGGCTTTATTTTCCCAGTACGTGCTTAGAGAGTCCTCATCTTCCAATGTTACATTTTTGTCCGTAATAAATATACTATGAGAATCATATATTTTGCTGAGTAGCATCATTGCGTTGGAGTTCCCTTTTTTTGCAGAACTTTTTAACAGACTGACGATTTTATTATATTTACTAGTAATTTTAAGAAAGTCTCTCTCTTTATCGCAGTTTAATAAGCAATAGGCTAGATAAAATTCAGCGTCTGGATTTCCAGAGGCAGCGGCTTTCTCGAACCATTCTGTCGCGATGCAATAAATGTCGCTTTGTTCTTTTTTGCTTTTGAGAAATTTGACAAGGGCAATATTGAACTCTGCGTTAGTGTCGCCCTCTTGCGCCGCTTTTTCGTAGAAACGCAACGCATCTGAGTAATTTAGCTGAAGAAAATGATAATCGGCAAGTTCATAAATAGATTTAATATGACCTTGGTCGGCAGCTTTGGTAAGCCATTGGTAGCCCTTTTCGTAATTATTATCCGCAAATAATTTAACTCCTAACATATATTGGGCATCTGCATTACCTTGTTCAGCCGCAGAGTTAAACCATTTCATAGCTTCGCTGGACTCCTTATTGGAAAGATAATACAGGCCAACTTTTAATTGAGCCATAGCATGCCCCTGTTCCGCCGCTTCTTTGTACCACGAGAAGGCTTTGTTGTTTTGGCCTTTTTTTTCGCAATAAGTGGCTAAACTATATTGCGCGTTCGCATTTCCTCTTACTGCTTTCATAACGCTTGTGATCTCGTGTCTCTTAACAATTGAGAGTACGATTAATGCAAGGCCGCAGAGAAAAAAAAGGTTAAAAGAGTATTTCCAACTTTTGCTTCTATGCATAAATCAACACATATAATAAGAAAAGAAAAATCCCAAAACAGCTTGTCCTGAGATTTTTCTTGTAGAATATAACTTACTTTTCTGTAGTTTTACGTTTTCTTGCTGTTTTAGGCTTTTCCTCCTTTTCGCTCGATTTTGCAGATTTGGCCTTCTTTTCGGTTTTTGACGTTTCTGTCAATTCAGCCGATTCGGCTTTTTTTCTGCAAACTCTTTTTTTCGGAGCGGGAGAGACCGCCATTTCCGCATTAGCGTTGCATTCTTTCAGAGCCTTGTTCTCTTCAGTCAGCTTTTCAATCAGGTTTTCCTGAGTGTTGATCAACTTCATCAAAGCGCTAAGCTCTTCGTTGTCAATGCCTTCAGGGAACTGAGAGTTTACTCTGTCAATAAAGTCGCTCAATACGTTCATATAATTAGTGAACGCTTCGAAAGGCGAGTCGTAAGGACTGAAGAAGCTATGCACAGCGCCGTCTGTGAAGTGCTTGGTGCACATATAGTAGAAATGGTCGCTGGTCTGAAGATAGTACCAGTCCTGCAGCAAACGTCTGTCTTGCGACAGATGCACACGTTCGCCTATGCTGCAAAGTTTTTCGAAAGCCTCGCGCTGCAGTTCGTTGCCCAGCCAAGCCGAGACATCGCGCTCTTCGTCAGCCCAAGACATAGGGTAGGGCACGCTGATCTGGTCAACCGGCATGTATTGGTCGATAATGTCAGACGGGGTTGCGAAAGACACATTTTTCTGCTTTGCGAATTCGGGCAGCGCCTTCAGAAACTCGAAGATGCCCGAATGAGCCTTCTGGACCTCTCCGAAAGTTTCGTAGTTTATGAAAAGATTCACGAACTTTTCGCTTTCAGGAGTTTCAGCAATCCATCCGGCAAACTTGTCTGCAGTCAGCGGATATTGGTCCCAAGCCCAGTCAGAGAACCTGAAAGTGAGGTCGTCGCTGAGTTTGAAATTTCTGAGGAGCAGTTTCATGCGAGGGTTGTTGGCGCAGCAATATACGTAGTTCGGGCTTTTCCAGCCAAGCACATACTTTGCGCCCTCTGTCACCATCCCTTTGAAGCCGAGCTGGGCCACACGTTCTCCGATTGCGTCAGAGTAGATAAGCTCTGAGTTTCTGAAGACTTTAGGCTTCATTCCGAACAGCGCCTCTATTTTGTTGCAGTGCTCTTTTACCTGAGTCTCAAACTCTTCGCTGTCTTCGTTCAGAGAGGATAAAGAGTGAGCGTAAGTTTCGCCAAGGAACTCGACGCAGCCTGTTTTTGCAAGTTCGCGGAAACTGTCTATCACTTCCGGAGCGTATAGCTCCAACTGTTCCAGCGCGATGCCAGAAATAGAGTAGGCAACCTTGAAGAAACCGTTATTTTCTTTTATCAGTTGCAGTATCAGATTGTTAGCAGGCAGATAACAGTTTTCTGCAATGCGCCTGATAATCTCTTCATTATTGTAGTCGTCGTAATAATAATGGTCATTCCCGATGTCGAAGAAGCGGTATCTTCTCAAGCGGAAAGGCTGATGAATCTGAAAGTAGAAACATATTGATTTCATATAATCTCTTTGTTTTTTTGAGCGCAGACACAAGTCCGAGCAGTATGTTTTTATAAATTAATGACCTAACACCATATCGTACACCTTACGCACTTTCAGCGCCGCATACTCCCACTTAATCTCGTCAACCTCTTTCTTCCCCTCATTTTTCAGGAACGAGTACATTGACGGATATGTGATAATGGAATATATAGCGTCGGCCATAGCGTCTATGTCCCAATAGTCTATTTTTATAGCGTTGTACAGAATTTCCGCACATCCTGACTGTTTTGAAATAATGGTAGGCACACCCACCTGCATCGCCTCAAGCGGCGAAATTCCGAACGGTTCAGAAACAGAAGGCATGATGTACACGTCGCTGGACTTCAGCATCTCATGCACCTGATTGCCTTTCAGGAAGCCGGTGAAGTGGAAGCGGTCGGTAATTTTTCTGTAAGCGGCATGGCGAATCATCTTGTCCATCATGTCGCCGCTGCCTGCCATCACAAATCGCACGTTCTGAGTCTTTTGCAGCACGCGATAAGCGGCTTCCACAAAGTATTCCGGCCCCTTCTGCATTGTGATTCGTCCAAGGAATGTCACAACCTTGTCCTTGCTGCCTTTGATAGGCTGAATGTTTTCAATCTCTTTGCTTATAGGCTCAACAGCATTGTGGACAGTAGTCACCTTGGCCGGGTCTATTCCGTAGCGGTATATGACGGTGTCTCTGGTGAGATTGCTAACCGTGATGATATGGTCAGCCATATCCATACCGTATTTCTCGATACCGTAAACTGTAGGGTTCACATTGCCCCTGCTTCGGTCGAAGTCCGTCGCGTGCACGTGAATCACAAGCGGTTTGCCCGTAATCTGCTTGGCAACGACTCCGGCCGGGTATGTGAGCCAGTCGTGCGAGTGAATAATGTCAAAGTCGAGCGAGCGGCACACTACGTTAGCCACAGCCGTGTAGTTCCCGATCTCTTCGAGCAGGTTGTCCGGATAACGTCCGGAAAACTCGATGCTGCCGATTCCGCTTGTGCCTATGTGGTGAAAGTCTTCACGAATGCAGTCGCGGTATCTGTAGTACTCTTCGGGCGACATGCGTCCGTCGAGCTGCTGGCAGAGGTAGTTCCATTCTGGGTCTTGCCACACAACAGGAACTTTGTTTGCCGCTATTATCTTGAGGAAACTCTGGTCTTCGTCGCCCCAAGGTTTCGGCAACATAAAGGTAATGTCCATGTCTTGCTGCAAAGACATTCCCTTTGTCAAGCCGTAACTTGCAGTCCCTAATCCGCCCAAAATATGAGGGGGAAACTCCCACCCAAACATTAAAGCCTTCATTTCTGTCCTTTTATATCGTTAGGGGATAACATCCCGTTAAATCATTTATTTCATCAACATTATTTTGCGCAAATGCTCACGTTATAAATTACAATATTTAATCTACTTTGGTTGACCGGTCGAAAGAGTCATTTCTGTTGGACCTGCTCAGCCACGAAACCTGCATCGCTTTAGAGAAGACCGCGGAACAAAATCAACCGGACAGACTATATTGCTAATATCAGCTGTTTCTGAAATTCTTCAGAAGCTTTGATATGCGCAGAAGTTCCGCCACGTTCATTGCGAACGACACGCCGCCGCGTCCTTTGAAAGGCGGGTTGCCATCATACATTTCAGACAAACTTCCGATGCAGTTGAGGTACATCTCCTCTTCGAAGCCTATCATTGTCCTTTCTGCAAACGACACGCCGCTGCGCTTGTAAATCTTCAGGTACGCTTCCAAATACGCGCCTATTAGCCAAGGCCACACAGCGCCCTGAAAAGCAGAGTAGTCGCGGTCTATCTGAGACCCTTCGCAAGTGCCGTGATAATTAGGGCTCTTCGGACTTAGCGAGCGCAGACCTTTAGGGGTCAGAAGCTCCTTTGTTATAATGTCCAAAATTGACTTCTTCTGGCTGTTTTCAAGCGGCGAGTATTTTAAGGAGACCGCAAAAATCATGTTCGGACGCACAGATACCTCCCTATGGTCACCGTCAACAAAGTCGTACAAATAGAATCCGGTCCAGAACGTTTTTGAGAAGTTCTCCTTCACCTTGGACGCGTAAGCCTCCAGCTTGTCAGAATAAGCGTCGTCATTCATATTTCTGGCCAGATCAGCCGCAAAACTTAAAGCGTTGTACCATAAAGCGTTAATCTCTACGACATACCCGCTTCTTGGCGTTATTGGTATATCCTGAGAAGTCGAGTTCATCCAAGTCACGGCCTTTTCCCAGCCCTTGACATACAGCAGCCCGTTTTCGTGCACCTTTATATTTTCATGCCGCTGGTCGAGTATGAAGTCTATGGTCTCTTTGAGAATGTCGCCGTACATTTCCCACATTCTTTTTTCGGAAGTCTCTTTGGCGTACTCCTGCAAAGCCCATATAAACCATAGCGGCACGTCCGGATTGTCTATCTCTATGATGTCCCGTCCGATAGGCTGCCCGTTCATGAAGTTTCTTATGGCAGGTATTGCCGTTGCCATAATCTTTTCAAAGCCGCTCAGGTCGTCGAAGCTGAGCGACACGCCCGGCAGAGATATGAACATATCCCTTGCGCGACATTTGAACCAAGGGTAGCCGGCAAGCAGATATAGCTCTTCCGCGTTCTTTCTGTTGAAGAACTGCTGCGCGGAGTTTTTCAGACATAGGAAGAAATCTGTGCGGTTTGTCTTTTTAGAAATTTCCGTGTCGTACATTTGGGAGAGCATGGACGTGTCCGTCTCGCTGATTCCGGCAGAGAAGATTACAGTCTCACCCTTTTTTATAGGAACTTCAAAGTATCCAGGGACAAAAAGGTCCTCTTTATAATCGTATCCGCGTTCCTGCTCTTTTGAGTATTCTATGTTTTTGTTCCAAGCCGGCTGAGAGATAAACTCAGACTCTTTGCTTGTCTGCATGAACAGCTCCGGATAGCCGTCGTACATGCACATCGAAATTCCGTTTTCCGTCTCTCTGTACGCCGTTCTTGCAAAACTGTTTTCCGAACTCAGCTCGTTCACGTTTCTGAAAGCGAGGAACGGCCTGAGCCTTAAAGTAGTCGGAGAGTGCGCTTCAAGCAGCGTGTACTTTATAAGTATTCTGTTTTCGAAAGATATGAAAACTTTCTCTTTGGACAATATCACGCCGCCCACCCTGTAGATGCAGCAAGGCGTGGTAGTGCAGGTGAAGTCGCGCAGGTACTTGTGTCCCTTAGGCGAATAATGGTCGCCTCCATACTTATGTATGCCGAGGTTGAACTCCGCTCCGTGCTGAACCACAGTTTCGTCAAGGGAAGAGAGCAGCACATGGTTGTCGTCATCTAACTGTTTGACAGGAATAGTAAGCAGCCCGTGATATTTTCTTGTGTTGCATCCAAGAACAGTGGTGCAATGGTATGCGCCAGACTTGTTTGTATATAAAACCTCCTTGGGCAAAGACTGCTCAAGCGAGGCTAACACCGTTTTGTCAAATTTCAGATAACTCATATATGTTCTTCTTTCTTAAAGTCTGTTTTCAAATATACAAGGTTGAGATAGACACGATTTTTTTCAGCAATTTTTTTCGTAGAAATCCCAATCTTGCCTAAAAGGCGTTATAAAATTAGATATAAAAATCAAAAAAACAACTTAATTCGGGATGTTTTCAGCAAAAAAGTGGCAAAAATGCAAAAAAAGCGCCCCAAAGCGTCATTTTTTTGCAGTGTGAAAGGCTACAAGCCCCTCTATTGGCTCTCTTACCACAGTGCCGAACGTGAGCTCGTACTTGCTGCAGACCCTCTTTAAAATCTCTTCGAAGTAGTATGCGACAGAGCCGGAAAAAGACACAGTTTTGCCTTTGCAGTCGTATTGGCAAATGTTGCGCTCGGCAAACTCGCAAAAACTGTTTTCCACAATTTTGTACAGCTCCGGCACATCGAGGTTCTCGTAGAAGAAGATTGACAGAGACGCCAAAAATCTGTTTGGGAACTGCTGCTTGTAAACCTTGTCCATAATCTCTTTCGGCGTGATGCTGAATCGGTCGAGAAATTTGTCAGCAACAGTTTTTGGCAGCTGGTTTTTCAGACAGTCGGCAACCAGTTTCTTTCCAAGCGCGGCGCCGCTGCCTTCGTCGCCGAGTATAAATCCGAGCGGCGGCACGTTCTGCGTTATGGCGCCGTTTTCGTAGAGGCAAGAGTTTGAGCCGGTTCCAAGTATGCATGCAATTCCGCTGCCGTTGCCGAAAAGCGCGCGTGCAGAAGCCAGAAGGTCATTTTCCACAATCACGTCGGCCTCGCAGAATATGCTGCCGAAAGCGTTTCTTATCACAGCCTTCTTTTCTGGGAACGAGCATCCAGCCCCGTAGTAATATATGTCTTTGACGTACTCCTTGAGAATGTCCGTCAGCCCTTCTTTCAGCAGAGATTCAATCTCTGTTTCTGTCTGGTAAAACGGGTTAATCCCCTGAAAGATATAGTCTGAACGTTTGTCTCCGCTAATGGCGACGCAGTGAGTCTTAGTGGAGCCGCTGTCTAAAATCAAAATCATACACTAAAAATTAAGTTGCATACAAATGTATAAAAATTCGGAGTTCCGAAGCAAATTTATTTGCTAAAATATGCGTTGTCTGATGAGTTTTTGTCAAATTTTTATTTTGAGGAGAGGTGGAATAGTGGCGGTTTGAGCGTCGTTTGGTTGTCACAAAGATAAGGAAAAGAGGATAAAAGGAGCATTTTGAAAGATAATTCGCCGTTTTTTGTCGAAATTAACTCAAGAAAACGTCAGATAAATAAATTTATTTTAGTATCTTTGTACGGATTTTTAATATACTTTTATAACGCATTATGGCTGAAGTAATTAGAATTAAGAAAGGTTTGGACATAAAACTGAAGGGGAAGGTGGCCGTTGACGGTTATGACCGTGAGGCAGCGTTGCCGGAACTCTTCTCTGTGTGTCCTGATGATTTTCATGGAGTAAAGCCCAAGGTTGTCGTAAACGAAGGCGACCGTGTCAAAGTCGGCAGTGTTCTGTTTTTTGACAAGAATAATCCGGACGTCAAGTTCGTTTCTCCTGCGAGCGGAGAAGTTGTGTCGGTTAACCGAGGCGAACGCCGCAAGTTGCTGAACGTGCTGATAAAGTCGGACGGAAGTTTTGAATCTGAGCCGTTTACGAAGGCGGACCCGAAGGACCTCTCTGCGGAGGAGGTGAGAGGGCTTTTGCTGAACGGAGGTTTCTGGCCGTTCATCAAGCAGCGTCCTTATGATGTTGTGGCAAATCCAAATGATAAGCCTAAGGCTATTTTTATTTCGGGATTCGACTCTGCTCCGCTTGCCCCTAACTACGACTTTACGTTGGACGGCATGAAGAACGAGCTGCAGTTGGGTGTGAACGCGCTGGCTAAACTGACGGACGGAAAGGTGCATATCGGCATTCATAAGGATAATGCGTCTAAGGTGTTCAAGGAGGTGCGCGGCGCGGAAGTGCATGTGTTTGACGGACCTCATCCGGCTGGTAACGTGGGCGTGCAGATTCATCACATCGACCCTATTAACAAAGGAGAGGTGGTTTGGGTTGTAAATCCGCACGATGTGGTTGCGATAGGAAAGGCCTTCAGCAAGGGCGTGATCAGTTTTGAGCGTCCGGTAGTGCTTGTCGGTTCGGAAGTCATAAAACCTTTGTATTATAAGAGTTATTTCGGCGCCTCTATATCTAATATGGTAAAGGGCAATGTGAAAGAGGGCGCGAATGTGCGTTACATAAGCGGAAACCCTCTTACAGGGAAGCAGATTGCGGCCGACGGCTTTGTCGGAGCGTATGACTCTCAGGTTACAGTTCTTCCGGAGGGTGACCATTATGAGTTCTTGGGCTGGATTATGCCGCGCCTGGCTAAGTTTAGCGTGAGCAAGTCTTATCTCTCTTGGCTGATGGGTGGCAGCAAGGAGTATGCGCTGGACACTAACATCAATGGCGGAGAGAGGGCGTTCATCATGTCTGGCGAGTATGACAAGGTGTTCCCTATGGATATCCTTCCAGAGTTTCTTGTGAAGGCTATCTTGAGCAAGAATATCGAGGAGATGGAGAATCTGGGTATCTACGAAGTTGCGCCGGAAGATTTCGCGCTTTGCGAGTTTGTCTGCACTTCTAAGATTGAGACGCAGAAGATTGTGCGCGAAGGACTTGATTATTTGCGTAAGGAACTCGCATAATGTGTTGGCAAATTATTTTATAACAATAAATTAGAATAAAATTGAAAGCTTTAAGGAATTTTCTCGATAAAGTGAAGCCTAACTTTGAGGAGGGCGGCAAGCTTTCTATGTTCCGTTCCGTATTCGACGGATTCGAGACTTTTCTGTTTGTCCCTAATACGACGGCGAAAAGAGGAACACATATCCACGACTGCATAGACTCTAAACGTGTGATGTCGATGGTTGTTATAGCGTTGATTCCTGCGTTGCTTTTTGGTATGTACAACGTTGGTTATCAGCATTTTTTAGTTAATGGTATTCTGGAAGGCAGCTCATTCTTTGACTTGTTCCTGTATGGCGCGGCTTGCGTTTTGCCTAAGGTGGTGGTTTCTTACGCTGTAGGGCTTGGAATCGAGTTCATAGTAGCGCAGTTTAAGAAAGAGGAGATTCAGGAAGGTTTCCTTGTTTCGGGTATGCTTATTCCGTTGATTGTGCCTGTTGATTGCCCGCTTTGGATTCTTGGAGTGGCTACCGCTTTTGCCGTTATCTTCGCTAAGGAGGTTTTCGGCGGAACAGGTATGAACGTGTTTAACGTTGCTGTTGTGACTCGCGCGTTCTTGTTCTTCGCTTATCCTAAGTCAATGTCTGGCGACTCTGTATGGGTTTCTAAGGATGCTGTGTGCGGTTTGGGCGGCGGAACTGTTGTCGATTCGTTCACAGGCGCGACTCCGCTTGGTCAGGCTGCTGTCGCTCAGGGCGATGTTGTGATGACTAACGCGGTTGGCGACCCTATATCTACAGTGGACATGCTTATCGGCCTTATACCCGGAAGTATCGGAGAGACTAGCAAGATTGCCATTGCGATTGGCGCGGTAATTCTTCTTGTTACGGGTGTGGCAAGCTGGAAAACAATGTTCAGCGTGTTTGTCGGCGGCGCTCTGACTGCTCTTTTGTTCAACTCTATCGGAACAACTCCTATCATGAATATCAGCTGGTACGACCATCTGTTGCTGGGCGGTTTCGCGTTTGGTGCAGTGTTTATGGCTACAGACCCTGTTACATCTGCCCGCACAGAGATTGGCAAATACATATTCGGTTTCTGTGTTGGTATGTTCACCATATTCATCAGGGTGCTGAATCCTGGTTATCCGGAAGGTATGATGCTTGCGATTCTGCTTATGAACGTGTTTGCTCCGTTCATCGACTACTGGGTTGTTCAGGCAAATATCAACAGACGTAAGAATAGAGCTAAGAATAACGCTTTCAAGAATATTAACGCTTAAACGGAGGATTTTATGAATACAAGTAGTAATGCTTATACAGTTTCGTATGTTGCGGTTATGGTTATAATCGTGGCGGCTCTCCTCGCTGTTACTGCAGGTTCTTTGGGCGAGAAGATTAGCAAGAATAAAGAGATTGATAATAAGATACAGGTGCTGGCTTCTTTGAATGTTGAATCCGATTTTGATAACGCAGAGGAACTTTACGCTAAATATGTGAAGAGGGAAATTGCTTTTGAAGGTGAAAAGGAGTTCAATGTGCTGAAGAAAGTTATTTTTGAATGCGAGAAGGATGGGAAAACCTATTTTGTGCTTCCGCAGGAAGGTGCTGGTCTTTGGGGGCCAATCTGGGGGTATCTTTCGTTAGAGGCGGACAAAAACACTGTCTATGGAGCTTATTTCTCTCATAAGGGTGAAACCCCAGGACTTGGAGCTGAAATCTCTACGCCTGCTTTTCAGAGCCAGTTTGTAGGAAAGCATATCTTTAAAAATGGAGAGCTGGTTTCTATAGCGGTTGTGAAGCCTGGCAAGATAGATGAAAGCAAGGATTATGTTGACGGTATCGGCGGCGGTACAATCACGTCTCAGGGTGTGGACAAGATGATGCTTGAAAGTTTGAATTGTTATAAAGATTTTTTAACTACTAAATAAGGGAGGATTGATGTATGAGTAAAAATAGTAATGTTATAACTAATCCTCTTAGCAAGAACAACCCTGTCATTGTTCAGGTGCTGGGTATTTGTTCGGCGTTAGCTGTTACGGCTAAGTTGGAGCCTGCCATTGTTATGGCGCTTTCGGTTACGGTAGTTACTGCGTTCTCGAATCTTGTTATTTCTCTTTTGAGAAACACTATCCCGTCTCGTGTGAGAATTATTGTTCAGCTTGTTGTGGTGGCGGCTCTGGTGTCTGTTGTGGACCTAGTGCTTCAGGCCTACATGTATCCCGTGAGCAAGCAGCTTTCGGTATTTGTGGGGCTAATTATCACAAACTGTATTCTTATGGGCCGTTTGGAGGCTTTCGCGCTTGGCAACAAGCCGCTTCCGTCTTTCCTTGACGGTATCGGAAACGGGCTTGGGTACGGATTGATTCTTATTATCATAGGTGCAGTGAGAGAACTTCTGGGCTCTGGCACGTTACTTGGCTTCAGAGTGATACCGGAGGTTGCTTACGAATATGGTTACATGAACAACGGTCTTATGATTTTGCCTCCTATGGCGCTTATCGTGGTGGCTTGCATTATCTGGGTTCATCGTAGCAGAAATAAAGATCTTCAGGAAAAATAATAGAAACAGCTAAAAAGTAAACAGGATGGAAGAAAATATCTTAAGCTTATTTGTAAAGTCGATTTTTGTCGATAATATGATTTTTACATATTTTCTTGGTATGTGTTCATATTTGGCTGTATCAAAAAATGTAAAAACATCAATGGGATTGGGCATTGCGGTTTGTTTTGTGCTCGTCGTGACTTTGCCTATCAATTATTTGTTGGAAACGTATGTGCTGAAGGCTGGCGCTTTGGCTTGGCTTGGCGACGAATATAAGGATATTGACTTGAGTTTCTTGAGTTTGATTATATTTATCGCTGTTATCGCTTCTATAGTTCAGATTGTGGAAATGGTGGTAGAGAAATTCAGCCCGGCGCTGTACTCTTCGCTAGGTATATTCCTGCCGCTTATAGCAGTGAACTGTGCGATACTTGGAGGCTCTTTGTTTATGCAGCAAAGGGAATTCCCTAATGTAGGGCATGCTGTTGTTTACGCGTTAGGTTCTGGTATTGGCTGGTTGCTGGCGATTGTAGGGCTTGCTGCTATTCGTGAAAAACTGGCTTACTCTAATGTGCCGGCTCCTCTTCGCGGACTTGGTATCACGTTCATCACCGTAGGGCTTATGGCTATTGCGTTCATGTGTTTTATGGGTGTTAAGTTTTAAATTCATAAAAGGTGTAAATTATGATTTTATTAGAAATAAATGTTTTGGCCGTTGCGGTAAGTGTAATCGTTTTCCTTTTGGTTACGATGCTGCTGGTTTCTCTTCTGCTTTTCGCTAAGGCGAAGCTTGTTCCGGAGGGAACTGTGAAAATTAACATTAACGGCGACAATGAGTTGGATGTGAATATGGGCGGAACTTTGCTTTCCACTCTGAGCGACAACAAGATTCTTTTGCCATCTGCGTGCGGAGGTGGCGGAAGCTGCGGTCAGTGCCGTTGTCAGGTTACTGAGGGCGGTGGAACTATCTTTCCTAC
>JAGBRL010000081.1 GCA_017632345.1 Paludibacteraceae bacterium
ACTCTCCGTTGTATAAAAAGTTTTGTTTTTTCTCTGTCCCAGGCCTCCTTCATCCTATACTTGGATTGACGGTCGCTTCCCTTGTGTTCTTACCTTTTACTGCTGTATGTCATAAATTTCCTCAAAGAACTCTTTCTCTTAGCCGTCCGTCCAGCCCTCCGGCGGAAGCGTCGTTTCCCGTTTGCGGTTGCAAAGGTACGCGCTTTTTTCTTTCCACCAAACTTTTTTGGAAGTTTTTTTAAAGTTTTTTTGACATTTTCCAGATAAGGGCTGATTTTCAAGGGGTTGAGGGGAAAGATTTTTTTTGAAAAATTCGCCGCGGCGGCCCCGCCTCCGCACCGGCACGGATGCCAGTGGCCTGAAAACTCAAATTCAAGGGCTCAAAAACGCAGAGGCGAGTTCCGTCTTCCATGAACGCATCCGCATTCGTTAAGATATAAGCCCATAATTTCTGATATTAAGTTTTACAAAGATAGCAAAATTTTAAAGAGTCTTTATACACATCATAAAGCCACAAAATTAAATGTCCTGATTCGTGGACTGCAGTTTCATGATAATCTTCTTTAACAAGAGAGAATCATCAACTATATAAAACTTTCCGTATCAGGATACAATTTATCTCTAACCGCATCCAGCATCTATCCACATAAAAATCACTTCATTGCTTTCCAATCAAGGGAGACTAAAAGAATATTCAAATACACATCTACCATCATCGAAGCATATAAAACTTAAAGACTCATGAGGAAAATCTTCATTACAAGCTTCAAGTACCAAAGAATAAGAATTCGATTCTTTAAATAGCTCGAAACATGAATCATAATAAACGTCTTCCACATGTTCATTTTTTTTCAGCAGTTCAAATGGCTTAACCATTTTTTCCTTCAGCAACTGACATAAAAATTCAATTTCTTCAAAAAACATATAATCTCTAAATTTCAAAACTTCAAAAACAACCATGTTAAAAAACGAAGGAACATCAATATTTAAAATGGTCTTATTGTTCGGAGAAAGCACCTCTGCAATAAATTTATGTGTTTTATTGATGTCAGACTCATAGGACTTAATCTTAATGTCAAACACATATCCATCTTTATTTTCAAAAGATATGGTGGAGTCAGATACAACAACGTTTTTTTTAACAGTACGCTCATTTAAATTTTTTTTCATCAAAGATATTTGACTTTTCATTAATGGATAATCATAAAATACAGAATCCATATCACCTGCAGATACGCTTACCGACGCACTTATCGCAAAAACAATTATAAAAATATTACGAAACATAAAGATTTAGAAGCTGTTTAAATTTAATTCAAAACCTATTTCCATTCAAATAGTAAGCATACGGATCTCTGGTGACGAGGCTGTCACTCCCCACATAGAAATCATTGGAAAAAGAGAGACCGCCTCCCACTAAAAGAAGTCATAATCTTCACGCCATTTTTCATACTCCTCCTGTGAAATTCTTTTCGGACCATCTATATATTTGTCTATCTCCTCTTTGGTTGGAGCATTTTTAAAACTGTAATGAGAATATGTGGCTGATTCGTTAAAAACAACTAAAAAAGTATCCTTGGGATGAAATTTTTTAGAGTATGTTCTTTTTCCTTTTATTACCTTTCCATCCACATCTTTAAACCAATAATAATAATAAGTACTAGACTTCACGTTTTTTGCTTCGCGTTTCGATGAAACAAAGGCGACTGTCACACATGGCTTATCGCTAAACCGTCGTTCTATCCAGTCCGTCATATGAAAAGGAAAGTAAAAACAAAAAACTACACCATATATTACCCACAATATTTTTCCAAATATATCTCTACTCAAAAGTGCAAGAATCACTACCAAAACACAGGTTATCAGACTCGAGAGGCAAACTATACCTCCTAAACCTCTCGCTAACCGGAAAAGTTGCAATTCTTGTCCCACAAAATAGGAAAAAATAGGGATGACTATCAGATTAATAATTGTTAATATTTTTACAATTATAGTCAATGCCTTTTGTAATATTTTTAAAAATCTATTCATCTTTCTTAGAATTTAACAAATCAATTAAAATACCATTAGAAGCTGTTTAAATTTAATTAAAAACTAATTTGAGAGACCTAAAAAAAACTTAAAAATCACACTTAAATATTGATTATCAATTTGATAAACAAACGGTTTTTCGTAACATTATAAGTGTACTCCCCTCCAAATTTTCGCAAAGGCAAACCCTTACAGCCACCAGTATTTGTAAGGTTTCTTTGCGAGGTGCGAATTGTAGAATCGCTTTATTCCCGAAACCTCCTCGCCAAGCCACTCCGGCCGTTCGAACGGCTCGTCTTCACTTTCAAGCTCAATCTCAGCAATAACAAGACCCTCGTTCTCTCCCATAAACTCGTCAATCTCCCAGCAATGCTTTCCTCTGCGAATTTTATGTCTGAACTTTTCCACAATAGGCGTCTGGCTCAGTTCCATCATCTGCAAAGCATCCTCTTTAGGGATTTCATATTCAAACTCAAGTCTGGAAATTCCTTTGCTTTTACTTTTAACAGTTAAAAAACCTTTGTCTCCCGCAACGCGCACTCTCACGGTGTTTCCGGTCTCGTTCAGATAACCCTGCGCATAATGCACGCCTCCGTCCGACTCCATTTTCCAAGAGTCATCCTTCAGAAGAAATTTACGTTCAATCTCAGTTGCCATATATTACAATTTTTCACCTTTAATTTTTTTCAGCGGCACATCTATTATAAACGTAGTGCCGACACCCTCTTCAGACTCGAACCAGATATCCCCGTCCGAGCTTTTCAGAATATTTTTCACGATGGCCAGCCCCAGTCCCATTCCGCTCGTCTTCGTCGTGAAGTTTGGCTGGAACAAATTATCCCTGATTTCATTCGGAATACCGCAACCATTATCTTTAATACGAATCAAGACCCTATCCTGCTCGATGTTAAAATTCACGTCCACCAATCCGTCCTTTCCCTCCGGAATTGCCTGAATCGCGTTTTTGAACAAATTATTAAACACCTGAAGAATCTGTTTATTGTCACCTAAAATCACCGCAGAGTCGTGTCCGTTCATATTCAAAGAGAACTTAACCCCTTCGCTATTATTTTCAAAGAGCGTCACCACCGACTGCAGTTTTTCGGCAATATCCACATCCTCCTTCACCATCACAGAAGCTTTGGCGAACGAAGAGAACTCGGACGCGATACGCGACAGGTTATCAATCTGCTCTATCAGTATCTTGCTTGTCTTTTTGAAGTATTCGTCAAAATTGTCCGGGTCAATCTCTTTCTTTCTTATGGACTGCTGCACGCTAAGTTTCATAGGCGTGAGCGGATTTTTAATCTCATGAGCGATACGGCGCGCCATGTCCCTCCAAGCCGACTCACGCTCAGACTGAGCAAGTTTCTCCGCACTGTCCTTCAGCTGGTCAACCATAAGGTTGTATTGCGACACCAGCTGTCCGATTTCGTCCTCGTAGGCATATTCGACCTTTGAGTTTTCGCCCGTAAGTTTAAACTCCGTAAACTTCTTGGCGAGCGTTGTGATAGGATTCATCATGCTTTTGTTCACAATCCATATAAGCAAGATTGAGAGCAATATCACGACAAGGTAAACGTCAATTATGACCACAAGTATATTAAAGATTTCGTTCTTTATCTGAACCGCGCCAGACGAAGACAGCACATTCAGATACCCCAGATGCTGGTTTCGCTTATTGTAAAGCCTTGTGTAGTAAGAGAGGAACTCCACCCCGTTTCTTTTTTCGTCCTGATAATACTCCGTCTGCATTGAGAACATGGCCTGCGGCGACATCAGCCTTCTGTATTTTCGTCTCTCAAGCACATACATAGCCCTTGAAGAAGCCACCTGTCCTCCGTTTTCATCATAAAAAACGATATCAGTCTGGAACAAACTAGACAGTTCCTCCGCCCACTTGTGCATCTCATTCGCGCTAACCTCGTCCAAGTTCTCACGGATATCCAGCTTGTTCTGTATATTTTGCTGGATAGACGCCGCCCTGAAGCTAAGTTCATCAATCTGTTTCTTTTTAAACTGATTAAGGAAGAACGATATTGTCAAGCCGCCCAGCGCCACAATAGAAAGCATCATCGGGATAAGGAACCACAGCTGCATACGCGAAAGCAGCGACCAGCACCTGCCCTCTTTGCTCCACATTCGGCCAAGCCCCAATATGACAAATCCTACAATGAGGTACACCGCAAAAAGGTACGACACGAATATCAGGTAAGAATAACTCTGATGCTCCGGCTTGCTGACCACAACAATACCGTCCGTCCCGAACCTCGCCACATAATGCACATATCCGCTGGAATAGAACTGAAAATTGTCATGTCTGACTTTAGGAATCCATGTGGAGACATTAGGATAATGATATTTACCTGATATATAGAGCATTTCATTATTATGATACTTCACCACAGATATATTCATACGCCCCATTTTCTTGCCGTTAGAGCCCAGAAAATCGTAATTATTTCTGTTAGAAGACATATCCGGATACAATTTGACGTAAAGCACTTTGTCCTGATACTCAAAGACACCCAAATAGTTCAGCGACATAGTTTCGTCCGTACAGACAAAGAAATTAGTCGAATTAACCCGCACACACTTATCCTTCACAAACTTAGGCGACAGAAGCATCGTCTTGCCAAAACGGCTCTTGTTCACAGAGAACGGAGCGTCCTTTTTCACGACCTGAGCCATCATGTCGTACTTCTTCCAAAAACCGTTGAAATATTTTTCTTGCAAAAACGAATCGACCGCAGCGGTTCTGTCCAACGAGTCGCAAACCATCCGCCTAAGAAGAATATCCGCCTTGATCTTGATGCTAAGTCTGTCCATAAACTTTTCGGCCACCACATCTTTGTTAATTATGTTTCCGGAAGCCAAATTATCCGCGACCCTTTGATATTTAGCGGTATTACGAATATCGCAATGAAAATAGGATATAGAAATCACCATATTTATCAGCAGGAAAGCAATTACAGACACCATGAAGAAAGAGCGCTGTTTGTCATAATACTTGGCAATATCAATGACCACAGAGATAACAACAAAATACAGAAACGCGAAATAGTCCGGGTCACGGTCAAACGCCAGCCAGACAATCAGGCTCAACACCAAGACAATCAGCTTCGCCAAAAATATGACGCGCAACGAGCACCTTTGCGCGTACAGGTCAGACACGATGTAGCAAAAGTACACGAAAAGCACGAACCAGCCAAGTATAAGCAGTATGGAGCATACAGTGAACACTGTTATATCCTGCATAAGCGTAATAGCCACGTCCATGCTCGAATTATACACAAAGTTGACCGTCATCTGATAAGCAAAGAAAAAAGCCAAGGACATCAGCAGCTGAACCAACATGACAAGCGCTAATTTACGCCCTTTGGCAAACCTTTCCATCGGAACAATTCTGAGGTCCAGCTTGCCAAGTATGAGCAAATATCCCCAAAGCAGAACCGTGTAAAAGAAAAGATGTCCGACTGACGGCGCAACACTCGAAGCGTAGTACATCGGCGAGAAGAACTCACATTCAAAAACTATGCCCGGCACCCTGAAATATAGCAACACCGACATCAAGACAATAAACGGAATCGGAGCGACAGAAAACTTCAGCCATGCGAACTTGCTGTTTTCAAACAAACTGAACACCCTCTGGAACAGAAACATAAGACACACAAACGCAAGTCCCCAAGAAGCGAAGCAAAGCCAGTATATCAGCTCGACAGGGCTGTATTCGGTCTCCTTCTCCAAAGAGAACAGATACTGTCCAGAATACGAGCGCACCGCAAACGCATTCTCCGAATCCTTCCCCACAATAGACACTTTGGAAGGAAGGGAGAAGCCCTCGGCGAAACGGTTCAGCACATCATCTTCGTCCGGATGCACCTTAGCCTTTATCCTGAGCAGAGCCACATAACGATACTCGCCGTCGCCACGCAGCTGCAATCCTTCGACATAACAGTTTGCGGTCTCCACAAAAAAAGAACTTTGAGTAAGCGTGTCCAGCCCGAAAGACAAATCAATACTGTTATTTGACCAAAAAAGAATCTCGTCATTTCTTATCACAAGAAGGCACATTTCATTGTTCTCCGAGTCTTTGTAAAGTTTCTGGCTTCTGTACAGATATCCAACGCCAGACTTATCGACCTCCTTTTTGACATTCTGCAAAGCCTCCATAGCCAGACGCTCCTTTTTGTGCAATGTGCTCTCAAACGCAGCAAAATCGACCGGCCTCTCTGCAGTATGATGATAAAGAGCCTCGAAGAAGAAGCCAAGCAGCACAAACAGCAAAACAGCAGCCGAAGAGCCGAAGATAAACCTCAGATCCTTGCTATTCAGACTTCTGAAAAAACTTATTTCCCTTAACTTATTTAGAATTTCGCTCATTTGCCCAACAATTCAAAAATGTGCTTTTGACCAGTCCTTTATTACTCATGATGATACGGCTCACCGCGCAAGATAGTCATCGCCCTGTACAGCTGCTCCACAAATATCAGCCGTACCATCTGGTGAGAAAAAGTCATTTTGGATAGCGACACCTTGCCGTCCGCCCGTCCGTAAACATCAGAAGAGAAACCGTAAGGCCCGCCCACAACAAAAACCGCGCGTTTGTTGCCGGCAGCCATTCTCTTCTCCATATATGCCGCAAACTGCAAAGAAGTGAAGTCGCGCCCTTTATCGTCCAGCAGAACAACGAAATCGCCCTCCTGCAAGCACTTCATTATAAGCTCGCCCTCTTTCTGCTTCTGCACCTCTTCGGACATGCTCTTAGTATTTTTAAGCTCCGGAATCTCAACTATTTCAAAAGGCACGTAATATTTAAGCCTTTTCTGATAATCCGAAATAGCTTCCACAAAATACGGCTCGTTAGTCTTTCCAACTGTCAAAAGAACAACTTTCATCTCACTATAAATTTACATTCTGCAAATATATATCGAATTTTCTTCTGAAAAAAACATATCTTGGCATTGTTTTTGCACTTCTTTAAACAGAAGGCGGTTATTCAGCCCCTTCTGCAAATTACAGATTGTTAACTATAAAATTATAGCCTTATGAAAAATATATTCAAAAAAATATTCCTGCTAACAGCGATGACCTGCACCATCGCCGGCATTGTTTTCGCAAACGCTAACAACACATTTCAAAAGCAGCAAGCTAAAGGTTTAGCGGATAAAAACATAGAAGCTCTGCTATCTAACCTCAGCGATAACGTGGAACTGTATTTCGGTTCAGAAGGCAATGTGTACAGCAAAACTCAGGCAAAAATCATACTTCAGGACTATTTCCAGAAAAAACAGCCTCTTGGCTTCGCCTCCTCGCTAGTGACGGAAACGGCAAACCAGAAGTCAGAAACCACAATTGGCAAAATTCACACGACAGACGGGAACGTGAACGTGTCGATTCTGACAAAACGCAATCCAAAAACGTCCGAGATGCATATAGTTCAAATAAGGTTCGACTGAAAATTGCGGGCTAAGGACGGAGCTGCGAGAACATATGCAAAACTTTTCGGCAGTAATTTACGGTTATAGCTCAAAATTCATTATATTTGCAGTCAATACAAAATTTAGAATTATGATTAACGAAGACGAATTGATTGAAAGCTTATTGAATAACGCCTTTGCTGAAGACATAGGCGACGGCGACCACACTACTTTGTGCTGCATTCCCGCATCCGCTAAAGGGAAAGCCAAACTACTCGTAAAAGAGCCTGGCATCCTTGCAGGGGTGGAGATAGCGAAAAAGGTATTCCACAAGTTCGACCCGGAACTGAAGATGGAGGTTTTCATCAACGACGGAGCCGAAGTTAAGCCCGGCGACATTGCCTTTACGGTTGAAGGGAAGACTCAGTCTTTGCTCCAAACAGAAAGAACTGTGCTGAACCTTATGCAGCGCATGAGCGGAATCGCCACTACAACAAACAAGTACGTGAAAAGACTTGAAGGGTTGCACACAAGAGTGCTTGACACTCGCAAAACGACTCCGGGGCTGCGCCTTATCGAAAAGCAGGCTGTGAAAATCGGAGGCGGCGTGAATCACCGTATCGGACTATTCGACATGATTTTGCTGAAAGACAATCACGTGGATTTTGCCGGCGGACTTGAGAATGCAATAACTAAGGCTAAAGCGTATCTGAAAGAGAAGAACAAAGACCTCAAGATTGAAATCGAAGTCCGCAATATGCAGGAACTCGAAGAGGTTATGAGGATTGGAGGCGTGGACAGAATAATGCTGGACAACTTCAACATAGAACAGACTAAAGAGGCTGTGAAGAGAATCGGCGGCAAATACGAAACCGAATCTTCAGGAGGCATCACGTTCGACACGTTGCGTGACTATGCGGAGTGCGGCGTGGACTTTATTTCTGTCGGAGCTCTGACCCACTCTGTCAAGGGTCTTGATTTAAGTTTAAAGGCTATTTAATTTGCAGAGACGCTTCTTGCGTCTCTCTTTTTATCAATCCCTATGCAGATGAAAACTTTTTTATCGACCATGGCTTTGTTCTCATTATGTCTCTGCGGATGCGGCAACGCAAAAAAATCTGCTGAGAACATCAACGAGAGCGGTGATATGCGCGAGGTTCAGCAACACAGCACGGCCGAACGCAAAAAATTTTCGAACAGCGGTTTTGACGTTAAAGAGCATACAGGAGACGACGCGTTTGCACACTCTAACAAATTCGGAAAGACATACAGACACTCAAGTCTGCTTCTATCTTATTCTGAAGATGACGAGCAGGCTGAATGGGTCTGCTACGAACTCACGAAAGAGGAGGCGACGGCAAGCGGCAAGCGCTCTAACAATTTCATGCAAGACCCTATCATCCCGACAGGCTCCGCGCAACCGTACGAATACAGAAACTCCGGGTATGACAAAGGGCACCTTGCACCGTCGGCCGACATGAAGTTCGACAGGCAAGCCATGCAGAACAGTTTCTACATGAGCAACATCACTCCGCAGACACACAAACTGAACACAGGCATCTGGAATAATTTGGAGCAGCAATGCAGATTTTGGGCAAGAGTGTTCAACCGCGTACATATTGTGACCGGCCCTGTGCTGAACATCGACCCGAAGAAGAAAAAGAAATTGACTTACACAGATTACGGCATCGAGAAAAAAAGCAACATAACAATACCCGAACACTATTATAAAATAGTGTTTGACAATGCCGAACCTGAAATAAAGATGATAGCGTTTCTCATCCCAAACACGAACGATGTGAAAGGCTCTTATTTTGACTACGCCGTGAGCGTTGACCATTTGGAAGAGCTGACTGGCATTGACTTTTTCTCAAACTTGCCCCTTAAAGTTCAGGAACAGTACGAAAGTTCTGTTGACGTGGAGCCTTGGAAGAAATTCACAAACAAAGGCAAGCAGTACAACAAATACTGACACATAAACAGAAACATAAAGTTTTCAGACAATAAAGCCTCGATCTTCTGACCGAGGCTTTTTCTTCTGACTATCATCGTATCAAATAGACAATACCTTAAGCACATCCAAAAGGCTTTCGTTCACATCTTTTTCGTGTTTGATAGCCTTATTGAACGGCACATAAACCACCTCGTCGTTCACAACGCCTACCATCACGCTGCGCTGCTCGTCAAGCAAAGCGTCGATCGCAGCCGCACCCAAACGGCTTGCAAGCACACGGTCCGACGCCGTAGGCGAGCCACCACGCTGAATATGTCCTAAGATAGTCACGCGCGCGTCATACTCAGGGTGTTCTTTCTTAAGACGTTCAGCCACACCTATCGCGCCACCAGTAGCGTCACTTTCAGCAACAATAACAATACTACTATTTTTAGACTTTCGGAAGCCGCGCTGAATAAGTTCCTCCAACTGGTCAACCTCTGTCTGAATTTCCGGAATGATAGCAGCCTCCGCACCAGACGCCACCGCCGAGTTCAGAGCAAGGAACCCTGCGTCACGCCCCATAACCTCTATAAAGAAAAGACGTTCGTGAGAATTTGCAGTGTCACGTATTTTGTCAACCGCTTCCATTATAGTATTCAAAGCGGTATTATATCCAATAGTATAGTCTGTGCCATACAAATCATTGTCAATAGTGCAAGGCACACCAACAACAGGTATATTAAACTCCTGAGAAAATATTCTCGCACCAGTAAAAGTACCGTCACCGCCCAAAACGACCAACGCATCGATACCTTCCTTCTGCAAAGTTTCGAAAGCAAGCTTTCTGCCCTCTTCAGTCAAGAACTCCATGCAGCGCGCCGTCTTCAAAATTGTTCCGCCCTGCTGAATGATGTTGCTTACATTCTGAGTCTGGAACTCTTTGATTTCGCCAGTAATAAGTCCCTTATAGCCTCTATAGATAGCCTTTACTTTAATGCCGTTGTAAATAGCGGCCCTTGTCACGGCACGAATCGCCGCATTCATACCGGGAGCATCGCCTCCTGAGGTCAGCATCCCTATACATTTAACCTGATACATTATATCTTGTCCTCCTTTTTATTCTAAATTATCTTTTTTCAAAATATGTTCCTCAATCAACGATTTCACATCCTCCATCAGCCACTTAGGCGTTGAAGTAGCCCCGCATATACCGACCGAAGCCACCCCTTTTAGCAAAGAAAAGTCCAATTCGTCAATATCAGAAATCAAATAAATATTATTGTTAACCTTGCGGCACTCGTCAAACAGCACCTTGCCGTTAGAACTTTTCTTTCCGCTCACAAAAAACACCAAGTCATGCTGCGAGGCAAAATTAACAATTTTCGGTATTCTATTCGCAACCTGTCTGCAAATTGTGTCGTTATACTCAAACTTGGAGCCGTCGGCAACCCTCTCCTTAATCTTCTCCACAATATCATTAAACTTCTCTATCGACTTGGTAGTTTGCGAAAAGAGTTTGATATTCTTAGAAAAGTCTATTTTATGCAGATCATCCGCGCTCTCAATAACAACAGCCGAACCGTCCGTTTGACCAACAAGCCCGTTCACTTCTGCATGGCCTATCTTTCCGTAAATAACAATTTGCGTATCCTTTGTGTTCCCCTCCTCATAAGCCTTTTTTATATTTTTCTGCAGATTAAGCACCACAGGACAAGTCGCGTCAATTATCGTTATTCCGTTCTCCTTAGCCTTCTGATAGGTAGCCGGAGGCTCGCCATGAGCACGAAGAAGCACCTTGCTGTTCTTCAGACTGCAAAACTCTTCGTGACCAATTGTCTTCAGCCCGCACTTCTCCAGACGGTCAACCTCCTTGCCGTTATGGACTATATCGCCAAGGCAATACAGTTCGCCGCCAAGCTCAAGTTCCTCCTCCGCTTTGCGAATTGCAGTGACCACACCGAAACAGAAGCCCGAATTAGAATCAATCTCTACCTTCATCCGCCTACTTAGCCCTTTCGTTAAACAAATCAAGAAGCCACTTTTTCTGCTCCTCTATCGTCAGGTTGCTATTGTCAAGCACCACTGCGTCGTCAGCCTTTCTCAACGGACTTTCCGCACGGTTTTCGTCAAGATAGTCGCGCTGCTTCACGTTTTCGAGAATTGCGTCGAAGCTCTCCTCCTGCCCTTTCGCCTTCAGCTCATCATAACGCCTTTTAGCTCTGATTTCGGCAGATGCGGTCACAAAAACCTTCAGTTCGGCATCAGGAAAGACAACCGTGCCGATGTCCCGTCCATCCATCACAACCCCCTTGTCCTTGCTGAAAGCCTGCTGCTGCGCCACCATTGCCTCGCGCACAAACTTAATCGCGCTTACTATGCTCACCTGATTTGAGACAGCAAGCGAGCGTATTTCACGCTCAACATTCTCGCCGTTCAGGTAAGTGTCGCTCTTGCCAGTTTCCGGGTTCACTCTGAACTCAATCTTAAGGTCGTTTATAACCTTGGCAAGTTCAGCCTCGTTCACCACACCGTCAACAATCCAGCCTTTCTGCTGACAAAAATATGTGACAGATCGGTACATCGCGCCGCTGTCCACATAAACGTACCCCACCTCTTTGGCCAAATCCTTAGCCATTGTGCTTTTTCCACAAGAAGAGTAACCATCTATCGCAATAACTATACGTTTCATAATATCACTATCTTAAACTTTTTGAGGAGGCAGAAAAAGCCTCGCCTCATTATTTGAACAAATCCAAATCCGTCACAACAGAGAGTCCGAAAACCCCGCCCTTAGGCGCATTTATGGCATACGACACCCCGAGGTCCAGCTTATACACATGTATGTTAGCCCCGAAAGCCCATCCGCTCGCTCCCTTGGACTCCTTCAGAGCAAACTCCTTGCGTCTGCGATGATTATAAGAGACTTGAAGGTTGAAGTTTTTAGACGGAATAAATTCAAGCCCCACGACCGCATGCCTCAGCAACATATCTCCGAAACCTATTTTGAACTCTTCAGGCTCCTCGTTCATCAAATTTATCTTGTCATCATCAAGACGAGCAGAGCGGTTATAACCCAAATCCCAGTCGTTCAGTTTCACCATCGTGAGCGAAACCCGGAAAGGCGCATGAGCCAGACGTTTAGTCAGTCCGACCTGCAAATCCCACGGAAGCGAAGAGCGCGCGTCTGTAGTATATCCTTTTATCTGAACACCAAAATTCTTAACAACCAAACCGAGAGAAAAGTCATGTTCCGCATCATAAAAATTAGCGCCCACGTCAACCCCAAATCCAAAACTAGTGTAAGACTCTATGTAGCTGAACACAGGCTTGAACGCGATGCCGGCCGTTATTCTGCGAGACAGCTTTCTCGCGTAAATGGCACTGACACACACATCGCCAGCCGAAAACTCTCCGTCTGCCACCCCAAGTTCCGAATAGCCTTCAAATGTTCCGTAATTCAGATAAGAGACACCGCCGGCCCAAAAGCTTACACTGTCTATGCTTTGAGAATAAGCCACATTGCCATAGTTTACACCCGCTATATGGTTAAAATAATTTACGGCCAACGCCCTGTTCAAATCGCCGCTAAGCATAGACGGATTCTGAGACGCCATGTTCAAATCGTTATTTTGAACAGAGACATTTGCGCCTCCAAGAGCCGAAACTCTCGAAGAAACCGGAAGAGAAAGAAACTCATAACCACGGTCACCAGGCCCCGCCCATAAAGCCAGCCCAAACGACATGAAAAGTATTGCTGATAATAAAAACCTCATCTCTTTTACATCTTTTATCAGTCCGCCAAATCACTTTATAAAAGCCGCGAACTTCAAAGGCTCAAATTTAGTAAAAAACTTTGACAGAAATAATTTACCCAACTATTTTTTTCCTTTTTTTTAAAAAACGCAAAAAACAGACACTTATTTCCTCAAAAATGTAAAAAAAATAAAAAACGGCACTATCTTTGCAAGAATCGTAAGGACAATCTTTTAACAGACGTGTCCGAAACAGAAAACGAAATGAACTCAAACAGTTTGATTGAACTTGTAAAAGCGAAGATGCCGTATGGCAAATACAAGGGCTGTTACATAACAGACCTGCCTGAGTATTACCTCGTGTGGTACAAAGACAAAGGGTTTCCGAAAGGCAAACTTGGAGAGCTAATGGCTCTTCAGTTCGAAATTCAGCTTAACGGACTGGAGCCGCTTCTGGCGCCGCTGAAAAAAGAGTTCAGAAAGTAATTCAAAAAGAAATTTAGACATGACAGATTTTAAGGAAGATTTGCAAAACACGCTTAAAACGCTTAAATCCGGCGGGATAATCTTATATCCTACCGACACGATATGGGGGCTTGGGTGCGACGCTACTAACGAAGAGGCGGTCAAAAAAATTTACGAAATAAAACGCAGAGAGGACTCCAAGGCTTTGCTGCTGCTCACAGATATGCCGGGCAAGATACAGAACCTTGTTTCTGAGATGCCGGACATAGCTTGGGACCTTATAGAGATGAGCGACTCTCCGCTTACCATAATATATCCCGGAGCGAAAAACATCGCGAAGAACCTTATTGCCGAAGACGGCAGCGTTGGCATACGTGTCACAAACGAGCCTTTCTCAAAAACACTTTGCGAAAGATTCCGAATTCCGATTGTCTCTACTTCCGCTAACATTTCTGGCGAACCGTCTGCCAAGACATTTGCTGAAATCAGCGACGAAATAAAAAGCAAAGCCGACTACATTGTCAAATACAGACAAGACGACACTAAAGGCAGCGAACCTTCAAAGATTATAAAATTAGGGCAAGGCGGGCTGTTCAAATTAATCAGAGGCTAAGCACTTCACACTAAAACTGACTCATCTGCGTTGATAAGAATATGCTCAAAAACAGGAAAAGCCAACTGACCGCGCAATACATATTAGTTGATATAGCGGCCTCGCTCTTTGCGTGGTTTCTCTTCTTTGTGTTCAGACGTCTGGAGATTGAATCCAGTTTCATACAAGAGATTCAGCTCTTTTCGCCTATCTACAATTTTGAGAAACTGCTCGTGGGCATACCTGTCTTTTGGGTCTCTATCTTCTGGATATCAGGATATTACAACGAGCCGTTCAACCGCTCCCGCCTCACTGAGTTTCTGCAAACCTTATTCTGCACATTCTGCGGTTCGGTAATTCTGTTCTTCGTGCTTCTGCTGAACGACCCCGTCGTCTCTTACTACGACTATTACAAATCGTTCGTTGTGCTGTTTCTGATTACGTTTCTCGTAATCTATATAGCAAGGTACGCAATAACATCTACTGTAACCTACAACGTGCACAACAGAATAATAGGCTTCAACACAATAATCATAGGCACAGAAAACAACGCTCTTAACATATACAACCAGCTGCAAGGCCTAAAAAGGTCGACCGGCCACAAAATAATAGGCTTTGTCTCTTTGCCAGAAGAGATGCACACCGCAGTAAAGGCAGACTTGATTCTGGGAGATATGCCAAAGATTGACCTCATCATCAAAAACAACAATATAGAAGAGGTTATTGTAGCCATTGACAGCGACGACGAAAAGAGCCTCTTCAAAATCATCAACAATCTGTACAAATACAACATAAACATAAAGTTCACGCCTCAGCTGTACGACTATCTTGTGGGCGGCATCACATTGTCTAACATATACGCAGCCCCTTTGGTGAACGTGCTGGCGAACAAGATGCCGTACTGGCAGCAAAACTGCAAAAGGCTTGGCGACATATTTTTCTCGGCTCTGTTTTTCATTGCCGGATGGCCTCTGATGCTCTATCTCGCCTTGCGCGTAAAACGCTCGTCTGACGGACCTATATTTTACAAACAGGAGCGAATCGGGCTTCACGGCAAACCGTTCAACATAATAAAATTCAGGACAATGTATGTCAGCCAGGAAACGGACACGCCTAAACTGGCTTCCGAAAACGACTCGCGAATAACACCTTTCGGCAAAGTCATGAGGAAGTACCGCCTGGACGAGCTGCCGCAGTTTTTTAATGTGCTAAAGGGAGATATGTCGCTTGTCGGACCTCGCCCCGAACAGAAATTCTTCATAGACAAAATCATTGAAAAAGCGCCTTACTACAGCCTTGTGCACAAGGTCAAGCCGGGCATAACCTCATGGGGCATGGTGATGTACGGATATGCAGACACTGTTGACAAGATGATAGAAAGACTGAAGTTCGACATCATATATTTAGAAAACATATCTCTAAAGATAGACTTGAAAATACTTATATACACAATACTGACAATTGTCAAAGGGAAAGGCGTATGATTTTTAACCGCCAATCTGACGAATTGCCTTGCCTAATTTGGTTTTGCTTCGTTAAAATCCTTATCTTTGCGCCGCGGAATGTGCGTGAATATTCGCTCGGCACTATCCGCAACTTTGCACATTTATAACTTAATGTAATTCTGTTAATGATTTCAGTAGATCAGTTATCCGTTGAGTTTGGCGGATTCACGCTTTTGGACGAAATTTCGTTTGTTGTGAACCAACGCGACAAAATCGCGCTTGTAGGCAAAAACGGAGCCGGCAAATCGACTATGCTCAAAATTTTCGCCGGGCTGCAAAGCCCGTCAAAAGGAGGTCTGTCTGTACCAAAGGACGTCACAATCGGCTATCTGCCGCAGCACATGATTCATAACGACGGAACTACGGTCATGGAAGAGGCTGAAAAAGCCTTCGGACATATATTCAAACTGCAAGAGGAGATTCTACGCATGACAAACGAGCTTGCAGAGAGAACTGACTACGAATCTGACAGCTATCACAACTTAATAGACAAACTGACTCACTCCAACGAACAGCTTGATGTTATGGGGGTGAACAATTTCCGCGGCGATATAGAAAAGACGCTTGTTGGTCTTGGTTTCGAACGGTCTGACTTTGACAGACAGACCAGCGAATTTAGCGGCGGCTGGAGAATGCGAATAGAGCTTGCGAAAATCCTGCTGAAGAAGCCGGACGTGCTGCTGCTCGACGAGCCGACAAACCATCTGGACATCGAGTCTATCCAATGGCTTGAAAACTTCCTGAAATCAAGCGGCGGAGCGGTTATTCTTGTGTCTCACGACAGGGCTTTCATCGATGCCGTAACCAACAGAACCATAGAAATATCGCTCGGCAAGATATACGACTACAAAGTGCCGTATTCCGAATACGTCAAGCTGCGCAAGGAACGCAGAGAGCAGCAGCTGAGAGCCTTTGAAAATCAGCAGAAACAGATACAAAGCACAGAAGAGTTTATAGAAAGGTTCAGATACAAGGCAACAAAGGCCGTGCAGGTGCAGTCGCGCATAAAACAGCTTGACAAAATAGAGCGAATTGAGGTTGACGAAGAGGACAACTCTTCGCTTAACCTGAAGTTTCCGCCTGCCCCACACTCCGGAAGCGTCACATTAGAGGCTAACGGACTGACAAAGAAATACGGCGAAAAAGTTGTTCTGGACAACATCGACATATGCGTGAAGCGCGGCGAAAAGGTCGCGTTTGTAGGAAAAAACGGAGAGGGTAAATCTACGCTCGTGAAGTGCATAATGGACCAGGTGGAATACTCCGGCGACTTGAAGTTGGGACATCTTGTGAAAATCGGCTACTTTGCTCAAAACCAGGCCTCGTTGCTCAACGAAAACCTTACGGTTTTTGAAACGATAGATTACGTGGCGACTGGAGACATACGCACAAAAATAAGAGACATACTCGGAGCTTTCATGTTTGGCGGCGAAGCGTCTGACAAAAAAGTCAAGGTGCTTTCTGGTGGAGAAAGAACAAGGCTTGCAATGATAAAGCTTCTGCTGGAGCCGGTAAACTTCCTCGTGCTGGACGAACCTACAAACCACCTCGACCTGCGTACCAAAGATGTGCTGAAAGAAGCCATCAAGGCGTTTGACGGAACTGTTGTGGTTGTGTCGCACGACCGTGAGTTCCTCGACGGACTTGTCGAAAAGACTTACGAATTTGCAAACCACAAGGTTATCGAGCACATAGATGGAATATACGACTTCTTGCAAACTAAAAAGATGGAGTCGCTGAATGAGCTTGAAATGTCGCAGACTAAAAAGAGCGACTCGCCTGAAAAGGCTAAAACTGCATCAGAAAACAAACAGTCTTACGAAGACAGAAAAGAGCTTAACAAAAAGATTCGAAAGATTGAACGTTCTGTCGAATCTCTCGAAAACGAGATACTGCAATTAGAGAGCAAGATTTCGGAAATCGAAGAGAAACTTTCCAGCACAGACAATTACAACGAGCTTCTGACCGAATATGAAAGCACTAAAGATTCGCTCAAAGAAAAGATGGCTCTTTGGGAAGAACAGTCCGAAGAACTGGAAACCCTGAAATCTGAAATCGCAGGTATGTGACGTCACCTAAATGGCAATAAGTTGCCTTTAACTTAGATAATAAAGAAGAATTTAAATATGAAAGAAAACGAACTGATATTTGGCATACGTGCCATTATAGAAGCTATTCAGGCTGGGAAAGAGATAGACAAGGTCATAATAAAAAAAGACCTGCAGAGCGAACTGTCCAGAGAGCTGTTCGCCGCGCTTAAAGAGAAGCCTCAGATCCAGCTGCAGCGTGTTCCGGTGGAACGCATAAACCGCTACACTCGCAAAAACCACCAAGGAGCAATTGCGTTTGTCAGCCAGACTGTCTATCAGAAGACCGAAGACATTGTTCCGTTTCTTTTTGAGCAGGGCAAAAATCCGTTCATCGTTATTCTTGACGGTGTGACGGACGTGCGCAACTTCGGAGCCATAGCAAGAACCTGCGAATGTGCCGGCGTTGACGCAATTGTAATACCAAGCAGAGGCGGCGCTTTAGTAAATGCAGATGCCATAAAGACCTCGGCAGGCGCTTTGCACAACATTCCCGTATGCAAAGAGAAAAGTCTGTTAGACACTGTTAAATTCCTGAAAAACAGCGGAGTGAAGATAGTTGCCGCTACTGAAAAAGGCAACAAGCTTTATACAGACGCGTGCCTTGCCGACCCCGTGGCGGTAGTGATGGGAGCCGAAGACACCGGCGTCTCTCCTGAAATTTTGAGACAGTGCGACGAAATGGTGAAGATTCCGATTAACGGAAACATATCTTCGCTGAACGTTTCCGTAGCCGCCGGAGTTCTGATATACGAAACCATCAGGCAGAGAGGCTGATTCAACACATGCACGAGGGACGGCAAAACAGCCTGTACCCTCGTCTTCTAATAATCTTTTTTATTTCTTTATGGAGGTTTTACACGAAGACAATCATCTTATAATAGTAAACAAGACATGCTCTGAGATTGTGCATTTTGACAAAACCGGCGACAAGCCCCTGTCCGAAATCATCAAAGAGTATCTGAAAGAAAAATATAACAAGCCCGGCAATGTTTTCTGCGGAATAACCCACAGGCTAGACAGGCCCACAAGCGGAGTTGTCGTGTTTGCGAAAACATCGAAAGCTCTGGCTCGCATGAACGAGAAGTTCCGCGTTCACGACCTGAAAAAACGT
Source organism: Paludibacteraceae bacterium (assembly GCA_017632345.1). Taxonomy (GTDB): domain Bacteria; phylum Bacteroidota; class Bacteroidia; order Bacteroidales; family Paludibacteraceae; genus RGIG9379. The sequence continues at coordinate 18,903 of JAGBRL010000081.1, forward strand.
TACTGGGCCATAGTCAAGAACTTGCCGCCAGAAGAGGAGATGACGCTAACGCACTACCTCACACGAAACGAACAGCAGAACAAATCGTATGCCCACGACAAAAACGTGACAGGCGCAAAGCGTGCCGTCTTGGACTTTAAACTGATAGCGAAATCTGACAATTACTATCTGCTGGAGGTTGACCTAAAAACCGGCCGTCATCATCAGATAAGGTGCCAGCTTGCCAAAATTGGCTGCCCTATCAAAGGCGACCTCAAATACGGCTTTCCGCGCTCCAACAGCGACGGCGGCATCAGTCTGCACGCCCGGAGCATAGAGTTTGTGCACCCGGTCTCCAAAGAGCTTATCAAAGTTGTGGCGCCTGTGCCAAACGACAATCTGTGGAAAGAGTTTGAAGCTATGGTAGAAAAGAATGACGTGCCAGACAACAAGTGATGTTTCTAAAAGATATTTTTAGGCAAAGTCATGGCAACTTCTATAAATTAGGCTAAGACAATTTTGAGATGCGTTTTATTTAGATTGATTGTATTTGCGAAAGAGCGATGCGGACATCGTAACTGAGCAAATATAAAGCATCCGAAACAGAGTCGTAATTTATAGAAGTTGCCTCATATAGTTTGCATTTGTAAACACACCGCGAAACATCGTAAAGCATTAAGCAATATAACTCAAATGCGAACAGTGTCAAACTAAGCCAAATTGCGTAAAAGAGCGTGTTTCTTTAACATCTCAAGCCTTTCTTCTTGCTCCTCTCGTGCAAAACGGCAAATCCTGCCGCCAACAGAATCAATGTCACAACACCTGCAACAAGAACAACCCGAGGAGAAAAATTAGATTTAGCAGAGACTTCCGAACGAGTTCCCAAAGAAGGTGCTTTGCCATGACCAGAAGTCTCCGAAGCCTTGTTGTCAGGCTTCACATAACTGTCTGTATAAACAGAAATCTCCTCGTCAGACTCTCCATTACTATTGCCGTAAAGATAACGTTCGTTGTAAAGACTGTCAAGCAAATGGTCTTCCGTCTTCCCTTGCTTAGGCAACTTTCTGTATGAATAATCTCCAAACCAGTTCGCTCTGAACGCCTCATAACTCAAATACTTTTCAAGCGCCGACTGAAATATCGGACTGTAGCTTCGGCGGTCGCCAGCAAACATATTCACAAGCGCCGAGTCAATTGGCACAAAAAACATTTCGCTCAATCCAGTCTCATGCCCTTTATCCCCGCTAAAAATCTCTCTGACTTTCATCCTGTACGTGCCCGGAGAAAGCACCTGCACCCTTTTCACACAATTTGAAGATCCCCAACCCTCTCCCGACGCCAACGCGCTATACTCATCTTCCAAAGAAAAAAGATACTCATCCTCTGTCTTTTTTCTGATAAGAGCAACCGTCTTCACTCTATTAGCATTATTCCAGACAGAATCCTGAAACTCATAATTATCAGGTCTCATATAACCATCAAAAGAGCATAAAGAATAAAACGCCTCATTTTTTATGTTTGCGCATTGACCGTTAACAATCAACGGTCCCACAACATAGCCATCCAATGTAAAATCGACCCAAGCCTCTTTCCAGTCCTTTACCGAAACGTAAGTGTAAATATCTCCGTCAAAAAGAGCGCTCACGTTTTTAACGCCATCAGAAGAGTTCAGGCCAGAAACCGGAAAGCCAGCCTCTTTTTTTGCCGGAAAGAGAGCGCAAACATTTTCATGAAGGAAAAATTCGTCAAACTCTTCTAATTTGAATTTTAAAACCTCGTCCTTTTGCGGCTTATAACCATTCTTGTAATATATATTATTAGACGCTGAGAAAACAGAGAACTTAGAGCAAGAGCTCTCCATATAAAACGGAGTCATAACAACAAATGTGTCAATTTCACCCTTCCACGTTCCTCCTGTAGAAATATTGTATGAAAAATCGTAATTAATACCACAAGCAGAGCTTGGTCCTCCAGAATTCAAAGACTCTATGCCATGAGTTATAACCACCTTCGATGATTTACCTTTCGGGAACGTCAACTTATGATGAAAATGCAATGAGACAATCAAGTCAAATTCGTCATCACCATAAGCTTTCTTCAACCGCGTTTCCATCCCTACATTTTCAATGCGCACCTTTTTGCCATCCTGAACAATGTCGCAACCGTCAAACATAAAGGCAGGCACACTCTCTTCAGACAAATTCAAGTCTGAAACATATTTAGAATACTCCTCAAAACTCCACTTTTTTAAAACACAATCGACCTCCTTTTTCAGTTCAGGATATTTTATCGAAAACGAGCAATAATACCCTCTATGATTATGATTCCTTTCCTCACTTTCCAGAACCCTTCCGGAGACAAGCGTCAAAATACCCAATGGCGACAAATTTTCAAATTGCGCACTATCTTTATATGCGCGATAAAACATGTCATAAAAAGAAACCGTGTCATTCTCGCCTCTAAACAACCCCTTTGTTTCAACAACAATCGGAAAGGCGCAGTCCACCACAACATCCTCGTCTGTAGTATTTTCAAATATAAAAGTGGCCCTGAGCGAATCTTTATCAACCTCCATCAGCTCCTTTTTCAACGCAATTTTATCGTTCGGCTCTTTTACGTATATGTCTCCGTAGGTCCATTCACGAAGATTAAGCACCCCTCCGTCGTCCGCAAAAGAGATCTCGGAGAATAGCAAAAATAGCATCATGAAAACACTCTTCATGACAAATCCTGCACACACTATAAATTTATCCATCTGCCGCATTTTTAAATAAACAAACATATTCGTGAAAAACCAAGCAGCACAAAGATAACACTTTTGAATAATCGGAAGACAAAAAAAATAAAAAACAGCCACAAAAAAACATCTCTATGTTTATAAATTATGGTTTAAATTTTGAGGAGATAGTTATAATTTCGGACGCGTTTGAATTCACCCTGCACAACCTCAATTGCGATGCCCGCGCCACACCTTCACAAACATGACAAACCCAGACAGAATGCCATTCAAAATCATCTCGTACCAAATTATGGAAATTGCGCATGATTTTTTTACCTAAAACAAACTTTTTTTCACAAAAAGACATATAAAATCAACAAAAATGATTACTTTTGCTTACTTTTTGAAACGCAAAAACGGCGAAAGTGGAAAAAATAGATAATTTAGACAGACGTATCCTTGACATTATAACAAAAAATGCAAGAATACCATTTAAAGATGTAGCAGAAGAGTGCGAAGTGTCAAGAGCCGCAATCCACCAGCGCGTCCAGCACCTGATAGACATGGGCGTGATTGTAGGGTCGGGCTATAACGTTAACGCAAAGACACTTGGCTACCAAACATGCACATACATAGGGATAAAGCTGGAAAAAGGCTCGATGTACTCCGATGTTGTGCTTGAGCTGGACAAAATTCCGGAAGTTGTGGAGTGCAATTTCACGACGGGTCCGTACACCATGATGGTCAAGCTGTACGCAAGAGACAACGAACACCTGATGCAGCTGCTCAACGGCAAGATACAAAGCATAAACGGCGTCTCTTCTACAGAGACTCTGATATCGCTTGAGCAAAGCATAAAGAGGAATGTCCCCATACTCGAAGGCATCTGACGTTTTTTTGAAAAACGCTCAAAAAAAGCGTTTCCATTTGCGCAATTCAAAATTTATATGTACATTTGCACGCCCATTTCAAAGAATGGGTGATTAATAACAAATTAAATAAAAAAGGTTTATGTTAAATCATTATGAAACCGTTTTCATTCTAACTCCCGTTTTATCTGATGTTCAGATGAAGGAAGCGGTAGAAAGATTCAAAGGAATCCTTCTTGATGAGAACGCAACAATCGTCAACGAAGAGTGTTGGGGATTGCGTAAGCTTGCTTACCCTATCGACAAGAAATCAACAGGTTTCTATTGTCTTATCGAGTTCGATGCAGAGCCTACAACAGTTGCAAAGTTGGAGCTTCAGTTCCGTCGCGACGAAAAGGTTATCCGTTTCTTGACAACTAAGTTGGACAAGTATGCTGCGGAATATGCTGCAAAAAGAAGAAATGTTAAATCTAAAGAGGCTAAAGGAGAATAAAAATGGCTGCACAGAATTCATCAGAAATCAGATATTTAACTCCTCCATCAGTAGAAGTTAAGAAGAAGAAATATTGCCGTTTCAAAAAGAGCGGTATCAAGTATATCGATTACAAAGATCCAGAATTCTTGAAGAAATTCTTGAACGAACAGGGAAAGATTCTTCCTCGTCGTATCACTGGTACTTCTTTGAAATTCCAGCGCAAGATTGCTCAGGCTGTTAAAAGAGCTCGCCACATTGCGTTGCTCCCTTACGTAACCGATTTGATGAAATAATAAGAAGGAGGATTATATATGGAAATCATACTTTTAGAAGACGTAAACAACTTGGGATATAAAGATGACGTGGTAACTGTAAAGGACGGTTACGGACGCAACTTCCTTATTCCTCAGGGAAAGGCCATATTGGCTACTCCTTCTGCAAAGAAAGTTTTGGCAGAAAACTTGAAGCAGCGCGCTCACAAACTTGCTAAGATCAAGGCTGAAGCTGCTGCATTGGCTGAAAAGCTTAACGGTGTGTCTCTTACTATCGGAGCTAAGGCTAGCTCTACTGGCACAATCTTCGGTTCTGTAAACAACATTCAGATTGCGGAAGAGTTGGCTAAGAAGGGATTCGATATCGACAGAAAGACTATCGTTATCAAGAACGCTGTTAAGGAATTGGGCAACTACACTGCTATCGTTAAACTTCACAAAGAAGTTTCTGCAGAAATCGCTTTCGAAGTTGTTGCTGAATAATTTTTTTAGCGCTATCATATTAAAGGGTTGCATTTCGCAACCCTTTTTTTGTCGCTAATATCAAAAAATGCCCTAAACAAAAAGAAGAGCCAGATTGCATCTGCTCTTCTCTCATATATAAAACTCTTCAAAATTTATTAGTGTCCGATAAAACTTTTTAAGCAATAAAAAAAATTAGGACTGAATCTGACTTGCAAGATTCAGTCCTTTTTGGTTATCTTTGAATTGCACATATAAAACATAACCATGGGCAAAAGTACACATTTTATCGGAC
>JAGBRL010000082.1 GCA_017632345.1 Paludibacteraceae bacterium
AGAATAAAATCCTCGACTTTAGCAAGTTTTCTACTTATGTCAACCATATAGTGCTGGGCTGGGTTACAGCTGCCGGTGGTGTTGAACTCTTTGATCATGCTCTTTTATTTTTTTTGCAAAGATAGTTATTTTTCCTATTTGCACAATATAACTTATTTCAACTCAAGGATATTAACGTCTGCCAAAACTCAAAGACAATTAGCACAATTCATGGATATTTCATAAAAAAGCTTTACCAGCCTCATCACAAATTGATTTTTTCAAATCATCTACAAATCTCATATCTAAGAGCTAAACACTACATAAAAAAAAGCGGCTCCATTACCAGAGCCGCTTTCAACATTTCCTTACGAAATCAATCTCTTACAAGAGTAAAATGACCAACATAAACCTTGTCAACCTCATCAACATTTATCTCGTACCAATAATCTGTCGAAGGCATTTCCACTCCATTATAGACGCCGTCCCATCCGCCATCAGAGCCTTTCATCTCCAACAGTTTTTTTCCAAACCTGTCAAAGATTACGATAACCGCATCCGGATAAGTCTCTTCAAATCCAGGTATGCTCCACGCATCATTTTCACCATCACCGTTAGGCGAGAACATTACAGGAGGATTTATAGCAGGAGGCACAACAACGAAATCCATCACAGCCTCGCAGCCAGCCGCGTCGATGACCTTAGCCACATGCGGAGCGTACGCCAAATTTGTCTTTCGCGCATCATTGTCAGGCTCCATCACATCAACCGCGAACAAGAAAGGCGCAGTACCCAAAGAAGGGTCAAGCACAATATCCACATCTCTGTATCCGACAGAATCAACTGAAAGAATCACCGGCTTAGAATTAACCAGAACCTCCACCTTGTCAGTAGCCTTGCAAAGCCCGCGCTCCATAGAGAGTTCAAACGTGGCAGTCTCGGCAGGAGTCACAGAAATCTTTGACGACAGCTTTTCGGTCTCCAGAGCATCAGAAGACCACACGTAAGACTCGGCTGCGTAAGAACTTGCGTCGATAGTCAGCGACGCGCCTTCGCAAATAGCCTCCGGAGCCTCTATTCTGCCTTCGAGCGGCTTATCCACAATCACCTTAACATCAAACTCCTTAGGCTGACAGAACTTGAACTTGCCCGTCAGCTTATAAGTATAGACAGACTTAACATCAGTCACACCATCAAACACAGGCGCGACAATAGCCGAAGCCCCGTCATCCGCAACACTCTTGATAGAAGCGTCGTCAGACCATTCAACAACAACACCTTCCGGATAAACACGTTTCAGCACAATTTCCGCCTCATCGCCAGAGCAGACGCGCACATCATCAGGCACTACAATCTCGACAGCCGGAGCAACAAACAGATCAGCCTTCACCAAAATAACCTGCTCATTATCCTCACCTTCTCGATAGACGTAAGTAACCACATATTCAGCGCTCGCAACCGGGGTCACAGCAACGTAAAGTTCGCCATCAGCCGAAGCAGACAACTGCATAAGACGTTCCGCACCATCAGAAATTTCCATCACCGTCAACTTCATCTTAGACTTGTCTATAAACTTGCCAGTTCCAGTTGTGTCAATCACAAGCTTAGCCGATTCGCCCACACATATAGAATCTTCAAGCGACACTTTCAGGCTCAATTTTGCATCGACCAAAACCTTGCCTGAGATTTCTGCAGAGCAATAATCTGGGTCAGAAAGCTCAACCGTAAAGTCACAATCCTTCTTTGCCACAAAAGTATAATCAGAGCCAGAAGCGACCTCAACGCCACCATCCTTCCACACTATATTAGCAGGATAAGTCTCAGGAGTTGTCATCTTGACAGACAAAGTCAGACTCTCTTCACGAATCACGACATGCTCGCCAATCTCTTCCGCCACTATAAACGGCTTCACCTTCAGCGGAGCCTCAAGTTCGCCGCTCGCAGAACAGCCTCGGTTAGTCAATACGTAAGAATAAAGTCCGCTGTCAGAAGCCTTAGCCTTATTAAACACAAGCGAAGCGCCGTTCACGTCAATCACCTCTCCATCCTTTTTCCAAACTACAGACGGATTTTCATCACAGTCAATATCCAGCACAGCAGAGAACTTGACATCTTCACAAATTTCCAAATCAGTATTAGTATGAGTTACAGAAAGAGGAATTGAATTAATCTTTATAGACACGCTCGTCTTGCACTCGTTAGTATATTCTACGGTGTAAACGTTCGCACCCTCTTCCGGAGACACCACAACAGAAGTTCCAGAACCAACTACATTGCCTTTAGAATCTTTCCATACAAAATCATTCTCAGTGCTAACCAATTCTGCAGTCAAAGAGACTTCGCCGCCACAGCTGAACACCACAAGATTCTTGCTCGACACAGAGAGTTTCAGTCCATCAAGCTCGCTGTTATTATCTTCAGAAACAGTTATATAGCCAGAGACCTCGCCGTCGCCGATCACAACCGTATGCTTAGCCCTTTCCGTACAAGCACCAGCCGTAGCCACAAGTTCAAACAGATACTCTTCGCCAGCAGGTCCAGCCAACACATCAGAAGTGTAATCATCACCATTAACAACACCGGCAGGCGACCACTCAAACGAGACCGGATTATTATACTCACCCACAACAGGTTTGAGCGACACCGTCGTATTAGGACAGACGCTCTCACTACCATCTATCGAGACATCATTAAGCGTGTCAATCTGCACCTTTATAGAGACAAGTTCAGAAGAGCACTCTTCGGCAGTACCCGGCACAGCAAAGAAGCCGCGCACAAAATAAGTTCCAGACATAGCAACCTGAGAAGGCTTATCCAAGTCTGTTGTTCCGTCCGACTTATAGAAAGCAACAGAGACAGTCTCCACATCGTTGCTCACCTTCCACTGGTTAGAGATATCGATAGAGCCTTCGCAGACAGGGTCTGGCGTTTCCGTCACAAGCACCGGCTTAGCGTACACAGTGACATTAATTTCACTTGCCCGGCTTGTGCTCACAGGCTCCTTGACAGTACGTTGAGCCACATAATAAACAGTAACCTCCTCCACATTATCAGAGTTTTTAAGTTTTGTGGAGATAGTCAGCTCAGCAGGGCTAACCTCTTTGCCGCCGTTTTCCGGGTCGCCGTCATACCAAACAAACACGTAATCCTCGGCAGCAGCGCCGTCTGGCAAATTAAACGAAGCGGCAGTCTCTATACTTGCAGGAACCGCTCCCTCGCAATAATTCAGAGGCACAACGTCAGGCTTCGGCGTTGAGCTGACAGAGACCGTCACCTTTTTCTTTTCGCTCTCGCAACCATATTCATCTTTCTGAGAGACGTAGTAAACGAATATCTCCTCAGTACCCACAGGAACAGAAGCGTCATATGCCGGAGCCGGAGCATTCTCGCCAATCAGCGAGCCGTCTTCATTATACCATACCAGTTTCGAGCCATCCTTGCTAACAGCCACATTAGGGTTCTTGGCGAGCAAATCTTCAAATTTTCCTCCATTAGCCTCAGCTTCCGCCTTCAGATAATTTACGTTAAAAGAGCCGTCAGGAACAACCTCCTTATTCACCGTAACAGTAAAAGGAGAACGCTTTCCGTAGCAGACCGCGCCGCTCTTGAGCGTATAAGTCTGAGCCACCTCATACTCATAAACTGTAGTCTGAGTCACCTTTGTGTTCAGTTCCGGAGCCTCCGGCTTTTCAGATCCGTTTTCGTACCATGCGAAACCATCCGCCATCAAGAAATTGTCACCGTCAGCCTTATTTTCCAGAGAGAGTTCCTCGGCCTCCGAATTGGCGCAAAGCACAATATCCTCCATCTCAACATCCATCACGCCATACACAAAAACACTAAATTCAGCAACATCACTTTCAGCCTGCGTTTCAGTATTTTGCTGAGACACGTAGAACTTATATTCGCCCGGAGCAGCCTCAGACAAAGACGGAGCAGCCTCCAAAGCCTTCTCGTCGTCCGGAGCATTATACCAGCGCAACTCATAAGCGCCGTCATTCTTTGTCACAAGAGCAGACAAATCTGCGACAGACTTGCCCGCACAAATAGCAGTATCTCTCACCTTTGGTTTCGGAGCGTCGTTCACGATAACGAGGAACTTAGACCGTTCGCTTTCGCACTCGTCCGCGTTAACCTGACTCACCCAGTAAACAAAAGTGTCAGCCACCGCCTTGTCCTGCGTCAAAGACTTAGAGCCAACCGCTCCCGTTTCGGACGTATAGAAAAGCAAGTAACAATCTTCAGCCGGTTCAGCCACTAATGTTGTGATATTCTCCTTCGCATCCTCTTTCAGCAGAGAAACATTCTCAGGGACGACCGAGTCTGGCAGAGCCTTCACCGAAGTTGTCAGCTCAAAAGTGTCACTTGGGCAGAAACCGTCAAGCACACCCTTTACCGTAAGATTAATATCACTTTTGAACGTTGTGTCGAACACAAGTTTATTGCCAGTCTCAGCAAGCGTATCCCCGTCCTGCACCCAGATAAACGAAGCCTGCTCAGGGTCAGGAACAGCAGAGACAGCAGTCTGACCGCACTTCCTCAACACTTCCAGATCAAGCGAAACAGTCGATTTCATCGACACATAAGCGGCGCGCTGCCCTTTGCATCCGTCAGCTGTGTAGCCTACAAAATAGAACGAGTCAGACTCTTCCACCTTCAGTTCGTAATCCTTAAGAGCCTCGTCAGAGCTGATGTCCGTAAGCTCCGTACCGTCAAACTTGACCCAGTTCCAAGAGACCAATGTAGGGTCAACAGAACCCTTCAGCGTGACCGTTTCGCCGCCGCAGGCCGCAATTTTAAGCGGAGCGCCCATATTAAGGTCTCCGGCGCGAGTGATGGTGAAAGGTTCAGAAATAGAATAGTCGCTGCAGTCATCACCAAGCACAACCGCGTTAGGATCTGCATTGAACTTGTCCAGAGCCGCAGTAGAGCCAACAATAATTCTGAACTTCATAGTCTCCGCGTCCGGATAGTCCGCAGTGTTAAGCGTCAGCTTAGGATCTTCGATATATGCAATATTGCCCCAAGTCTCGCCATCGTCAACGCTCACCTGATACAGGAACTTGAATTTGCCCTTGCCTCCGAAATAATTTTCGAGCAGTTCGCTCGTAGGAGCTTCGAACTCAAACTCCTGGTCAGCGCAAATAGTAGAATCCTGCGCAAAAGTCTCAATATCAGAATAAAGAGAGATAGAAGGCGGCGAACAAGTCATAAACTTGATGTCGTCTATGATAAGGTCATTGCCCTGCCTCCACAAACCGCCGTCGGAACAGCGAGTTCCACAGTCCGCAATCACCTGCAAAAGCACAGAACTCTTAGGCGTATTAACATCAGATATACTTATCTTCTGCCAACCTCCACCAGCAGCAACCACAACATTTTCCGCCGCGCCATATATTATGGAAGGGTCGTCCACATCCTTTATGTACAAAGTAACCCACGGGTCCTGACCGCCCGACAAGTTCGCCACAAACGTTTCAAAATACAGTTCCTTATTAGAGCAAAGACCATCAATCACAGATTCAAAAATCGGTCCGCTATAACCTGCTGTTTGCGTAGCCTGCTGATAAGTATTATTCACATTAATAAACAGTGCGCCACCATTAGGTTTTCCGTCAGTAAGCGAAGTATTATCAGAAACAACACCGTTCATCCAAGTCGCAGGCTGACCGTCCGGCTTCATATATCCTTTCGGAGTAGGAACAACGACCGCGTACAAACCATCACTAACAGCACCGTCCCTATTAACGCCGCTAATAGCTCCAGCCGTTCCGCTACCATCATCAAAGTCATGCATAGGCAGATTAAAAGATGTAGTAGTTCTGAAATCAGGATAATTAGCCGGAAGCGCAGATTCGTTGCCTTCTTTGTCCACATAAGTTCTTGCGTCAGGGAAATATCCGAACGTTTCATGAAAAACGACCTTTCGCGAAGCCGGCATGCCGTTCACCTCGCAACATACAACTGTCTTTATTTCAACAGGTTCAGACGTAATTCCGTCCATTGTGCAGCGCACCATACCAGTCTTGTTAACCTCCTGCAGAGCACTTTTTTTAGAAGAGATAGCCGTCCATGAGGAACCGCCGTCTTCCGACCATTCCCAAAGGTATGACTTAGCATTATACTCTTTATCTAACGTGAAGAGAGCCTGTTCGCCCTGACAAATTTCCTTGCCTTGCGAAGATATTACTTTAGGATTAAGACATCCATGAATCTTGACATCAGAAATAGCCACCGCATCAAAATCTTTGAAATTGTATCCTGTGCGGATAATGAAAGTCACATAAGTCTCGTCTTCCGTTAGCGTGTATTCATACTCGAACGGCACGTCAGGTTCCGAATACGGCAGAGCGACCGTAGCAAAGTCGCCAGTCACGCCCACATCTATATTTGGAGCATTCCAGTCGCTGTACTTTTTGTCCGTTCCGTACACACTGTAGTGTTCACCATCGTCGAGGTCAGACGTAAGCACATGCAGCATACCCGTCACCTTTATTGTAGTTCCGGGCTTCAGACTTGTCACCGTGATAGTGAAAAGATTTGTGAGGCTGGCGCAATCCAACGAAGCCACAAGCGCAGGCTTGCTCAGTTCGCGGTAATCCTTGTTCAGTCTCGGAGTAGAGTCCGTCACCGCATAAACAAACCTCGAAGAGTCCGTATGGAAGTAATGAGCAGAATCGGCAAGCGGAGCGCTTGTCGCCATAGAGTTGCCCATCGGCCCTACCATAGCCATGTCTCCAACTGTGTAGTAATAATCAGACTCATGACCAACCGTCGGCATAAATTCAGTACCTCCGACCAGATTAGGACAGTCCTGAGCATGCAGGCAAGCCGGAACAAACACCAGCAGAGCCAAGCAGCACAAACGGCTCAAAAGCCGCGTAATTTGTAGTTTTATATTCATGGTTATAAAATAATTAATTTTCCAAAAACAATTTCTTCCCCAAAAAACAACTCCGCGTTATGCAACGCAAGTTCTGAATTTCGTTATAATACCACCCTATCATCACAAAGAGAACCTCAGTTAGGCATTTTTTTGCAAAACAACTAAGATTCAACACATTACAAATAAAATAAGAGGTACAGCGTTCAAACACTAAGGAGAAGAAACGCACTCCCTTATTTTCAAAGAGCCAAGATACACATAAAATTTTAAAAAAAGTGCAAAAAAACAGATTTTTTAGCATAAAAAAAACTCCTCCGCCAAAAAATTGACAGAGGAGAGTTTGAGGTTCCTGGCGGATTCGAACCGCCGTAAACGGTTTTGCAGACCGGTGCCTAGCCACTCGGCCAAGGAACCCTTTCTTGCTTTTTTGCGTTGCAAAGGTATGTATTTTAGACATAACAACCAAATAAAAGCAGGGCAAATTTCACAAAAAAACTGAACATTTTATATATTTCATCGCTATATGCCACATTCTTAGGAGGTTGTATTTGCAATAAATTTCAAAAAAAGATGCCGCAATCTCTTATTTTTTGTTCCAACTGCATTTAATTTGCCAACGATAGACCAGACAAGCTAGCACAAAATAGACTCCGGCCTGAATCCACAGCCCTAAAAATTCAAGTTTCAAGTCGGACAACAACGCGCCCATCGTGTTCAACTTCACAAATCCCTGTATCCCGAATGTTGAGGGGAAAAGGTATGAAAAGGACTTCCAGTACCACGGTATTGCAGACGATGGCCACGAGATGCCAGACACAAAAAGCAGTATTATCGAAGTGAAGACGAAAAGCACAAACGGCGACTCTCGGTCCTTCACAAAAGCCGTGACCGTCATCGCAAAGAAACAGCAAGCCAGCAGATAAGGAAGCATGAAAAGAAATATGGAAAGCCCGTCGCCCATCTGCGGCAGTCTGAAAATCTTAGGTATGAACCATGCAAGATACACTGCCAAGACCAAGAAAATCATCATGTAGCACAAAGTCTTTCCAAACACAATCCTTAAAGTTCCGCTGTAATGTCTCTGAATAGGGAAAAGATTTCTGTAAGCGTTACGGTCTCGCGCACCCCCGGACAAAAGTCCAACGCCAAGCAGAAGCATCTGCTGGATGATAAGCATAAGCACACCGGGTATAAGGAAACTCGCAAAACCGCTCTTCGGATTAAAGAATGTGACATTCTCATACTCTATCGGCGCGACCGTGACATCCTGCTCACGCTCTGTCGCGCTTGAGATTTTAGCAGCCTGAATATCTGCTCCCATCTCCAAGGAGACCTCCGTCAGCGCCAGCAGAAAAGCTTTGTAATAGAGCAAACTGCTCATATCTGCGTAAAGCTGGACAAAACACTTCTCGCCCCTCACAATATCTTTATGAAAATCTTTCGGAATAACCATTATGCCGTAAGCCTCCTTGCGCCTGAGCATCTCTTTAGCCTCCGCCATATTTGCGCACTCCCCCGCTACAAACACATCGCGCGACGCATCGCAAAGCCTCCTGAACTCGCGGCTTTTGGAACTTTTGTCGTTATCAACCACAACCATCTTAACCTCCTTTGCCACTTCCTCGTCATACATAAACGCATACAGCAAGGGGTAAAAGAGCGGGGCGACCACAAAGAATATCACCACTCCCGCATCCGAAAATATATTGCGAAATTCATCTCTCCACACTATGAACGTGTCGAAAAAGCCCTCTTTCACTATTTTTTTTAACGCCCTCATCGCATCTTCCTTTTTACATTTTATGCAATATACCTTTGATTTTCAAATACATACTTCAGCCTTGGCATCACCAAAAACGGCAAGAACAGAAACAAAAGCAAAGCCACGTAACTAGTCCACGTGTAATAGAAAGACAGTCCGTTCAAGGCCTGGTCCACATAAAGCAAGAAGAAGTGCCTTAGCGGAAAGACGTTCGCCCAAGCCTGCAAAACCGGATGCATCTCGGAGACCGGGAACGACACGCCCGAGATTGAGATAGACAGCACTCCCAGCAGAGAGGCGGCGCTCAACGACAGACGCATGACCGGCAGCAGCCCGAAAAAGAAGACCGACAAAGCCTGGCTTGCCACAACTAGCAGATAAGACGCCGCCAGCATCGGCAAGAGACCGCTGTTGCACGGGAAGCCCATATATCCGTACAGCACAACCTCCACGAACGTTATCATCACAAACCACAGCAACGTGTGCGGCAACATTTTCCCAAGCAGCGCAACAAGCACATCGCCTTTAGCCATTCTCATCAAGACTTTAGCAGAAGCCTGTTTCACCTCCGAACCTAACGCAAACACGGTCATGATCATCACCAGGATATTCAATATCCCCGGCAGAATCAAGTTGCAAAGATAGACCGAATAGTTCAGCCACGGATTACCCACAAGATGCGCGTCGATGCTTATAGGCTGAAGTTCAGCCATCGCCTGCCTTTCCGTCTGACCTTTGGCAAGGCGCACCTCCTTTCCAGCAGAAGCGGAGCCAAGCACAGAGATCATCTTCATGTCCCTGAAAAGCAGCGAGCCGGCAATCAGATACGAGTTGTTCGTGTAGAACGATATTTTAGGCTGCCGCCCGGAAGTCACCTCCTGTTCAAAGTTCTCCGGTATGACAAACACGCCGTACACCTCGCCGCGCTGCATAGCCTGCCTTGCCTCACGAAAATCAGCGCAACGAAGCTCGATCTTAGTCTGCCTGAAATTGTCCAGCTGCCTCACCAGACGTCTGGAAGTCGAGCTATTGTCATTGTCCATCAAAGCGACAGGCATATCCTGCGGCAGTCCGTCGCCCATCAAAGAGAGAAAGAAAAAGACGGAGAATAGCGGTGCCGCCACCATGCCGAAGAGGTAAAGCGGACGCGAAACCATACGCCTCGCCTCCCGCTTCATAATCCTCCATATTCTGAACAAAACGCTCTTCATCTCCTTGCACATTATCAATTTTGTCACTCCTTAACAATCACAGACATACCCGGCACCAAACCTTCGGCATCAACAGGGACTGCCCTTATCTCGAACGTCTTAGAGTCAAATTCGCCAGACACTTTAGTAGCTTTCCATGCTGCAAACGCACCCATATCCTTTACGAAAGACACCTTCAGAGTCAGTTCCTTATTTCCCAAAGCCGGTACAAAAGCCTTGAACTCAGAACCCTTTGCAAACTTCTGATAATCCTTCTCACGTATGTTGAACGTCACCCAGACATCAGCGACATCAGCAATGTTCATAATCGGAGCACCGGAGCCGACGAGTTCTCCTCGCTGAGGAAAAATCTCCGACACCTCGCCGTCGATAGGCGAAAGCAGGACCGTCTCGCTCAAGTAAGAACGCACCTCCGCCACCGCTCCGCGCGCGCGGCTAAGTTGAGCCTTGGCTGCCGACTTATCTTCCTCTGCCGCGCCCTTCTTCGCCAGCTCATACTGCAATTTAGCCGCCTGCTCAGTTGCAAGCATAGCCTTGTAATTGGCCTCGGCCTCATCTTTTTTCTGAGCCGGGACAACCTCTTTTTCAAACAGATTCAGCACACGGTCATACGACTTTTTCGCAACCTCAAGACCTGCCAGAGCCTTCTGCCACATTTCGTACGCGCTCTTTATCTGCTCTTCCCTTGCGCCATTGGCGGCCTTCTCGCTAAGAGCCGAAGCAGCCCTTTCCGCCGCTTTAGCCTGCAGCAGCTTCGCCTCCACCTCCGGACTGTCCAGCAGCACAAGAGTGTCGCCCTGCTTTACCATCTGCCCTTCCGTCACAAGGAACTTAGCAACACGCCCCGGCACCTTTCCGGACACGCGCAATTCATTGACCTCCACCTCGCCTTGAATAACCTCAGGCTCCGGCTTCATGAAGAAAAAGCCAATCACAGTTATACCCAAAACTATAACTACAAGCACAACGAACGCAACCAACATATTTGCGTTAGCCGAATTATTCTTTTTAGCACCCATATTTAAAACATTATTTTACAGACAAAACACCCATAGCCTGTCGGAGTCGCACTTCGGACAATTTAGTCTCAACCTCCGCATCTATCTTATTTGATTTTGCGTTAAGCCACACTGTCTGCGCCTCAAGCAATGCAGACGCCGGCACCACGCCCTCTTCAAAGCCAACCGTCGCATACCGCAAATTCTCGTCGGCACTCTTCAAGTTTTTCGCCGAGACCTCCAACTTGCGTCGAGCCTCATTCAGCCTGAACAAAGACTGGCTAACCTGCAGCTCTATTTTTTCCTGCGTCTCGCTAAGTTTATATCCAGCAATATTCGCCTCGCCCTTAGCGGCTTTGTAATTGTAAATGCTTTCGCCCCAATGCAGCAAAGGAATATTCACGACAACACCGACATTCCAAGTAAAGTCAAAATCAGTCTTATAACCATTAGACAGATTAGGATTCATCGCGATATAGTTTGCAGCAAGAGCCACGGTCGGCATTATGTCCGCACGCGCCACATTAGCCTTCTGCTCATAAATCTGCTGCGCGATACCAAGACTTTTAACCTCCGGCCTATTTTCGTAAATCTGCTGAATATCAACCGAATCAGCAAAAGAGCCGGCACTGATGAGTTCCGCATTCTCATCAGCAAGAGTTATCTCCTCATCGAGCGGCAAGCCGCAATACTGAGCAAGAAGCATTTTAGACAAACTCACACCATTTTCCACCTTCAGCAGAGCCATTTCCGCCTCGTTTTTCTTGACAAGCACAGAAAGTTCGTCCGCCTTCGTTGCCACGCCCGCCTCTATCATAGCCTTCACATCGCCCGACATCTTGTCAAGAAGCGCCACAAGCGCCTCCACCGCCTTGCGTTTGTTAGACAGAGAGACAACCTGCCAATAAGCCTCCTCAACAGACAGAGACACATTTCTGCGGCCAGTCTCCAACTTAGACTCTGCAAGACTTTCGTTCAGCTTGGCAATCTTGTTGTACGCAATAATCTTGCCACCCATAAAGACCGGCTGCATCAGATTAAGCGCGCCCACATAGACGTTTTTAGAGTCGAAAGTCAGCTCCTCTTTCGGAATCGTGGTGTAATCCTTCCACATTATCTTTTCAGGATTAGACTTAGGGTTGAAGGGCTGCCCGTTCGCATCAAGCGGCACAGGCTGCCCGTTAACCAAAGTCCACTGATTTCCAATCTGCTCCTGTCGGAAGCCAAAAGAGCCATCCGGCATAAGTGTCCCGATAGGCAGATACATATCCTCGCCTATAAGGGACAAGTCCTTCTCGTTTCGCAGATAAGCACCTTTCACAGACAAGTCCGGGAAATATTTAGTTCGCGCGGACCTCTTTTTGTAAGACGCCACATCCAGCTCTTCCTCCGCAATTTTTAGTTCCTTGTTATTCTGCAGAGCTAAGTCCCGGCACTCCTCCAAGGTCAACGTCTGCCCGGCTTCGGCAAGGAGCGGCAAGAACGAACAAAATGTCAAGAAAAAAACTCTCCTCATTATCGTTCCTTTAATCAATCGTTTTTTACTGTTATCACTCTTCTCCTTTATCCTTCTGAAGGTTTTTGAAGATAAGCTTCAACAAAGACTGAACCTGAGTAATTTCCTTTTCGGAAAGACCTTGCAACACATTCTGCATAGTCTGCAAAGAGACAACGCGCACATTCTCTCTCACAGCTATGCCGCTCTCCGTCAGATAAACCTTGTTGATACGTCTGTCTGAAGGGTCTGAGCGACGTTCTACAAATCCCATCGCTTCCAGATTGTCTATCAAGCGGGTAATGCTCGGCTTGTCTTTGAACGTAGAGTCTGCGATAGACTTCTGCGTAACTCCGTCGTTAAGCCACAACGAGTAAAGCACCGACCACTGGTCTGCCGTAATATCCAATCCCGCAGCTTTCAAGTCGTGAGCCAACCTCTTGTTAATAGCGCTCGACACTCGTCCGTTCATCAAAGCGAACAGCAGCTCGATATCAATCAATGAATTTTCTAAAAATTTCTCCATCGTCATTTTATTTTAAACATTATGCCAACAAATATAGTTGTATTTATCAACAATAACAAATTTTATCATGATTTTTAGCAACAAAAACCAAAAATCATTCGAAATAACACAATATCAGCGATAAAAATTGCTCTGTTTGGTTGTAAAACGAAATTAAAAGGTGTTTTGTTCGTTCATAATTGATGTTTTTAGTTACAATTCTGGAAAACAGGCTTATGTGGCACTGACAATATCTGCAAACTACGTTTCTAAATCTTTATCCCTCGAATTTACTTCAGACTCTTTTGAGTTCATTTCGACTATCTTGCTAACATTTGCTCTTTTACTGTGTCCGAAGTTATTTATAAAAAATTCAGGAGGCGAATTTTTCGATTGTTTCCATTGCTCGGTTCAGTTCGCGTGTGCGCTCCTCTGCGGCGACGCGGGTGGACTCGCTGGCATTAACAAAGCGGTCCGGATGGTTTTCAAAGACAAGACGGCGATAAGCGCGCTTCACCTCCTCTAAGTCTGCTCCAGGCCGCAAGCCTAACTTAGCGTAAGCATCTATGACCCTCTGAGGATATCTTGTGCCTGACGATGCCCTTGACCCTTGCAAATTCTCTACATAATACCTTGCAAACACTCCTTCTATATATGCACGGTCTGCCTCTTTTATACGGATATGCCCCATTATGCGGCTCAGCAAATCACGCTCTTTTGAACTAATGCCATCAAGTGCAGCTATCTCAAAAAGAAGTTCGAGCAGACATCTCTTTTTCTCATAGGTGAGCGTTCTGTTCACCTCCAGACAACACCGCTTCAGCTCTGGCAACCAATTTCCGTTACTTGCATTCAGCACACTCAGTTCATCAAAAATAACCTTTTCCGCATAATCTGCATCAACTTCCACATAATACCTCGCCAGATGTTCCGCAAATATCTTTTTAGCCCTTTCATATCCGCCGTTGTACATCATTAAAATAGCGCTTATGCGCGCCACCGCTCTGACATTCTTCGCACAATCGCTCAGATCTTCTTTCTCCGCTTGCGTTCCTTCATAATATGACAACTTATCTACCTCCTCCGCTTCAATATACATCCAGAGCAAGAGGATACCCATTACCCCAACGAGGATACTCATCAAAGGAAAAAAGTAGTAAAGAAAAAGAAATAATGCAACAAGCATATACAAGGCAACCAGAATACTAGGTAATACCTTATCAAATATTAATTCATGCAAAATTTCCTTCCAAAAAGATCTCGTCTTCATACAGTCCGGCTGTTTTTCCGTTTTTTCTTTAAAGAAAATGTGGAAAAGCACAGAGACAAATAACAAAAGAATTATATAAATAAAGCCTACGTATCTGTATCCAAAAAGAATCGAGCAGATTAAAATTTTCCACACAAGACAACCTAATGCAAAGACTTTTATCCTGTTCATATTACAAGCTCATTATTCGACGTCAAATATTATTTTCGGCAAAAGTAACAATTATTATACAAACGGCAACACTTTGAGAAACACTTTTTCTGACAATGACCAAATGGTGATGACGTGACGGATAGTTTAAACCGCCAATTGTAATTGTCATCTGTTAATTGTAAATTTCTCAGCTCCGCTCTTGTGCAATAATTGTATTTACTGTATATTTGCACCGTATGTTTATGTTTTTAAAATGATTTATAACTATGACAAAGTACATTAATTTAAAGACCGACTGGGCCTTCAAGAAGCTTATGGGCCAGGAGCCTCAGATGCGTTCGTTCCTGAACAGCCTTCTGAGCGAGGAGTACGGCGAGATCAAAAGCCTTACGTTCGAGAACGTCGAGGTGCCGTCAGACCGGAACGGCGGACGCGGCGTTATATTCGACCTGCTCTGCACCACCGAGAACAACGACAAAATCCTTGTCGAGATGCAAACTTATTCGCAATTGTTTTTCAAAACACGCGCAAATTACTAC
>JAGBRL010000083.1 GCA_017632345.1 Paludibacteraceae bacterium
AAAATTTACGGTGATCCCTAAAAACTATTTTTGCCTAATTTTTTTTACATCTCCACCGAAAATTTACGGTGATCCGAAAAATGCAAATCGTGAATTATAAATTGTCAACAGACAAAAAAAGGTGCGAATCTGATTGATTCGCACCTTTACTGCGGAGAGAGAGGGATTCGAACCCCCGGTACCTTTCAGTACAACGGTTTTCAAGACCGCCGCATTCGACCACTCTGCCATCTCTCCAACACTACTTTCAGTGTTTATATTTTGTGACCCAGCAGGGGATCGAACCCTGGACCCACAGATTAAGAGTCTGTTGCTCTACCAGCTGAGCTACTGAGTCATTCGCCAAACTTTCTTTTCACAAGCAACTCACTTTAGAGCAACCCTTTTCGTTTGACGTGTGCAAAGGTACGCCATTTTTTTTAACCTGCAAATATTTTGCGGACTTTTTTTGAAAAAAATACGTTTTTTATCGTCCAACACACTTTTCACGCAACAACACAATGTTTAACAAAACTTTCTGCAACGTTTCCTGGCTATTTTTAAGGCAACTTTATAAATTACGTTTTCACAACACTTTTATTCAAAAAAAACAACGCCGCTATCTGCCTTCACAAAAAAGGCCAAAGGCACACGCCCTCAGCCCTAATCCTTCCTTCAACACAACAGAAGCCGTTTTTAGCAAGACGCTATCTTGCTCACATACTTTCCTATTATATCGAACTCTATATTGACAACAGAGCCCACCTCTATCTGCTTAAAGTTTGTATTTTCATGAGTATATGGTATAATCGCCACCGAAAAACGGTCGTTCTGCGAATTGCAGACCGTAAGGCTAACCCCATTCACAGAAACAGACCCCTTCTCTACCGTCACATATCCGCGCTTAGCCATTTCGCTGTCAAAATCATATTTAAACGTGAAGTACCAGCTTCCGTCCGCGCTCTTTTTCTCCACACAAACAGCAGTCTGGTCAACGTGCCCCTGAACGATATGTCCGTCCAACCTTCCGTTCATCACCATGCTGCGTTCCAGATTCACAAGAGAGCCAACCGCAAGCCCTCCAAGATTAGACTTGTCAAGCGTCTCTTTTATCGCCGTGACAGTATAAGTGTCATCCGTTTTGCTCACCACCGTCAAGCACACGCCATTATGAGCCACGCTCTGGTCTATTTTCAACTCGTCCACAAACGGGCACTCCATTGTTATATGCAGATTGCTCTGATCTTTATCTAAACGGACAACCTTTGCCGTCGCTTCCACTATACCTGAAAACATATTTATAATATTATATGTGTAAACACTTTTTTTAACTCTGCAAAGATATGCAAAAATAAACAAGAACACAAGGATTTGCACATTCCACGGGAAAATATTGACAAACATCAACAAAATCCGCAAAATTGCAAACTCCACATTACAAAACGGCCCATTTTTATCTCTTTTCCGCCAATTTTATTGCCTCTTTTTAAATTTTTAATTATCTTTGCACCGAATTTACAAGACAAAAGTAGGGTATAAAATGAATCACTTAATAGCACCTTCATTGCTGTCGGCCGACTTTTCAAATTTGCGAGCTGACTTTGACATGATAAACAAGAGCGAAGCTGACTGGCTTCACTTGGATATTATGGACGGTGTTTTCGTTCCTAACATATCGTTTGGAATGCCAGTGGTAGAAAGCGCGCAGAAGTATTGCGAAAAGCCCCTCGATGTACATTTGATGATAGTAGAACCCGACAAGTTCATTGACACCTTTCATAAGCTTGGAGCTCATGTGCTGAACGTTCATTACGAGGCTTGCACTCATTTGCACCGCACAATACAGCGTATCAAGCAGTTAGGGATGAAGGCAGGTGTCACGCTGAACCCTCACACGCCAGTATCGGCTTTGGAGGAGATTGTTTCAGACGTGGATTTGGTCATGCTCATGTCTGTCAATCCTGGTTTTGGAGGCCAAAAGTTCATAGAAGGTATTGTGGACAAGACTTCCAGACTGAAGGAGTTGATTGAGAAGAAGAATTCAAACGCTGTCATTGAGATTGACGGAGGCGTCAATTTCGAGACAGGCAAACGTCTTTTGGCCGCAGGTGCTGATGTTTTGGTTGCTGGCAGTTTTGTTTTCAGTTCGGAGAACCCGACAGAAACGATAGCGAAGCTCAAAAGATTGTAATAATAACGGTGTTGTTTTGTGCTGTTGACGATTTTGTTTATTAACCAACTTGTTATATGAATAAAAAATTGAACTTTACTAGTTTTTTGCGAAAAATTCCGTTTGTAAGAATACTGATCCCATTCGTTTTGGGCGTTGTTGCGGAATTGTACTGGGTAGATATTGCTGTTTATCCCGTCCTTATCGTGGCCGCTGCATTGCTTTTCCTGTTGGGGCACCTCATCAGAAAGCAGGAGGAGAAATACTCTTCAAGATGGATTTCAGGTCTTAGTTACACGTTGCTGTTCATGGGCTTCGGTATGCTGTTCACTACAAGCGACAGGTTTGCGAGCGAACCGCACGAAATACTTGTTTTTTCAGACGACTGCTCGTACATTGTAGAGGTGACAGATGTTCCGCGTGAATGTGCAAACAGCATTGAATGCGTTTCTAACGTTTACGAAATCAAAGACAGTTCTGTCAGCACAAACGAAAAATCAAAAATGGCGAAAGCTGTGATTTATGTGGCTAAAGACTCCATGAGCCAGCTTATCTCTATGGGCGACATACTGCTTATTGACAACTGCAGAATGCTAAACTCGGCTGCAGACCCTTGGGACGACATGCCATACCACAAATTGAAGGGCGGAGATTTTAGCGTGTTTGTGCCTAAAAATCAATGGAGACTGATTGACGAATCGAAAAGCAGGAATATGTTTGAAAAAGCAGAGGCTTTCAGACGTGACATCATATCATTTTACAAAAAAAAAGAATAAACGACGACGAACTTGCCGTACTGTCGGCTTTGACTCTTGGCGATAAGTCTCACCTTGACAAAAATTTGAAAGGAGCTTACTCGCTTACCGGAGCAAGTCATGTTTTGGCAGTGAGCGGACTTCATGTCGGAGTTGTTTTCATATTCTCAAACTTTTTCCTTGGGCTGATATTTATCAGAAAATTTAAGCGGTGGCGGTATCTGCCGCTGCTTTTTGTTTTGTGGGGCTACGCTTTTGTGACCGGGATGTCTCCGTCTGTAGTAAGAGCTACTATAATGTTCTCCATGATGATTGTCGGAATGATGACAGGCCGCAAGGGTGTAACTTACAACACGATTGCCGCTTCTGCCCTTCTCATGCTCATCTACAACCCTTTATACATCACAGATATAGGCTTTCAGCTGAGTTACACCGCTGTGTTCTCAATCGTTTTGCTACAAGACAAAATATCTTCGCTGCTCAACGTGAAAAACGTGTTTCTGAAGAAAGTTTGGGACTTGACAGCGGTCTCCATCGCCGCCCAAATCGGCACGTTACCTATAACGCTTTATTACTTTCACCAACTGCCGCTGCTGTCTTGCATCGTAAGCCTTTTCGTTGTGCCGGCCGCATCTGCAGTCATCTATCTGTCTTTTCTGATGGTAATAACTGCACCAGCCGATTTCATATCAGACGCAATAGCGTTCCTGCTCAACATTGTGCTAAAAGCAATGAACGCTACCGTAAACGCATTCGAAAACATACCACACTCCACAGTGCAGAACATCTCTTTTGAAGGGACAGACCTGATACTGCTGCTAACGCTTTCCGCTTCTGTCTGCTTCTACATTAAACTCCGCAGACATAGCGCGTTAGTTCTGGCTCTATCATGCATCTTAGCGCTTGCAATATGCAACACAGGCAGATACTACAACACGGCAAACCAGCACGTAATAGCCGTCCACAATGTGCAGGGCGAGTCTGTAATCAATGTAATTGACGGATTTCAGAACACCGTCATCAGCCAAGGCGACTGCTCTAAAGCGAAACATAAAATAAAACGTCTGCAAAACAAGCTAAAAACCGACGAGCCTGAATACATCGCCGGGAACTCGCTGGAAATCAACGGCAAAAGGCTTTATCTCCTGAACTATAAAATTTCAGGAACCGTTACAAAAAAGCCGCTAAGGACAGACTACCTTATTATAGGCGGAGAAACCGACATACCCTCTGGCAACATAAGCAACATCTTTGATTTCTGCGAGGTGATAATAGACAGTTCCAACTCAAAAAGACAGATAAAACAATGGAAACAATACTTTGCGCAATACAATATTACACCATATTTCACATCTGACAAAGGCGCTTATTTCGTCAGCATATAAAAAAATCAATTAAAATTCGGAATCAAATCGACATATTAATCACCAAATCTGGAAAAATCATTATCTTTGAGGACTTTAAAATCTTTGTTTATGATCTTTTCAAAAAACTATATTTTTAGGTATGCGATGCTGATTGCAGTTCTATGCTGCACTGTGACGTTCTCATCATGCGAAGACGAGTCATTCACCTCAAATCCGTCTGCTAAAGTGTCATTCTCCACAGACACTGTATCTTTCGACACGGTATTCACCGCTCTGCCCTCCTCCACAAAGCGCCTAATGGTGTATAACAAGACGGGGGACAACATCAGAATAAACAAAGTGGAGCTGCGTTCTTCAACAAACTGCTTTCACGTGAATCTGAACGGGCGCAGCGGCGACTCTTTCAGCGATGTGGAAATCATGTCGGGCGACAGTCTTCACATCTTCATAAACGTGAACGTCTCGGAACTTAACAGTGACTCTCCGGTGCAGATATTGGATTCGCTTGTATTCATATACAACGGCAACACCCAAAACGTGAAACTCTCCACCTACGGGCAAGATGTCAAGACACTCCGCAAAGCTGTGATTTCGGAGAACACCACATTCACAAGAGAACGTCCGTACCTCATATACGACACGCTCACAGTGAAAGAGGGTGTCACTTTGGAGATAGAGTCCGGCTCAAAACTTTACTTCACAAACAAAGCAACTCTCGAAGTGCACGGCACTTTGATAGTGAAAGGTCTGAGCTCTCACCCGGTCCTGATTCAAGGCTCAAGGCTCGACTATCTGCAGCCGGAAATTCCGTACAACCGCGTGCCTAACCAATGGGGCGGAATACGCTTCTGCTCTGAAAGTTCCAACAATATCATAAGCGGAACAATTATAAAAGGTGGCAACTTCGGCATTGCTGTTGACTCTGCCGCCATAGACTCTTCGGCATACAGACTGACGATAGAAAACAGTACGATAACATGCGCAAAAAGAGGTGTTTTGAACGTGAGCAACGCCAATGTTTACGCGTATAACACACTGTTCGCGAACGGAGGCTATACAACAATATCGCTTAACGGCGGGCTAGCCTTGTTCAACCACTGCACCATCGCGGAATACTCTGCCTCAGGAGGACGGAACAATTCCGCGCTCGGGCTGCACAGCTACAACAACGAAATTCCGTTATACGCTGAATTTAACAACTCCATAGTGTACGGAAGCTACCGCCAAGAGATAGTGACAGAAGAGAGCGACCTTGTTTCGTTCAGATTCAACCACTGTCTGCTCAAAGCGGCTCAGTCCGACTCCGCAAGCTTCGTGAATGTTATATGGAACGAAGACCCTACGTTCAAGATAGAGACATCTAAATATCTGTATGACTTCAGTGCAGATTCTCTATCGCCTATGGTGAATGCAGGAGACACGCTGATAAGGGTCAAATATCCTGATTGCCAATACGACATAAACGGCAACAGCCGAGACTCGCTGCCAGACATCGGCGCGTATGAGTTTGTCTGTCTAAACAAACATGAAGAGCCATGAGAAGAGTCTCGCTGTTAATATTTATGATTTTGACTGCCGCGAACATTCTTGCGCAGCATGAGTTCCGCATAATATCGTACAATGTGGAAAATCTTTTTGACTACGAGGATGACCCCGACACGCAAGACGAGGCTTTCACTCCGACTGGCGACTACAAATGGACGGAGAAGAAATACAAGCGCAAGCTGAACGACGTGTCGAAGGTTCTGTCTGCCGCTGGCGAATGGACACTGCCGGCTATCATCGCGCTTTGCGAAATTGAAAACGCACGCGTCCTTGACGACCTGACAACACAGACTCAGCTGAAAACTGCCGGCTACAAATATCTGCACCGCAACTCGCCGGACCGCAGAGGCGTGGACGTCGCTCTCCTGTATCAGCCAGACAAATACAAAGTGTCTGACGTAGAATTCTTAACGGTAAAACTCCCGGACGAAGAGAGGCCTACACGCGAAATCCTTTTCGCTTCAGGCGTTGTGCCGTCGGGCGACACGCTGCACATATTCGTGAACCACTGGCCTTCGAGGTATGGCGGCGAACTTGAATCGCAGCATAAGAGAATATCCGCCGCGCAAGCCGTTCGCCAAAAAGTGGACAGCCTTTTCTTTAGAAACAGCAAGGCTAAAATAGCCATCATGGGCGATTTTAACGACTACCCCACAGACAAAAGCATTGCCGACGTTCTGAAGGCCAGCACAAATCTTGAAGACATAAAAGACAATGAACTATACAATCTGATGGCCAAGTTTGACAAGAAGCAAGGTGTGGGAACTCATAAATTCGGTGGCGAATGGGGTGTGCTGGACCATGTCATAGTCTCCGGCTCTATGTTAGACCAACAGTCTGGCATTCACACAAGCACAGAAAAAGTGCACATCTACAAAGAGTCATTTCTTCTGAAACCAGACAAGACCGACTTCGCTCCCAAACGGAGTTTCCTTGGCGCTTTTTACGCTTACGGATTCAGCGACCATCTCCCTGTATATTTAGATTTAAATTTAAAACAAAACAATGAGAAACATTAAACAGCTATTAGCAATATCTCTTTCTGTCGCTCTATTTTCTTGCGCAGAAGAGGAGAAACCATACGAGGTTAACAGTTCGTTAGCTCCGTACTTAGACCGATTTGTCTCTGCTGCAAAAGAGCGAGGCAAAAATTTCAACATGAGAGACGAAGGCATAATCATGGAGTTTGCCGACCTCGAAGAACCTACTATCGGGCTTTGCTACAGAACCGACCCGATAACGGTGCAGATAGATAGAGAATATTGGGAGAAGACTAGTAATTCTGCAAACAAAGAGGACCTCCGCGAGCAAGTCGTGTTTCATGAACTTGCGCACGGACTGTTAATGCGCAACCATAAAAACAACTTTCTGCCTAATACAGAATGGGCAAGCATCATGTGCGGCGGCGAGATTCCGGACAACAGATTCGAGTCGTGCAATTTCAGCGGGTTCCGCAAAAAGTATTATCTCGACGAACTTTTCAACGAAAAGACTCCGGCTCCCGAATGGGCTACTTCCGCAGGTCTCGACTTTGACGACAGGAAAGGTTCCCGAATAAGCTTCTTGGACTACAGTTTGAGCAAGGACTCGACAGACACGTCCATCCCGAACATGACCACTGTCATAGCCGACGGATACTGCACAATTATCTCCGAACGTGACTACGCTACCATGTACAGCATTTTTGCACGAAGCACCGCCAACTTCTACTTCGAAGCCTTCATAAATGCAGATTTCTCTTCTGAATACGCCACCACAGGCCTATGGATAGGAAACGAGAACTCTCAGGACGCGTTTATCATAAACAGTGCTAACAGAATGTATGTCTATAACACTGAAAACATTATATACTCGGCGGAAATATACACTAATAAATATTTCGATTTGAACGGTGACAATAAAGTAGCGGTCAGATGCGAAAACAACATCATGCAAATGTATATCAACGACAAACTTGCTTACATTTCTGAACTGACAAAGCCTGAATATAATATCTTAGGTATATACGTAGGTGCGCACTCCACTGTGAAAATAAAAGAGGCGTTCATGCATAATCTGGACGAGACTAAGAGCAACGTACTTGCCAGCGACTCGTCTGCCTTGCCAATCATGAAAGCGAACAAGACTCTATTAAAGAATATTAGCAAATAATACATATATGACAAAGATTCAAGAATTTCTGAACGGTTTGGACGAAAAAACAAAGAGCGCAATATCCAAAGACTTTATTTCTACGGAACTGCTCTACGAAACCACATATTTGATTGTGAAAAACGGACACGCGCTGCAGGAGAGCAAACCTTCTCAATGGGAAGAAAAACTTAAAACTGTGCAGCACTATCAGAGCCTAGTGGAAAAAAGGCTTGACGAAGCGGGTCTGGAGGGCAAAGAGGTGGTGGCTGACATTGCCAGCGACTATTTTGAGGACTATGTTCACTATAGAGAAGCCGAACTAAAAATATCAGACTCCGACTTCTTCAAAATTCTGAACGACATAAACCGATAAATAAGGTGCGGAGCTGTTCCGCACTTTTTTTGTTTCAAAACTTCATAAATTCACATTTTTTAACATTTCTGCACAAATGTCAACTACCATTATTACAGTAGTTTACAAAAAAAACGTCCGTCAAAAGAGGATTCCAGCTATACTTTATTAACTTTTATTAACACTTTTTCGCTTTTTTTCACTTTTTTTTGCAAAAACCTTTGCTTTTTCATTTTTTTTATCTAAATTGCGGAAAATCAAGTCCAACAAAGGACAAATCGAAACAGTACAGGACACAAAGAAGATGTCCTTTTTGAGAGATCGAAACAGTATTTAGAAACTAAAATTGGTCGTTATGAGAAAAATGTTACTTTTGTTTATTTATTTGTGTATCACAAATTTTTGTATTGGAGGAACATTCAAAGTTTCCGACGATATAGTGTTTAACATTGCTGAAAACAAGAAAAATGTAACAATTGACGGCAATACATTTAATATACTTAAATGGGACAATGTAAGATGGAACGCTGTCTTCAGTTCTAACGGAGTTTATAAGTACCACGAAGTTAGATACCTTCTCAAAGGAGTTAATGGAAAGCTGAAGATGCTTGTAATGCATAAGGTTGACAACAAGTTTACCAACAAGTTCACAGTTGACTATCAAGATAACAGAAAATACGTCGGATGGTTTGACTTGGACGATGCAGATACAGCCGACACTACGGAGCAATCAAAACCCGAAGCCCAGCTGGAGGTTGGCGAAGAGGAGATTGCTGCTAAATAAATTAAAAATTTAAAATTCACACATTAGAGAGCCGCACAACAAGTGCGGCTCTTGTTTTTGGAGAGTACCAAACGCAAAGAGCACGGGATTCAGGACTGAATCCCGTGCTCTTCATTTACACAAAATTATGGAGAGTGCCTTGGAAAAAGAGAGACCGCCTCCCACTTTCACTCCTTTCTTAAAACTGAACTCATCCAAATTCTGCCGCGTCGTGATGATGGCTCCTTGCACCACAAATACGGATACAACTAAATTGAATAATAGTATGACCGATTTTAATTTCATTATTGTTTGTATGTGTATTGTATTACATTAAAATTTTTAATCAAAGAAGCCATAATCTTCACGCCATTTTTCATACTCCTCCTGTGAAATTCGTTTCGGACCATCGATATATTTGTCTATCTCCTCTTTGGTTGGAGCATTTTTAAAACTATAATAATGAGGATATAAGTCTGATTCGTTAAAAACAACTAAAAAAGTATCCTTGGGATGAAATTTTTTAGAGTATGTTTTTTTTTCTTTTATTACCTTTCCATCCACATCTTTAAACCAATAATAATAATAAGTACTAGACTTCGCGTTTCTTGCTATTATTTTCGATGAAACAAAGGCGACTGTCACACAGGGCTTATCACATCTCTTTCGTTCTATCCAGTAAATTAATAACTGAGATTCAAGACAAACAAATAAATATATAATCCACAATAGATTAACTCTATCCAAACAAATAAGGATCAAAACAAAAACACAGGAAATACAAAAACACAGAAAGTAAACAAGAGAAGCTATATATGCCCCAGACAAAAAAGTCAGTGAATCATATAACTCAAAATAAAAACAAATAGGGTTAATGAAAAAATTAACAATGGCTAATATTTTCAGAAGTTTAATTAATATTTTTTCTAATACTTTTCTCATTGCTCCTCAAATTCTTTAATTTCACCTAATATATATTCAGCAATCTTATTTTCAATTTTATCAACACCATCTTTTAAGAAATCAGTAAATTCTTCTTGAATCTATAGAATATTCATCAACCATTCACCTTTGAAATTTTGACAATTTTTCAAACGTAAAGATACAAAAAGGATTCAAATAAATGATGAATTGTTAAGTAATTTATTCGTCAGGCTAGAAAACCCACGTTTGGAAATGGTTGATATGAATACTGTTTCTTTCAATATTGCCTACATTCCTTATCGTAACCCTATTATTTTTCGACTTCCCGACCGACAATAGAAACATTGCTATAGAAATTTGCTTCTTGGGAAAATAAAAACAACGGTAACTTTATGGTATCAATTCATGCAGATTGGTGCAAGTGCGGAAAAGTCGGGACACAAAAAAAGCCCGGCATCCATACTGATGTCGGGCGGTAAGATATTGCGATGACAAAATTTCATCATCCGCATTTAGATGTGCCGCAGTTCGTGCATATCAGGCAGCCTTCCTGATACTTCAAGGTTTTTTGTCCGCAATTAGGGCACACAGCACCTTTTGCCTCAGTTCCGTCCGGCACATACTTCTTCAACGCGCGCTCAACGCCGTTTTTCCAGTTATTGATAGAGCCGCTGCCCAACTGCAAACCGCTCACAAGCTTTATAACCTGATCTATCGGCATTCCGTAACGGAGCACTCCGGAAATCAGTTTCGCATAATTCCAGTATTCAGGGTCAAACTTGTAAGAAAGCCCCTCAATCGTAGTCTTGTAACCTCTGCGGTTAGAGTACTGGAAGTCATATCTGCTACGGCCAAGTACCTCGTCAACATTCCGTATAATCTTCCCGTTCTGCACAGACTTAGGGATCAGCAGACCATCCTCATCATCAGCCAAGCCAGTGAATATCTCGTAAGGCTTTCCGTTCAGAAGTCCCACAAACGCGATCCACTTCTCCTTATTGTTCTGGAAACGCACCACATCCGCCTCAAGTTCCTTCGGACGAGGCTGGTCAAAAGCCGGAACAGCAGGTTCTGCCTTTTCCTCCTTCTTAGCAGAGAGCAGCACGCCGGCGCGAGAGCCTTCTCTATAGACAGTGATGCCCTTGCATCCGCAACGCCAAGCCTCTTCATACAGAGTGCCTATAAGCTCTTCGTCCACATCCTCCGGCACATTTATCGTGACGCTGATAGAGTGGTCCACCCACTTCTGAATCCTGCCCTGCATACGCACCTTTTCCAGCCAGTCAACATCATGCGTTGTAGCTTTGTAGTACGGAGACTTCGCAACTATTTCGTCAATCTCCTCCTGCGTATATTTTTTATTTGGGTCATATCCGTTAAGTTCCATCCATGTGACGAACTTATGGTGGAAAACGACATATTCTTCAAAAGAATCGCCCATTTCATCGACAAAATCGACCTGCACGTCCTCATCGTTAGGGTTCACCTTTCTGCGTCGTCTATACACCGGCAAGAATACCGGCTCGATGCCCGATGTAGTCTGGGTCATCAAGCTTGTAGTTCCGGTAGGCGCAATAGTGAGACACGCAATATTTCTACGCCCGAACTCCTGCATTTCCGCATAAAGCGAAGGGTCAGCCTCCATCAATCTGTTAACAAACGGATTGTTCCGTTCCCTCTTCGCATCATATATTTCAAAAGCGCCGCGTTCCTTTGCCATTTCCACAGACGAGCGGTAAGCCTCCACAGCCAGCGTCTTATGCACACGTTCGGAGAAGTTTATCGCGTCGGCCGTTCCGTAAGTGAGCCCCAAGGCCGCGAGCATATCGCCCTCCGCCGTAGTGCCAACACCAGTACGTCTTCCCTGCGCCGACTTCTTCTTTATCTTAAGCCACAGATTGCGCTCAGTCTGCTTCACCTCGTCAGACTCAGGGTCAGCCTCAACCTTCTTCAGAATCTTGTCAATCATTTCAAGTTCAAGGTCGATTATATCGTCCATAATTCTCTGAGCCACACGTACATGCTGACGGAAAAGAGCAAAGTCAAACATTGCCTCAGGAGTGAACGGATTCTTCACGTAAGAGTACAAATTTATAGCCAACAGACGACAACTGTCATAAGGGCACAAAGGAATCTCGCCACAAGGATTTGTGGAAACAGTCCGGAAGTTCAAATCTGCATAACAATCCGGCACAGACTCTCTGATGATAGTATCCCAGAAAAGCACGCCCGGCTCTGCTGACTTCCATGCATTATGCACAATCTTCTTCCACAACGCCGACGCGTCAATCTTCTTAATCACATCAGGGTTATCAGAATTTATAGGGAACTGCTGCACATACTCGGTCTTGTTCAGAGCCGCGTTCATAAACTCATCGTCAATCTTCACAGAAACATTCGCTCCGGTAACCTTTCCTTCGGTCATCTTTGCGTCGATAAAAGATTCAGAGTCCGGATGCT
Source organism: Paludibacteraceae bacterium (assembly GCA_017632345.1). GTDB lineage: Bacteria > Bacteroidota > Bacteroidia > Bacteroidales > Paludibacteraceae > RGIG9379. Next base: position 12,449 of record JAGBRL010000083.1, read on the forward strand.
TAATAGAGACGCTCAACATCAAAGCGCCGCGACGACCGTCCTGCGCCACCTCGCGCGTGGAGTTGGAGTATCGCTCCATAAAAGGCACAAGCCCAGTTGACGTAAGCGCCGAGTTTTTCACCGGAGAGCCTTTCGGACGTATATGCGAGAGGTCATGTCCCACCCCGCCGCGTCGCTTCATCAGCTGCACCTGCTCCTCGTCAACCTTGATAATAGCTCCGTAAGAGTCAGCGCTGCCCTCCATGCCTATCACAAAACAATTGGAAAGCGAAGCCACCTGATACTTGTTTCCGATGCCTGACATCGGGCTGCCTTGCGGCACAATATAACGGAAGTTCTTCAGAAGATCAAAAATTTCCTGTGAAGAGAGCGGATTAGGATACTTGCTCTCCACTCGAGCGATTTCGTCAGCCAAACGCCAATGCATATCATCCGGCGTCCTTTCGTATATATTGCCGAAGGAGTCCTTCATCGCATACTTGTTGACCCAGACACGGGCAGCAAGTTCGTCGCCTTTAAAGTACTCAAGTGTCGCATTAAACGCCTCCTCGTTAGTATAAACTTTATCTCCCATCTTTAAATCTGTTTTGTTCTTTATAGACTGTAAATTTGTTTATTATTCTTGCTTACCATCAACGCACATTTCAATCAGCCAAAACTCAAAAAAAATATTTTCCTCTTGAAGAAAACCTGAAAAATTTCCCAATAAAAATTTCAACCCTTTACAAATCAACCACTTAAATAATTTTATTTTACCAAAAGTTTTCTCAAAAAGAAAATCACCATACTTTTTTCAAATATCAAAGTCGCCCATTTTGAAAAACTTACCAAAGCTCAGCAGCGAATCCGAAATTTCTTTTAGGCGGCACAAAAATATAGAATTGCCTCTCTTATTCCAAACCAAAAAGGCAAAAAGTTATCAACAACAACCGCTCTCGGATTTTCTATTTTCGTTAACTTAATGATAAAAAAGAAGATAGACCTTTTTCTTTTGTTGAAAAAAATTTCCGCAAAAAAAGTTCCTGTTTTTTTTGCAAAATTCAAACACTCTCCGCATATAAAAATTTATAAGATAATCCTATTTTTTTTATAAAAAAACAGAACCGAACCGAAATTTTAAATAACTAAATTTGCGAGGTTATCTAAAAAGCAAAATTTACAATGGCAGCAACAAAAACGAATTACCGCAACACGAAAAGCAGCGCCGCAACCCCTCAGGTCAACGACTACGGGAAAGTGCCGCCTCAGGCTATTGAGCTGGAAGAGGCAGTGCTGGGCGCGCTGATGCTAGAAAAGGACGCTTACAGCATTGTGTGCGACTATCTAAAGCCGGACGTGTTTTACAAAGACAGTCACAGAATTATATACACCGCCATCCAGGCTCTTGCTTCCAAGCAGTTCCCTGTCGATATGATAACCGTTACGGAACAGCTGAAACAGCAGGGCGAGCTGGACGAGATTGGCGGGGCGTACTACATAGCGCAGCTTACCGGAAAGGTTACATCTTCCGCTCACATTGACTATCACGCAAGGATTCTTGCTCAGAAATATCTTGCGCGCGAGCTGATCAGATTCTCCACAAACATCCAAAACAAAGCCTTTGACGACAAGATTGACGTCGGCGACCTCATGCAAGAGGCAGAAGGCTCTCTGTTCGAGATTTCGCAAAGAAACGTGAAGAAGGACTACACGCAGATTAACCCGGTCATAAACGACGCGCTCAGACAGATTGAGATTGCGGCAAACCGTCCGGACGGACTTAGCGGCGTGACAAGCGGTTTTGAGATGCTCGACAAGATTACCTCAGGCTGGCAGAAGTCCGACCTCATCATCATTGCGGCACGTCCGGCAATGGGTAAAACGGCGTTCGTGCTTTCCATGGCCAAGAACATGGCAGAAGCAGATGCGCCGGTGGCCCTGTTCTCGCTAGAAATGTCCAACGTGCAGCTGGTTAACCGTCTGCTCGTGAATGTGTGCGAGATTCCGGGAGAAAAGATAAAGAAAGGCAATCTGACGCAGGACGAGTGGGAGCAGCTGCACGTCAAGGTGAAAAACCTTTTCGACAGGCCAATATATGTTGACGACACAGCAAGTTTGTCCATTTTCGAGCTAAACACCAAAGCAAGACGTTTGGTGAAGGAGCATGGCGTGAAATGCATCATCATAGACTACTTGCAACTAATGAACGCAAGCGGAATGAACTTCGGCAGCCGTGAGCAGGAGGTCAGCATGATTTCAAGGTCTCTGAAACAACTTGCCAAGGAACTTGACATACCAATCATCGCGCTTTCTCAGCTAAACCGTGGCGTTGAAGGCAGAACAGGCATAGAGGGAAAACGTCCGCAACTATCAGACTTGCGAGAATCGGGAGCCATAGAGCAGGACGCCGACATGGTGCTGTTCATTCACCGCCCTGAATACTATAAAATTACGGAAGACGCAAACGGGAACTCGCTTATAGGCAAAGCGGAGATTATCATTGCCAAGCACAGAAACGGGGCTGTTGGCGACGTGCGTCTGCGTTTCCGTGGCGAACTTGCACGCTTCGAGAACGACAACGGCGACAGCGACGGATTCGGAGGAGGCTTCAACCCGTCCGACCCAAGCGGAGGCTACATGACTTTCAACTCCAAGATGAACGACAGGCAAAGCCTTGAGAGCGACTTTGAAAGCCAAAGCAGCAAGCCGCAAGGTTTGCCTCCGGTAAACGACGAGGTTCCGTTCTAACACACGACTTCATAACACAAAAAAGACCGTGCACTGATGAGCACGGTCTTTTTCATATAAACAATATCTGAATCTCACAACTTGCAGAACAACCAGTAAGCCCAGCCTCAACAAAAGCATCACGCTTCCGCCTTAGCCGCGCTTTTCTTTGCAGTTGTCTTCTTAGCCGCAGTTTTCTTCGCAGCCGCAGGCTTCTTTGCAGATGATGCAGTTGACGCGCTCTTTGCAGCCGCCTTCTTCTTAGGCTTTTTCTCGCCCTGCTCCTTGATAAGCGCCTTGCAGTCGTCCGCAGTCAGTTCCTTAGGATCCTTATCCTTCGGAATCTTATAATTAGCCCCTTCAAATGCGATGTAAGGTCCGAAACGGCCGTTGCAAATCTCTATACCATCCTCTTCGAACGACTTTATCAATCTGTTAGCCTCCTGCTCGCGCTTTGCCATGATAAGTTCCACCGCACGCTCAGCAGAGACCGTCATCGGGTCGTCCTCCTTTTTCAGAGACACAAACTTGCCGTCATGCCTAACGTACGCACCGAAACGGCCAAGCCCCACAGTCATCGGCTTACCTTCAAAATCACCAATCTCACGCGGCAATTTAAACAGTTCCATCACCTCTTCAAACGTAACCGTTTCCAGATGCTGGTCTTTCTTTAGAGAGGCGAACTTAGGCTTCTCCTCATCTTCTGCGGAGCCAATCTGGGCGACAGGCCCGAAGCGGCCAATCTTCACATAGACAGGCTTTCCGCTAACCGGGTCAGTTCCGACAAGGCGCTCTCCCACTTTCCTTTCCGAATTTTGGATAGCCTCCTCCACCGTAGGGTGGAACTCCTTGTAGAACACGTCGAGCATTTCCGTCCATGTCTCATTTCCCTCCGCCACATCGTCAAACTCCTTCTCCACCTTAGCCGTGAAGTTATAATCCAAGATATTAGGGAAATATTCAATAAGGAAGTCATTCACCACCATGCCAATATCAGTAGGGAACAGTTTAGCGCGTTCCGCTCCGGTAGTCTCGACCTTGATTTCGTCCTTTATTTCATTACCCACTAAAGTCAGCAGATTATACTCGCGCTCAACACCTTCGCGCTCACCCTTTTCCACATAACCTCTGTTCAGGATAGTTGTGATTGTAGGCGCATAAGTAGAAGGACGTCCGATGCCAAGCTCCTCCAGTTTGCGCACGAGGCTAGCTTCCGTATATCTTGCAGGCCTTTGCGAGAAACGCTCCATAGCCACCACGTTCTGCAGGTCGTCGAGACACTGACCCACCGTAAGCGGAGGCAACAGCGATTCATCTTCCTGCTCCGTATCATCATCCGAAGACTCCATATAAACCTTGAGGAAACCGTCAAATTTCAGCACTTCGCCCTCTGCAACAAACTTAAGTTGCTCGCCAGATATCGCTATCGATATCACGGTCCTTTCAAGTTCAGCGTCGGCCATCTGCGAAGCTATGGTACGTTTCCAAATCAATTCATAAAGTCTCTTCTCCTGAGCCGTTCCGTCGATATGATGCTGATTCATGTATGTCGGGCGTATTGCCTCATGCGCTTCCTGAGCGCCCTTCGCCTTCGTATGGTAATGACGCGTGTGCAGATAGCGTTCGCCCGCCATGTCTAAAATCTCCTGACGTGACGTGTTAATAGCCAGATCAGACAAGTTCACTGAGTCCGTTCTCATGTAAGTGATTTTACCAGACTCGTACAGTTTCTGCGCTATCATCATTGTCTGCGACACGGAATAGCCCAGCTTACGCGCCGCCTCCTGCTGCAACGTGGAGGTTGTGAACGGAGGAGCCGGAGACTTCTTTATCGGCTTTTTAGCTATATCGTCAACAGTGAAAGTAGCGTTCTTGCACTTTTCAAGGAACTCCAAGGCCTGCTCTTTGGTCTTTAGTCTTGTTGGCAATTCAGCCTTCAGGTCAACAACCTTGCCGTTATTGTCACAAACCTTAAACACAGCCTGCACCCTATAAGAAGGCTCAGCCACGAACTTCTGAATCTCACGTTCACGGTCAACCACCAGCCTCACAGCCACAGACTGCACACGTCCGGCCGACAAAGAAGGCTTGACCTTTTTCCACAATATAGGAGAGAGTTCAAAACCCACTATACGGTCCAGCACACGGCGAGCCTGCTGCGCGCAGACAAGATTGTCGTCTATATCGCGAGGGTTTTCGATAGCCCTCAAAATAGCCTCTTTCGTAATTTCATGAAAAACGATGCGTCTTGTGCTCTCTTTCTTCAGCCCAAGCACTTCGTAAAGATGCCACGAGATAGCCTCTCCCTCACGGTCCTCATCGGATGCGAGCCACACTATCTCGGCCGCCTTCGCGCTCTTCTTGAGTTCGCTGACAAGCTTTGCCTTGTCTGCCGGAATCTCATAGTCTGGCGCAAAGTTATTCTCAATATCAATTCCTAAGCCTTTTTTCTTCAAGTCTCTGATATGACCGAAACTGGACATCACAGAGTAATCTGCCCCTAAAAACTTCTCTATTGTTTTAGCCTTGGCAGGAGACTCAACTATTACTAAATTTTTTTGCATACGGTTCGTTTCGTATCAAAATTACACAAGAGAAAGGCGCTCACGCCTCTCATTTTACTGCGTTTTCAAACCTATATTCCATTATATAAGAATCCAACACGTCCGCAAAGTAACAAAATATCATTGTTAAATTCCAAATTTTATTAGACATTTCACAAAATAAACCGCATTTTTAACAATAAACGTGAAAATCTGCACCTTCTCTCAAAAAAAACTCACAAAAAAAACGCGACACATTTTATGTATGCCGCGTTTTTTAATTATTAGAAGCCCCGTCAGGCTTTTTTTCTGCTCTGATAATCCTCGTACTCCTTTTTAAGAGAAGAGAACAAATCCTTCACCGACACTATAGACTTTGCCTTGAACGCGTTAGACCCTGCAAAAGCATAGCCTCTGTCCATATTCCCCTTGAACGCATTGTAAAGCGCCATGATGATGCAGTACGGGCTCTTAGTGCTGTCACACGTCTTGATACAGTGGCACGGACAGCCTTTCGGCTGAGTCTTGCCCTCCTTGACACGCTGGATAAAGCTGTTCCAGATTGCGCGCCCCGGCATACCTACCGGACTCTGAATAATCTCAATATCCTTCTCCTCCGCATCTATGTAGGTCTGTTTAAAGGCCTCCGACGCGTCACACTCCTGCGTTGTGACGAAACGTGTGCCCATCTGCACACCTGCCGCGCCAAGTTCCATAATACGGGACATATCCTCTCCTGTGTAGATGCCGCCAGCGGCAAACACCGGAATCTCTTTCTCCATCTTGTACTCTTCCGCCACCTTCACAACTTCAGGGAGAGTCTTCTCAAGAGCGAAATTTGCATCGTCGATATGCTCCTTTTTGTAGCCGAGGTGACCGCCCGCCTTAGGGCCCTCTACCACAATTGCGTCCGGCAAATAGTTGTAGATACTTTTCCACTTCTGACAAATAATCTTAGCAGCTCTTGCAGACGAGACAATCGGCACAAGCTTAGTTGTGCTGTCCTTCTGCAAAAACGAAGGCATATCCAAAGGAAGACCAGCGCCAGAGAAGATAATGTCCGCCTTCTCCTGAATAGCAGTCTTAACCATGTCCGCAAAATTAGACATGGCCACCATAACATTCACGCCGATAACACCCTCTTTGCTCTTTTCTCGAGCCTTGCGTATCTCTTCCTTTAAACCGTAAATGCTGGCCTTCAGATAATCTGTCGAGAAGTTTTTGTAAAGCAACCCCAAGCCTGCGCTTGAAATTACACCCACACCACCTTCATTAGCCACCGCAGCGGCAAGACCCGACAATGAAATTCCGACTCCCATTCCACCTTGAATCACAGGCACTCGAAGAGTTAGATTTCCAATCTTTATTGACTTCATTAAGTTCAGTTATTATATTATAAAATCGCGCAAAGATAAAAAATATTCAGACAAACTATTTAACGTCCAAATAATTTTTTCTTTTTTTACTCAAAAATATTTTTCCGATGGGCAAAGCCTGTTTTGTTACTTTAATAAAAACAAATTTCATAGCCTTTGGTTTATTGGGTCTAATTCGCATTGTCTAAAGAAATTAGGCAGAACGCCTAGGCCGCTTCCATAAATTAGGTCCAGACGCTTTTAAATTTATGAGCCACAAATATAAAGTAGTAATTTCACATAAGTTGCCTTATATATTATTGTTTGATTGCTTGTTTAACGAAATTTAACTACATTTGCCAGAAGTAAATGAAAACTGTTATTTTATAACTTATTAACACTTATTTTAACACGATGAAAAGCTTATTAAAAAAAGGGCTGCTGCCCTTCGCTTTTGCCATTTTCCCAACGTTGGCACAAGCACAAATCAAGGTCGAGGCGGAAGACTACACCGACGCCAAAAGCCTAAAGACCGAAATCATTTTGGAAAACCAAAATACCACTGTCGGTTATTTTGACGAATTAGGCGAAACCATGACTTACAAAGTGGACATTCCGGAGAGTGGTCTTTACCAATTCTCTTTCAAGTATCTGTCAGGCAAAAGCGGAGCCATAAAAATAGAGGATAAAGATGGAGCCTCTTTTATCTATGACATAAAAGCGAACCTGACAAGTGGAAATTGGTGGGAACTTGACATAAACAACTGGTTCGAATATCTTACAGAAGACGGAGCTTTGTTCCGCTTTGAAGAAGGCGAGCAGACTTTCATTGTGACAAATATGGGCGTTGCTCTGAACATCGATTTCTTCACGTTGTCAAAATCATCCTCTACGGACGATGTGGTCACAAAGATCACGACCGTGCCTCGCAAATTAGAGATAATGCCGGAAGAGACCAAAAGCATCATTGCCAAAGGACTTAACGCAAACGGAGAGATTGTCGCAAAAAAAATCGAATGGTCCAGCAACGCAAGTAACGGCGAGTACAAAGCCGGCACATCTTTTGGCTCAGACGTCATCAACGTAAAGATAGGTGAAGTAGAAAAAGAGGTGAAGGTTTCCATCTGCAAGCCAGAGAAAAAGCAAGAGTTTGTTGTAAGCAAGCACGGACAGCTGAATGTCAAAGGCGGCTCTGTTTGCGACAAAGACGGAAACAAGGTCAGCCTGATGGGCCCAAGTTTCTACTGGAGCTGCTCTGCCGCGTTGTGGTGGAAGAAGGAGACTGTTGACTATCTGGTTTCGCAGCACAACGTCCAGATTATACGCCTGCCCGTATCTATCGCTCCAAGCGAAGGCAATTCATGGGAAGGCGCTGCCACATGGAACGAAGACAACTATTACCACAGCCCGGACTATACAAAAAAGATGGTTGACGAGGTCGTGAAAGCAGCTATCGAGAACGACATTTACGTGATCATAGACTTCCACGAACATCATGCAGAACATTGGGTAGATTTGTCTAAAGAGTTCTTCACTTATTTCGCAAAGAAATGGGGCTCATACCCTAATGTGATGTACGAAATTTACAACGAGCCTATGACAAGCAATGAGACTGTTGTATCGTACGCAAAAGAAATCATTCCGGTCATCCGAAATTATGACAGCAAAAACATAATTATTGTAGGTTCAACCCAGTACTCCCGCGAACCGCACAACGTCACTGCCGCCGGAGCAGGACAGACTAACATTGCCTACACTTGGCACGGTTATGTTATGTGGGGACACCAGGCCGATTGGAACAGCCATTCGGACTGGGCTCAATCAGTTCCTATTGTTGTTACAGAATGGGGCGTTCAAGGATCTAAGGACGACGGCGGACTGATTAACATTTACAAAAGCAAATCTCTAATCAACTGTTTCTGGTCGATGAACAACAAAGGCGGAGAAGACTCTGACTGGTCTATCCTTAAGCCGAATTGCTTCAAGACCACCGGCTGGACGGAAGCTGAACTGACCACTAACGGAGCTTATCTGCTGGACGTGACTAAAAACTGGATTAACTACAAACCTGTAGTATTATCAACTTCAAAAGAGCTGAATCTGAGCGTGGCCTCTGGCAAGACTCTTATCCTCCCTGTGCCGGAAATCACCTTGTCAGGAGAAGCTACCGGAGGCACTGAGCAATACCAATACACATGGAAACAGGTCTCTGGTCCGGCTGGAGCAGTTATCGCTTCTGCAAACTCGTCCACAACAACAGTAAGCGGATTGGTTGCCGGCACTTACAGATTCCGCTTGTATGTTACAGACGGCGAAGACGAACTTGACGCAGACGTCAGCTTCGTCATCCACCCGGAAGGATATGTGAACCCTGGTCTGATTGACGATTTTGAAGACGGAGACAAAGTAAGCTCTTGGCTTGGAGAATGGGGCACATTCAACGACCAGAACAAAAATGCGAACCCGCACTCTGACGTTTCTATATCCGCAGAGCAAGGAGTTATGAATATCCAGTATAATTTGGGCAACAAATGGCAGGGAGAAGGCTGGATGGGCGACCCTTATTGCGGCTTTGAGTTATTTTTGAATGAAGACAAGACTGGTGAAAATTTGACAGATTGCAATTTGATCACATATCGATACAGAGGCGCAAGCCATGACTTCAGAGCCGAAACCGGCGCGGTTGAAGATGAGGATTACCACAGCATTCACATGAGCGAATCTGACGAATGGACAACTGCAAGCATCAGCTGGAGTTCTCTCAGACAAGCTTCTGACTGGGGCGAAGACAAAGATCTGGACAAAGCAGACATCGTTAAGTTCAGCTGGCAGTTCAAAGGCGACGCTAACAGTTCAGGAAAGCTGGAAATTGACGACTTGGTGTGCGAAGGCATAACAACCATCACCCCTGAAAGCAAGGCTTACTCTGACAAATTCGCCATCTACCATATCGCAAATGGCAAATACTCCATTATAACTGAAGAGGCTTGCGACATCGCAATCTGCGACATTGCAGGTAGAGTTATCAAAAAATTCAAAGCGATACCTATGTTCGACAACGAACTAAATCTGTCGGAACGAGGCGTTTACATCGTAAAAGTCGGAACTTCTGCAGAAAAACTAATCGTGAAATAACATAGAACTTGCCTTAATTTGCAGAGGGTGCGCCAGTTTGGCACACCCTCTTTTACATTCTGGCAAAAACAACTCTCGGCCTCACACATTATCATCATAAGCCATACAACGCTTTTGTATGGTTCAATGTATTTTTACCTACAATATAAGCGTAGCACGATACCGGGAGAAACAAGAGCGTCTTGTTTTTTATCTTCACCTCACCGCTCTTGCTTATGCTGGTCACAAGAGCAGACTCCATCCCGTTCTGTTCCATAAAGTAAATTAAAGACTCCAGTTCGTTCGGACGGTCAAAATAACGATCTGTCCACTTCAACTCCACCGCCCAGTCCGGCTTTTGCTTCGCCACATTCAGCCCGACAATATCCACTTCGCCCTGCAATTTCTTGCCTACCCTCCAGTTTGCATAACGAATAGACAAGCCCTTCCGAGGAATCCACTGCGCAAAAACGGCAGTCTCCACCATATCGCCAATCTCCTCGTCGTATTCGTTGATAGGCTGAAACAAAGCGCATCTAAGCGACGGATTTGTAAGATATATCTTAAACTGCGTCTCGCGCTGATAGTGCTTCGCTGTATCATCTGTTCTGCGCAATACCTTCACAAGAAACGCAGCCTCAAGATAACTGATATACTTCTTCAGAGTCTCTTTCTTCACACCCGACCCTTTCGACAAAGTTTCGTATGAGAACTGAGCCCCAGAATGGTACGCAATCATCGTGAACAACGAATTAAGTTCCTGAACGTCACTGATGCCATAAAGGCTTGGCAAATCTCGCAGCAACACTTTATCAATTATATCATGACGGATAAACTGACCAGGATCCTCCCTTATCTTCTCAGAAAAAACAACCTCCGGATAACCGCCATAATTAATATAGTCGAGAAACAGTTCGTTAAGTTTCTGCTGATCCAAAGCTTGAAAAACCTGAGCCTCATTACCATGCCAATTAATCGTGTTTGGAATCATGATGTTAGAATATCCTTTCAGATGGATATATTCATAAAAAGTCAACGGAGGCAAACTGAAGTCTGTAAAACGACCGGCCCCGCTCTCGTCACTTCTTTTTTTAAGTTCCGCCGCAGCCGACCCCGATGCCACAAATTTGACATTATGATACGTGTCTACCAACGACTTTAAGTTAACCTCCCAATCCTTAAGATACTGAATCTCATCATAAAACACAAACATTCTGTCATTCACAGGGTCCTTGCCCAATATTCCGCACGCCAATCTGTACAATTGCTCCAGATATATCTTATTGTAGATAGGCGTTTCGACCGAGATGTAAACAATATTCTGAGCCGGCACACCGCTGTCTATAAGCCTTTGTATCGCATGAAACATCATAACAGTCTTGCCAACCCTTCGAGGGCCCATAAGAATCAAAGCCCTGCGCAGCTCTACAGACTGAAGCAACGGCATAAAAATATTCAAATACAAACGAGGCGACATCTTTGCAAAATAATCTGGCACAGCACCTTCCAGCCACCAAGGATTGTCAACCTTCAGCCTGCCTATAATTTGCCTCTCCAACAACTCCGTATATTCCATAAATTATCACTTTACATAAACCAACAAGCGCAAAGATAACACTTTAGGCAAAATAAGCTATATTAAACATGTCTAAATTTCCTAATAAAGACCAATCAATGAAATTAACTTGAAATTATTTAGCCGAATGACTCTCCATTTTTAACAATTACGCAATACTCACATTACAACTTACAGACAATAAACCTCATTCTAATTATAAATCTACAGAGCAGAAAAAACAAGTTTTTACACTTAATTTCCCTATATAACACACTAATATTCAAAGAATTAAATACAACTTGCCAAATAAGCACATTTAAACATGCTTATTTGGCAGAAGTTTAACACCACACTATCAAAACATCGCAAACACCAAACCGGTTTAGATTGGAATTTTAAGAATTTTAGTCGTAAAAAAGCAGAACTTTTACACTTAATTCTCCATCATAACACACTAATATCCAAAGAATTAAATACAATTTGCCAAATAAGCGCATTTAAATATGCTTATTTGGCAGAAGTTTAACTCCACACTATCAAAACATCGTAAACACCAAACCGGTTTAGATTGGAATTTTAAGAATTTTAGTCGTAAAAAAGCAGAACTTTTACACTTAATTCTCCATCATAACACACTAATATCCAAAGAATTAAATACAATTTGCCAAATAAGCACATTTAAACATGCTTATTTGGCAGAAGTTTAACACCACACTATCAAAACATCGTAAACACCAAACCGGTTTAGATTGGAATTTTAAGAATTTTAGCCGTAAAAAAACTGAACTCTCACACTTAATTTTCCATTATAACACACTAATATTCAAAGAATTAAATACAACTTGCTAAATAAGCACATTTAAACATGCTTATTTGGAACACAGAGTCAAAAAGAAGCTAACTCTGCAAAAAATATCAACACTCTATAAAACAAACACTTAAATAAAGCCTTCAAATTTATATTTTTTTAGAAGGAGATTTCCGTTTCTTTATTATATCTTTGCACTGACAATTTGAAGCCAGAACAATGCGCCCAAAGAATAACCGCAAACACAAAGCACTGGCATTCAAATCATTAGAAACAATAAAAAATAATAACAAATTAATACGCATAACAATGAACAATTGGTTTGAAGGCAAAGTAAAGTACGTAAAAGTTGACGACAAAGGCAAAGGCAAAGCCATCACAGAAACCTATCTTGTTGACGCGCTGACCTTTGCAGAAGCAGAAGAACGCATAGGCAAGGAAGTAGCGCCATTCATGATGGGAGACTTCTCCATCATGGGTCTGAAAAAAGCGGGAGTAAACGAAATATTTCCAAGCGAGACAGGCGACCGCTGGTACAAATGCAAAGTATATTTCATCTCGATAGACGAAGTGAAGGCGACAGAAAAAAAAGTAGCCTCAACCATTCTCGTTCTTGCATCAAACATCAAGGAGGCGTATGAGAATTTAGAAAAAGCATTGTCGGACACCATGTCGGACTACGAAGTCTCTGCAATATCAGAAACGCCTATTCTGGACATATTCCCTTACTCTGTAGATGAAGACGAGCCTGCAGAAACAGTAAAAGAAGACAATAGCATCGCAGAAGAGGAAGAAGAGCAACCCGAAGAATTGCCTTACAACCCCGAAGAGGAATAAATCTGACTTTCACAAGTCTAATAATACACGAGGCCGATTTTGGACTAAACCATCCAGATCGGCCTTTATAATTCAGACTTACATTTCGAACCATTCACGGGTTAGGGTTAGCCTTCAACTTCAGACTATCAGCAGGGGCAACAACGCTATCCTCTTCCGGCTTTTTCGCATCGCTCTTCCTAAAGATATTTCGCACAGGATTAAAATACCCTTTAAAAAGCTGTCCGAACGAGTCAAAATCCTCACGATAAATAAGCCCGACACCTTGCGTCTGAGCAGACTGTTTAAAATAGCTGTTGTTAGTTCTGTTAAAAGCCTTCACTCTGAACTTCCCGGACCTAGACAACTTATATTCCACATCAAAATCGACGATGCTATTAGACAAATTTTCAGAATTAACGCTTTGCGCATTATCCCTATATCCAAAGTTGCCGTACACCTGCAGTCTGTCGTTCAGCAACTGTGTAGAAAGAGCCACTTCAAACTCAGAAGAGGCTGTCACATCCTCATTAGAAGCCGGTCGATAATTCACACCCACGTTAACATCATTATTTATACGAGAAAGCATACTGCTTATCTGAGAAGAAAGAGTAGAGAATCCAACAGAAGAGAGTTCGTTAGACCCATTCGTTCCGTTCTTGTCCATCGTGTAAAAATGTCCCAGAGCAAGCAAAGAAGCCACATTTTTATTCATAGACTCCTCCGTATTAATAATACTCTTCAGCTTACGTTTAATTTCCTCGTCAGAATTAGGCAGGTCAATATCAAACTTAATATCCGGTCTGCTAAGAGTTCCGGTCAGGCCGAGCAAGCAGTTCACCTGCGCCGACGCAACCTTATAGGAAGGGTCGTCTATAATCTCCGTCAACGACGCGTTAAGGAAATACTTAGCCTTAATATCCAGCACCGCATCATACGGGCTTCCGGTCCATCTCACCACGCTACCCTCCGAAATGTCAAACTTTCTAGAAATAACGCTCTGAATAGTGAACAGATACTCCCCTTTCGCAATTTCATAACTGCCGTACATTTTAAACGCATTATCCTTTGTGTTATAAGCCAGGCGCATATCTCCGGCTCCAGTAGCCTTAATCACGTCACCCTGCACGGGGTCCATGATTAGCAATATCTGCGCATCCGGCGTTGCAGCAATATCCATATCCAAATTCATCACCGTCTTAGAAGACTTAGACTCCCTTATAGTCCGCAGTTTTTCCCGTCTCCTCCGCCTTTTCTCCGTAGCCGTCAGGCGCTCCTCCGGCTCCACAAACGTAATAAAATCCGCGTCACTCGCATTTGACACATTATCCATCGGGATAGAGATTTTCGTATTAGGCATTGTGCTAAGCCTAAGTTTAAAATTCACCTCCTTCTGATTTCCCGAAATCTTCACCTTTCCCTTGCCGTAAGCCTTCCCGTAGAAAGTCTCGTTATCCTGTTCCTTAGTATTAAGCGCCAGAATCTTGTCCGTGTTCAGATCCACAGCAAACTTAAAATTACGGAAACCCTGATGAAGCACTAATCCCGACGCCAAAGCAAAATTCCCCTCCGAGTCAAAAACCGGGCTCTGATTAAGTCTGAATGAAGTAGGCGTCATAAAGACCGTATCAGAAAGCACGTAAGAAGTGTTCAGGTACCCGATATCAAAAGCCATGTCCTTCACTACCGGATTACCCTCTAGCCCTATCCGTCCAAATTTGCCATACGCCCTAACCTGACCGCTGGCAGTACCAGTATTATTTTCAAGAATAGACCCGATATATTTACGCAGGAATCTCAAATCCACATCATGCAGGTCTCCAGCAATAAAAAGCGAGTCATTGCCAAGATACACCCCGCCCCATATATCAGACCTTGCGCGGTCGTGCACAGAAAACAAGTTAGCGCCGAACATGACACTCTTGTCCTCCTTGTCCCATCCGGCCTTCAGTTCCAAGTCGCCAAGAGGCGCTTCATTAAGTTCCGTCTCATGAATATCCAGGCCGCCGGTAACATACGGGTCCTTAAACAGCCTAAAGAAAGAGAGGTTGCCATCAGCCGTACCATCAAAAGATATGCTCTTATTATTCAAAATATCGCTGATATTGCCAAGCTGCACGCTATTCAAGGAGACCGAGATACTGTCTTTGTCAGACAACGAGTTAGATCCATCCACTCTGAGCTGCTGTCCGTCGCACTCAAACACAAACTTGTCCACATCAAGGAAATTAGGAGCCAGCGTCACCTTACTTTCATGCACGCTCCACACCGAATCCTTAAGAATAACCTTAGTCGGATTGATGAAAAAGTCGGCCGTCAAGCCATCTTTAGACAAGCCCTTCATAACAGCCAGCAGAGAAAGCGACCCGCTGTAAGTCTCCTCCACCGAATTGCTGAAATGCAAGTTCAAGTCAACAGAGTCTCTTCTTGCGTTTGACTTAAGCGACACGAAATACGGGTTTCTTCTCCTGTTACTTGGCAGATGCGTAGTTCTGAACACTACCTTTACCACATCATCCGGATTTTCGCAAAGGAAAGTCACATCAGCCAAATTTGTTTTGCCGAGGCTCATCTGCGGAGTTTCAAAACGCACCCTGAACTTGTTCAGGCTATCATTGAAGAAGCCAGTCAAAGAGGACTCCTCTATCAGCTGGAAAGGCATATTCACCACATCGCCAATAGGCTCAGTATTATCTATCGTAAACTTAAACTTAAAGTCATTCCGTTTCTGTCCGGACAAGTCATTCTCTGGCCGTCTGCAAATAGAAGGCAAATACTCGTGCAGCAAATTTTGGAAGCTAGTTGCGACGGACGTGAAAAGATACGAGCCGGTAAGCGAGCCGTTCAGATAATCAGAATAAAGAGACAATTTCTTCTCGCCGTTTTTCTCCTTATTGATAGCAAGACTGAAATTATTCACAAGCAGTTCCTTGTCATTTTTTGTAAACAGCACATTATCAATAGAAAACGACCCTTCTATATCATCAAGCTTACGCCCTGAAAAATTAGTCTCGACATCGAACGAGAGAGCCGCTTTATCATCACCCTTGATCAGATTCAGCTCATTAAGTTTAGCATCCTGCACACTTGCAAGAAACCTGAAAGCAGGCAGTTCCTTATCCAAATTGATACTGCCCTTGAAATCCACCTGCACATTCTTGTCATTCATCCTAAGACTTCCGTCGAAAGCCTCGTCAACAAAAGTTCCGTTCAGTTTAACATTTCTGTACACATAATTTCGGAACTCAAGAGAGTCCACCGTACCATTTGCAAAAAGCGAGAAATCCCTATCCGCCTTCTTGTTCAGCCCCACATCCAAACTGAATGTTGTGTTTCCCAGCTGAGACTTTTTGCCCAGCAACTTATCCAGTTCGAACGACCAAGCCTTCACCTTACCGTCAATTTTATACTGCATATACTTCAGTCCGTCAGAGACCACATGCACATCAGTATAGACATTTCCGGCATCCGTCAAGATTTCGCCCACGGCGCTTGCGTCCGTCAGACTTCCGTTAACATACCCCCGGTAAGAGATGATACCCAGCGAATCAAGTTTAGGCGAGAAATACAATTCACGACCAATAAAAGCTCCGCCCACATCCCTCACGTCGTCAAAAGAGGCAGAAAATCTTTCGATAGAAGCGTCGATAAGCAAAGACTCCATGTCGGGCAGTCCCCTCAGCCTCATATCCGCCTCAAGAGCAAGAGTCTTTCCGTAAAGAAATGTGAAATCGCTTAAAGAGACATTGTCCACAGGCCCTCTTATAGAACCTTTAATCAGCACCTTATCTTTCAGTTTAGCCAGCTGAGGCACAAAAAAAGCCAAATCGCCCGGCCCTATGACAGACCGCCCGAAGTCAAGATTTATCTTCACATTGTGCAGCGGATTAGCCTTCAATTTAGAAAGGTCGTCATATACAAAAGACGCCTCGTCAAGAACAACACGCGACTGCGGCATTTCCGTAACGAAATTGTAAAAATTAAGCTGCTCACTATTAGAGATTATTGTTGTTGACAAATTGCTAAGAGCCAATCCGGACGCCTCTTCAAAATTAATTTCATGCAATTTCACGTGAATAGAATCCTCCGTGAAGCTGCGCACATACAAAGAACCGTCCAAACTTTTCAGATTAACATGAGAAGGATCAAAACACTCCTTCCGGGCAGTATCGCTGTTCCGGTGAAAAGCCAGGGAACAATCCGTAAAAGCCACAGTTTCAATATCAAACGCCCATTTTATAGAAGACGAGTCCGGCTCCTCCTTCCTGAAAGCGTCCAGAAGGAACTGAAAATTATACACCTTAGACGAATCATCCTGAGAGATATGAGCGTTCATATTAGTCAGCTGCACAGTTCTAAGCGAGACCGTTCTGTTAAAAAGCTGAAACAAGTTCACCGTAACCTTCGCCCTATCCACAAAGAGCAATGTATCTTCACGTTCATCTTCAACATACAAATCATTAATTACAAATCGGTTAGGAAAATTCCACTCAATTCCGTCCAACGACACCTCCGAACCAATTTTAGCCGACAAACTTTGGGTGACAGACGAGACAATTCTCTGCTGCAACGCTTCGTTTTTCAGCACCAAATACCCGCCCAGCAAAATAACAAACACCGAAGCGAATAAAATCAGCAATATATATATAAATTTTTTTATAACTTTGAGCCGTTAAAATTTGTACAAAAATACAAAATATCAATAAAAACTAAAGCGTTGCCTTTATCAAATTTATCATTTGAGCAAAATAAGACAACAATTAATGAATTTTACATTTAAATTATGTCCATTAACATACTTGCGATCGAATCGTCTTGCGACGACACATCGGCAGCCGTAATAAGCGACTGCAACCTCCGTTCTAACGTAATTGCGAGCCAAAAAGTTCATGAGCAATACGGCGGAGTAGTACCGGAACTGGCCTCTCGCGCGCATCAGCAGAACATCATTCCGGTTATTCACGAGGCTCTAAAGCAGGCCAACCTAAAGAAAGAAGAACTTAACGCTATAGCTTTCACGCGCGGACCGGGGCTGATGGGCTCGCTGCTTGTCGGGACATCATTTGCGAAAGGATTCTCGCAAGCGCTTAACATTCCGCTGATAGAGGTCAATCACCTTCAGGGGCATATCATGGCACACTTCATTCAGGAAGAGGGCGAAGAGAAAAAGACGCCTAAATTTCCGTTCATCTGCCTGCTGGTCTCTGGCGGTAACTCTCAGATTGTGCTTGTGAAGAGCTACAAAGAGATGGAGATTATAGGGCAGACAATAGATGACGCGGCCGGCGAAGCATTTGACAAATGCGCAAAGGTGATGGGACTGCCATATCCCGGCGGACCAATAATAGACAAACTTGCGAAGGAAGGAAACCCGAAAGCCTTCACTTTTGCAAAGCCGCAGATTCCGGATTACAACTACAGCTTCAGCGGGCTGAAGACCTCCTTCCTATATTTGCTGCGCGACAATCTGAAGGAGGATGAAAAGTTTATAGAGAACAATTTGAACGACCTTTGCGCCTCTCTTCAAAGCACCGTTGTTGACATATTGATGAGCAAGTTGAAAAAGGCGGTGAAAGACTATGGAATAAAAGAGGTTGCCGTTGCTGGCGGAGTCTCTGCGAACTCAGCATTAAGAGCTGCATTCGAAGACTATTCGCAAAGATACAAATGGAACATCTACATTCCAAAGTTCTCTTACACTACAGACAACGCCGCAATGGTTGCCATAGTAGGTTATTTCAAATATCTCGACAACGACTTTTGCGACATATCTCTGCCTCCATTCTCAAAAGTGACAATATAAAGACAGACAATAAAAAAAGCAGCAAAAACCTCCATTTCATCGATGTTTTTGCTGCTTTTTCATAAGGCAACTTCAAAGTAATCCGAAACAAAATCCCGGTTCAGGCATAAACTCTTTCTCCAAAAATGAACGAGCCGACCCGGACCAAGGTACTACCCTCCTCCACCGCAATATGATAGTCATGGCTCATACCCATAGACAATTCTCTGAACTGCGGGGCTAACGAGTCTTTCATCTCCTTATAAAAATCAGACAATAGTCTGAACTCCTCTCGAATCTGAACCTCATCTTCTGTATTTGACGCCATACCCATCAGTCCCACAACACTCACATTCTCAAACACATCAAACGCGCGCTCTTTAAAAAGCGTCCTCAGTTCGTCAAAAGAGAATCCATACTTAGTTTCCTCCTGCGCCACATGAATTTCGAGCAAGCAATCTATCACACGGTTCACCTTCTTAGCCTGCGCATCAATCTCCTTCAGCAGCTTCAAGCTGTCCACGCTCTGAATCAAAGATATGAACGGAGCTATATACTTCACCTTATTAGTTTGCAGATGCCCTATAAAGTGCCATTCAATATCCTTCGGCAACACCTCGTACTTGCCGGTCAGTTCCTGCACCTTGCTTTCGCCGAACAGGCGCTGTCCGCAGTTATACGCCTGCAAAACCGCCTCAGCCGGATTGAACTTAGAGACCGCCACCAATCTGGCTGTCTCCGGCAAAGAGGCAACAACACTCTGTATTCTTTCTGCTATACCACTCATAACCAACCATCCTTTTAAACATTAAACAAAAAAACGGCACCGGCTGTTCAACCATCACAACTTGCTCATAAAACGAGCCTTGTCAACCACAAACCTGTCATGAACTGCAGAGCCGACCACATCACCAGCCTCGTCGGTCGCAACAATATCAAAACTTATCTTACGTCCCTCCACAGCCGTGATCTTTGCAGACACATTAATCTTAGCCCCGATAGGCGACGCCTTTACGTGCTTAACATCAATAGCAATCCCGACCGTGTCCGAGCCATCGGGCAAATCATTCTGCACCATCTTCAGCGCCGCGCACTCCATGTACGCGACCAAGGCAGGAGTCCCAAACACATCCAGTCCGCCAGAGCCAAGCACCTTTGCAGAGTCCTTCTCAGCCACAACTATCGGCAAATTAAAAATCTGACCAACCTCCATAACTAAAAACTTTAAAATTCAGAAGAGAAATGGAACCTGATTTTAGGGAAGTCGCTCTGAGCCATGTCAAGAATATAACGCGAATCAGCGAGGAACACATCCCTACCATCCTTGTCCACCGCCATATACTGATACTTGCGCTTCTTAAACATCTCAAGAGCCTCAGCGTCGTCGCTCTCAATCCAGCATGCCTTATAAAGGCCGATAGGCTCCCAGCGGCACTGCGCGTTATACTCGTGAAGCAGGCGGTACTGGATAACCTCGAACTGGAGCTGTCCGACCGTGCCTATAATCTTGCGACCGTTGAACTGATTAGTGAACAACTGCGCCACGCCCTCGTCCATGAGCTGCTCTATCCCCTTGTTCAGCTGCTTAGTCTTCATAGGGTCATCATTCTCGATATACTTGAACATCTCAGGAGAGAAGCTTGGCAAGCCCTTGAAGTGCATAACCTCGCCGCCAGTCAGCGTGTCTCCAATCTTGAAAGTTCCGCCATTATCCGGCAAACCTACTATATCCCCCGGGAAAGCCTCGTCCACCGTCTCCTTCTTCTGAGCCATAAAAGCCGTAGGGCTGGAGAACTTCAGCATCTTGTTATGTCTGACGTGCTTATAGTTGACATTCCTTTCGAACTTGCCAGAGCATACCTTCACGAAAGCGATACAGCTTCTGTGGTTCGGGTCCATATTAGCATGAATCTTAAACACAAAACCGGAGAAAGCCTCCTCTTCCGGCTTCACAAGACGCTCCTGCGTCTGAACAGGGCGCGGCGACGGCGCAATCTGCACAAAACAGTCGAGCAGTTCCTTCACACCAAAATTATTCAGAGCACTACCGAAGAAAACCGGAGCAACCTCGCCAGCAAGATACCTTTCAACATCAAACTCAGGATAAACGCCCTCGACAAGCTCAAGGTCTTCCCTCAGCTTCGAAGCATCCTCCTCGCCTATGTAGCTTTCAAGCTCCGGACTGTTCACGTCATCAAACGCCACAGACTCCGTCACAACCTGCTTGTTAGGTGTATATAGATCCAGCTTATGCTGAAAGATATTGTACACGCCCTTGAAACGGTCTCCCTGATTGATAGGCCAGCTCAGAGGGCGCACCTTTATATTAAGTTCAGACTCAATTTCGTCCAGCAAGTCAAAAGGGTCATTGCCAAGACGGTCAAGCTTATTAACGAAGACAATAACCGGAGTGTTTCTCATGCGGCACACATTCATCAATTTGCGAGTCTGCGCCTCGACGCCCTTCGCCACGTCCACCACAATAATAACACTGTCAACCGCCGTCAAGGTTCTGAACGTATCCTCCGCAAAGTCTTGGTGACCAGGAGTGTCCAGAATATTTATCTTATAACCATTGTAATCAAAACCCATTACAGAAGTCGCAACCGAAATACCCCTCTGCTTTTCGATTTCCATCCAGTCTGACGTTGCCGTCTTTTTGATCTTGTTCGACTTCACGGCGCCGGCAATATGAATAGCACCACCGAAAAGCAACAACTTTTCCGTCAAAGTAGTCTTACCGGCGTCCGGGTGACTGATAACCGCAAACGTGCGACGTCTCTCTATTTCTTCTATTAAGCCCATTATATAATAAAGTATTAATTCTCAGTTTGCAAAATTAGTAAAAAAAGGATTAGGAAACATTTTGTTGCGGCTCTTTTATTCAAAACATCAAGTTTTTTTGTGTTCTTTGCCACATAAAGCTCCCTTTACACAAGAAAGAAAAGGCTCCTGGCTGATTGTGCTACCTAAAAGGAAGCTTTGTTTGAAATGCCTTACAGCCCTATCACGTCAGCCTTATTTTATTTTTTTACGTTTTTTTCATACAATCCCCTCTTTTTTATAGGTCATTTCACAAAAAACACATATTTTTGCAGCGCAAACCCCGAAATATTACGGGGCAGCATCAATTTCAATAAAAAAATAAAGCTTATGGCAACACTCAGATTCGATGCGTTAAGGGAAGTTGCGCAACGCAAGCCCTTGGAAATTCCGCTTCCGTCAGACAAACTTTCTGACTACTACGGAATAAATGTCTTTACCAAAGAAAAGATGCAAGACTATCTTTCAGCCGAAGCGTTCAAGGCGTTCAAGGCTGCAGTTGAACAAGGCGTGCTTCTAGACAGAAACGTTGCAGACCAGATTGCCATAGGCATGCAGAAGTGGGCAAAAGAGCGCGGAGCTACGCACTACACACACTGGTTTCAGCCTTTGACAGACGGCACAGCAGAAAAGCACGACGGCTTCATCGACTTCGGCGACGACGGCAACATAATAGAGAGATTCTCCGGAAAGTTGCTTATCCAGCAAGAGCCGGACGCCTCTTCGTTCCCTAACGGAGGAATCAGAAACACATTCGAAGCGCGCGGATACACCGCATGGGACTTGTCGTCTCCGGCATTTGTCGTTGGCACAACTTTGTGTATCCCTACGATATTCATATCATATACAGGAGAGGCTCTCGACTACAAGACTCCGCTCCTGAAAGCAATTTCGGCCGTAGATAAAATTGCGGTAGAAATCTGCCAGTACTTTGACAAAAATGTAACAAAGGTAAACACAAACTTAGGCTGGGAACAAGAGTACTTCCTTGTTGACAGAGCCTTGTACACCGCGCGTCCCGACCTGTTTCTCACAGGACGGACACTTATGGGACACGCATCCGCAAAGGACCAGCAGCTTGAAGACCATTACTTCGGCTCCATTCCGGCTCGCGTCACCGCCTATATGCACGATGTTGAGATAGAGGCTCACAAGCTGGGCATACCTCTGAAGACCAGGCATAACGAGGTTGCACCCAACCAGTTTGAATTCGCACCTATATACGAAGAGGCAAATCTTGCGAACGACCACAACCAGCTCATGATGGACCTTATGAAGCGAGTGGCACGCAAGCACAACTTCCACGTGCTTCTTCACGAGAAACCATTTGCCGGAGTCAACGGTTCTGGCAAGCACAACAATTGGTCACTCACAACAGACAACGGCATCAATCTCCTTTCGCCGGCAAAGACACCGAAAGGCAACATGCTGTTCCTGACATTCCTTGTCAACGTGATGACCGCAGTTTACAAGAGTCAAGACCTGCTCAGAGCATCTATCATGTCAGCAGGAAACACATACAGACTTGGAGCGAACGAGGCTCCGCCTGCAATCCTGTCTGTATTCTTAGGTCGCAACTTGTCCGCCATGCTTGACAACCTTGTTGAACGTGTAAGCGACACGAAGATGACGCCAGAAGAGAAGACCGCCCTGAAACTCGGAATCGCCAGAATACCGGAAATCATGGTTGACAGCACAGACCGCAACAGAACGTCTCCTTTCGCATTCACAGGCAACAGATTTGAGTTCCGCGCCGTGGGCTCATCTGCAAACTGCGCCGCATCTATCATAGCGCTCAACTCCGCAGTCGCTCATCAGCTCAATCTGTTCAAGAAAGATGTGGACTCCCTTATCGAGCAAGGCATAGGCAAGGACGAGGCTATCTTCCAAACGCTCAAAAAACTGATTATCGAGTCGAAGCCGGTACGTTTTGAAGGCGACGGATATTCTCAGGAATGGAGAGACGAAGCTATGAGGAGAGGCCTGACTAACATCACGAGCGCTCCGGAAGCCATAAGCAAATACCTTTCGGAACAATCCAAGGAAGTGCTTATCGGCGAAGGTATATTTGACGAAAGAGAGCTCGCCAGCCGCGTGGAAGTTGAGTACGAAAAGTTCTCTAAAAAAGTGCAGATCGAGTCTCGTGTGCTTGGCGACCTCGCCATAAATCATATCGTGCCGACCGCGGTCGCTTACCAAAACAGACTGATAGACAATCTGTGCGGACTAAAAAAACTGTTTGACGAATCTGAGTTCGACGTGCTGTCTGCCGACAGAAAAGATCTCATCAAAGAGATTTCCAGCCACGTCACAAACATCAAACGACTTGTCAGAGAAATGACGGAAGCCCGCAAAAACGCAAACATACTCGAACACGAACAGGACAAGGCCCTGGCTTACGACAAAAACGTGCGTCCTATCATGAGCGCAATCAGAACACATATAGACGCTCTCGAACTTGTGATAGACAACTCCATGTGGCCTCTGCCTAAATATAGAGAGATATTGTTCTCAAGATAATTCCAAATTGCAAAAAAGCGTGCCGTACAAGCACGCTTTTTTTGCACCCTCCATAAACATAGGTCTGAAATGGTTATGTTTTTGACCGACAACATAGCAAAAAAAACTATGCAGACACGGCAAAACAACAAAAGCCGCATCGCTTTTGCTCAAAAAAAAGAACAAGAAACCTTTGAATCTGCAAATCCTTTTCATTATATTTGTATTATAAATTTTGCACAAACAAATACAGCTATGATACATTTCTCAGGAACAGATTACTGCGTCACATTGAACAAAGACTTAGACGGACTAAAGGAAGGCTCGTTTGTCATCATAAGCAAAAAACTCAGCCTATTACCAAACAAGCCAACATTGGCTGAAATAAGCGAAGCATTTCAAAAGAAACACAATAAAGATTTAAGAAACGCGACAATCAACGACTTCGAAATAAAAAAAGTGCAGTTGATTAGATAACACTAAAGGCATGCAAATATGCTATAAAACATATTTATAAATAAAATATCCATATTTTTCTATCTTTTTTTTGTTCTGAAATAAAAAAATTGTACCTTTGGGGGTCTATGTGCGTTCAAATGTGCAAATCTCAATGACAAATATGATGTTATGGAGAACATTGACCACTCTATTTTGTGTTGTTATATATAGTAAAATTTTAAATTTAAGATGAAAAACATGAAGCAACTACTGTCGCGTCATTTATCCATTGCGACAGCGGATTTTTGGGGATATAAGGCAAGACAACTTTTCAGAAACTTGCTCTTGGTCTCTGTTTTATTGTCTTTAAACACATTCAGCTCTCTTGCCCAGTTCACAGCTGAGAATTGGTACAATCTGAGCAGTTCAAAAGTGGAGAAAGAATTAGATTGTTCTCCTATCCTGAAATTTACGTTGACTGCAACCAGCGATGGCGACATCCAGTTTCAGATTTTGAACGGCGAAATCGGCTACACTTCTGGAGTTGACATGGTTGACAACGGTGTTGGATTAACCACAAAAGCCGGTTCTGACGGCAAGGTTCTAGCTTGGCAGACTCCAAGCGTAAAAGCTGGAGAAACGTTTGTTTTTTATCTTGACCCTTCAACCTACCCGTTGAAGCTGCTTCCGTCTATGCCTACCGGAACTCAAGTTTACATGAATTTAACTTCCGGAAAGACAGCTATAAACTACAACGACACAGTTAAGTTGGAAGCAATGCCTTGTCCTGGTGATTACACCGGCGACTTCATTTGGCAAACCAGCTCGGACGGAAGTACTTGGAAGGACATCAACTTCTCTACTAAGAACGTGACCTATATACAGAACACAGACAGCACATATTACAGAGTTGGAATAACAGACAATGGTTCAAAGATTTTCTCTGCTCCTTTGCTCATATACTTCAAGCCACTTCAGTTAAGTTTGAATGCGAACGGAACCACTCTCACTAACAGAGTTTACAACGACAGCACTAATTCTTCTGCCGTAGAGTTTGAAGTGCCTCGCTGGTCAACTATCAAATTCAGCCCTAACTGGTTAGGCAAGGCAAAAGAAAACATCACCCTCAACAAAATTTACAAGAAAAAACTTAGCGAATCGTCTTGGTCTGAGACCACTTTGGAAGGTGAAGACTTCGGCTGGGAGATACTTGCGGATGACAATATCGAGTTCAAGATTTTGGCTAACATAGAAAAAGAGGACGGAAACATAGAATATACTATGCATGTGATTGTGCGCGCCACTTTGGAGTGTGATGAGACCACTATTCCTGACACATTGTGGTTCGATGACTTCGGACGCTTCGAAGACGAGTCAACATACGTGTTTGAGCGCTACGACCCAGTCTCAAAGACTAAGACAGAAGAGACTGCTTCCTCTAGCCTGACAGACAACGAAGGAAACGATTACGACATTTTTAATTTCTGGGCTTCCGACCCGAACAATTCTGTAAGAGAGCACAAATTCGCTCTTACTGACGGAAATGCAGGTCCGTTCGATCCAGACGCCTGCGCTTCTGACAACTATGCACACTACGCTTGCTGGGAAGGTTGTAACGGTTATCGTATCGAAGACGGATTCTTCGCCATCTGTCCAGACCCGAACATCAGTAACTGCGGCATGACAGAACGTGACTACTGGAAAGGCGGCGACCATACAGGCAATGCAAACGGCGGTATGCTTTTCGTAAACTGCGCGGACGTTGTCGATAAGGTCATTTACGAAAAAGAGATCTCGCTGGACAAGGCTTGTAACAACGCAATGTTGCTGTTCGACGCATACGTGAACAACGCCACTCGCAAACAGAGCAACGCCCCAGTGAACGTGCGTCTAGACGTATTTGACTCAAACGGAACTCTTGTGCACTCTGTGTCTTCGGGCGACATTTACCCTCGTTCTGATGAAAAACACAATTGGGCTAAGCTGTCGTTCTTGTTCCCTGCTTCAGGTATGCAGTACAAGATTCAAATTGTGAACAACATGCCGGGCGGTAGCGTAAACGCTGGTAACGACATCCTTTTGGACGATATTTGCATCTCTATTTGCTACCCAAGCATCGACTTGCTTGCAGAAAGTCTTGCCGGCAAACCGTTGAATTCGGTAGAGACTTGCGAACTTGACGACGCTATCAATCTTTACGCATTTAACAAAAACGGTATTGAGAACTATATCTCAAAGCCTCTTTACTTGTTCCAGTACAACAAGTCTGAAGTTGGTGGAGAATGGATAACTATACCAAACGACACTAGTTCAAGCCAGCTCAAAATCACACCGAGAGACCCTGAAACTAAAGTTGTCGATTCACGTTTCGTTGGCATGACTAGAATTCGTGCTATCGTGGCTTCAAGAACAGAAATCATCAATGACATCTGCGCAGGCAACCCTCCTGTGGTGGACTGTGACAACGTTTACGCTATAGACTCTTCTTTCGTGCTGAACGTCAACTACAGCGGACCTATGGGTCTGCAGTTAGACACTGCTGGTTGTGTTAACGAGGTTATGAATTTGAACGGAGAACCTAACGGACGTGTGAAATTTGCATGGGTTAAGATAGGTGAAGGCGCTAGCACTGACACTATCTCCAGAGAAATTTCATACAAATTCACAATTCCGGCTAACAATCCGGAAGGCAAGGTTGACTCTTTCATGTTCTACGCTTTTGAAAAGCTTGGTTGCGTGGACAGCCAGTTGATTACTGTAAGAACCAAAGAGTTCGTGAAATTCACCGTTCCTGAAACAGACTTCGTAGTCTGCGAAGATGAATCTAAAGTGACTTTGACCAGTTTGCACCCTGCTAAGTTGGACAACATCGCTTTCAGATGGCGTGTGACAAGCTCTGCTAATGATACTATATACTCTGAGATTGTAAAAGCGTCTCCTGATTATACTATTCCAACTGCAACTGGCAGCAAGGATAGTCTTAAAGGAAAGGTTTTTGTGGAAATGTATGCTGTTGACTCTTCTTATTGTTCGGTTGACAAGTCGTTCAATTACGACATTCACCACAAGTACAATTTTGACTTGAAGTTGTCAAGCAACATTAAAGAAAACACATTGTGTGTATCAGAAGAAGGCACGGAAATCCAGCTGGATGCGATAGCTACTCCAGAAAGCACCGCTCGTCCAAACACCTTCTACTGGTATCGCCAAGAATTGAAGGCGGACGGTTCTAAAGATACTACGTTGGTGCTTACTACAAACAGCAACACATTCAAGGAAACCATCACAGGAAATCACACTTACGTGTACTTCGTGAGTGCGTCTGACGGCGTTTGTTACAAAGATCAGGCTGAAGCTAACGCTAACGTAGAATCTTCTAACGACACCGTAGAGGCTCGTCTTCCTCTCGACTTGTCTTTGAGAATTGGCAACGCTAAGTCTGACAGTATATGCAACGGCTCTGAAATTGAGTTGAAAGCCATTGTGGACAACTCATTAACAAGCAAGACTGACATCGTTTGGACTTATACTGGCATAACTAACGGTCTGGAAAACGAAACTATAAGCAGCGGAGACACTACAATAAAGCGGACTCCTGTCAGCTCTAGTGACTTCATGGAGTCTGGTGTTGTCACTATAACTGCAACAGACAAGGTATGTACAGACAACAATCCGAAATCTGAGGTGACTTACAAACTGTTCAAAAATATAGAACTTGCTTTGAAGTATGACAGAAACGACAGTTTGTTCTGTTTGAAAGAGGGTGAAGAAAACAAAATTTGCCTCGAAGCAAGCGTCTCTTCCGGAAATCCTTCTAATTATTTCTGGTACAAGAATGGCGAATTCGTTGGCAAGACAACAGACAATAAAAACTGCATCGCCATTAGCGACGGCAAGAACGACTTCTCTATAAAGGTAACTGACGACGTATGTATTTTGGACACTGCTAATGCAGCGTCTGCAAAAGATTCTCTGCCTATAGAAGCTCGCTTGCCTATAAAGCTCGCAATATCTCCAGCTAAGGACAGTGTTTGTTTCGGAGAGTCTTTGAACTATTCTGTAGTTGTGACTAATCCGCTTAACGACAACACTATTATCAATTGGGCTGTAAAAGATGCTAAAATCGAGAAAGCCACAACTACCGGAAACAAGGTTTCTAATGTTGTGACTCCTACTATTGAAGGTAGTAGAACTTCGGACGGAAGCGTGACTGTTACTACAACTGATGAAGTTTGTACTACTAACAAGCCTGCTGCCACTGCCGACTACAAAGTGTTCAGAAAGATAGGCCTCAAGTTTGACGTTTCTTTGACAGATGACAAATACTTCTGTCTGAGCACTACTGAGGCAAATAACACAATGACAGTTACAGCCAAAGACACAACTGGCGAACCTGCTTTGTACATCTGGTACATGGACGGGAAAGAGGTTGAGAGAACTACAGAAAAACAGCACACTTACACGGTGACAGACGGAGTACACAACTTCCATGTGGTTGTTTTGGACAATGTATGTCACAAGGAAGGCGGAGAGCCATACAAGGTTGATTACGACTTCGAAGCCCGCTACCCAGTCGAACTGACGCTCGCATCTGACAAAAGCGTAATTTGTGAAGGTGATGAAATTGAATTTAATTTGACTGCGAAGAACTTAAAGGAAGGCGACACTAAGGTTGCTTGGTCTTTCGACAAAAATTCAATTAACGTTTCTGAACAGACGGCGGAAACTACAATCAAAAACGGCGAAAGCTCAACGTCTAAGACATACTCTCCTGTATCTATGCCAGACAATTTTGACGGTAGCCGCATAGCTGAGACTCGCGACGTTATCGTCTCTGTAAAAGATGATGTCTGCAACAAGAACGCGACAAATAGCTTGAAATACTCGTTACGTAAAAAGTTCAAGTTGTCGCTCGTCGCTCCTGATGTAACTGACGGCAAGGTATGTGCTAAAACAGAAGCTCTTAAGAGCGTGACAGTAAACGCTGTGGTAAGTCGAGGAGAACCTAAAAAGTTCATCTGGTCAGACGGAAAAGAAAGCGCCGCTTTGGTCAACACTAACACTTTTGCCTTGAGTGTTGGCGAAAACAACATTGGCGTAAAGGTTTCGGACGGTGTATGTCCAGACCTAAGCACATCTGCCGGCGACTCTTTGAGCATTTTGATACGCGAACCTATTTCGGTTGAAGTCACATCTAGCATACAGTCGCCTATGTGTATCAACAAAGAGGTTGTATTTACGGCTAATGTTTACAATAGCGACCCAAGCTCCAAGACTTCGATATGGTGGGACAATGCAGAGCTTGGAAAGGCTGAAACAATAAGCAATGGCAAGTACGTTTCTAATCCGTACAAGTTCCCTATCGGCGATGTCTATGAAAACGTCGTGGTAAACTTCAAAGAAGCGGACGGCAAAGAGGTTTGTCCTCAATCTTCTGCTTTGTACACAATGAAGGTGCAGGACACTGTAGAATTCGTCATAGACGCAAGCTCTTACGGGGTTTGCCAGGACACATCTTCTGCAGACAGTCTGCGCAAGATCAAACTCACTTTGAATGTACTGAAAGGTAGTCCGCAGTCTGTAGTTTGGTTCAATGACACCGTACACACTATGATGGGCTTCAAGGACAGCATCGAGATTGTCCCTATGAAGGACTCTGTTTATTGGGCTTACGTAAAGGACGATGTGTGTATTGACTCTGACAAGGAATACTTATCAGACACAGTCGTTGTTGCTCACAAAATGCATTTGGACGTGAAAGCGGCCGACGCCTCTGTTCAGATGGGTTCAAACGTGAATCTCATAGTTATACCGTCGAATCCGCTCTATTCTGGCAGTTACGAATGGTTTATAGATGACTCCACATCGACACCTATTGACTCTACTGTCAAGGCTGAGTTCGAATATCCTCTTGACACTCAGGGCGATTATGTATTCTACGTCAAAACAGTCAACAGTGTCTGCGGCGACGTGTTCACTAAAGTAGAGATTGAAGTGGCCGACTATACTAACATTCCGAACGCATTCACTCCAGATAACGGCAACGCTAAGAATGACGTGTTTATGAAGGGTTATATGGTTCAGATTTTCAACCGTTACCAGCAGGTGGTTTACGAAGGAACTGACGGATGGGACGGAACCTACAGAGGCCAATTGGCGGAACCTGGCACATACTTCTATCGTCTGTTAAAGAAGGACGGCAGAGTGCTGAAGGGAACTATTGAGTTAACAAAATTCTAATGAGACAATTTTTTAGATTGACAATATAAATTTTATATAGATGAAAAGAGTGATTTTGGCCGTTCTGACGGTCGCTATGACGAGCAGCCTTTTTGCGATAGAAAAGGATTATGTGAGCGGATGGTTTGACTTTGAACCTTCCGACAAAAACACTCGATTTAACGATAAGGCCTTGTCTCCTTACAAATCAGGTTCCATGGTCTTTTTCCGAAACGACACGGCTTACAAGTTTTACCCAAAGAGAGACTTGGAACTTGACTCGCTCATTGTCTGTCCTGAGCTTATGAAGCTTGGCATGGAATCTGGTACATTTGCTTATGACGCGAGAACAAAGATGATATACTACGCAAAGAAGGACGGAGACGGCAACACCACTCTATATCAGGCTCGCGAATTTGGAGACAAGTTCAAAGAGGCGAAGCCTATGAACATTAAGGGGGTGATGGCTTCCGATCGTGTCATCCGCGGTTCAGCTCTCGCTGGCGGACGCTGGAACCACACGGTTCCGAGTTTGAAAGGTTTCCACAACCCGTCTTTGGGCAAAAACGGCAAAAGAATCTATTTCTCCGGAAAATTCAAGTCTGGCAAAGGCGACAGAGACTTGTGGTTCATCGAAAAGGAGAATGAAGAATGGTGGAGCCGTCCTCAAAGCGTTGGAGATTCTGTAAACACGGCTGTGTGTGAAGACTTCGCCTTGGAAATTGGTGACACTGCCCTATTCTTCGCTTCTAACAGACCGGGCGGCTTCGGAGATATGGACATATACATTTCTCGAAAAAAGAAGAAAGACAAGGTTTGGGGACCTGTTGAAAACATCGGAGAGTCAATAAACTCGTCTGCTGCCGACTATAACATTGCGTTCAACCGCGTGGCTATGTACTTCGTGTCTGACCGTAAAGGAGGCAAGGGAAGAGCGGACATTTACCGTCCGAGCCGTATCGACCCTCCTCGCCAGAACGAATTGACTGCAGAAAACACTATAGAAGAGCCTAAAGGCTTCCATTGGGTGCTTTTCTTCTTTGACTTCGGTAAAACTGACATGAAACCCGAATACGAAGCTCAGCTGGACGAACTTTACAAAGCGTTGCTTGAGTTCCCTGGAGCTGAATTTGAAATCAGCGGACATACAGACAACCGTGGTTCTGACGATTTCAACAAGAAGTTGTCTCAGAAACGAGCTGAGTACGTGAAGGCCTTGCTTGTTCAGAGAGGTTACGACAAACGACTTCTCAAAGCCATAGGAAAGGGCAAGAACGAGCCTATTCTTCCTAACGCGGTTGAAGAGTACGAGCACGAGCAGAACCGCCGTGTAGATATCAAGATTATTAATAACGATTAAAGATTAGGAGATAAAATGATGAAAAAGTTATTGGCACTTATTAGTTTCTTTACATTATGTGTCGCAGTAAATGCCCAGCAGGATTTGCTGCTATCTCAACAGTTCTTTTCTCGTATCAACAAAAACCCTGCCGGTGTCGGTAACATCAGCGACCTCGACATCTTCTTCCTTGGAAGGTGTCAATGGCTGGATGTGAAGGACTCTCCAAAGTCTGGCGTGCTGAACGCTCAGACGTTCATCGAGAAATACAATTCTGGAGTTGGGTTCACTTGTTCGTATGATAATCTTGGGGTCGCAAAAAGCATGCTTAACCCGAAATTGGTTTACGCTTACAACTTGAAACTGAATGACGACATGCTGCTCTCTTTCGGTCTGTCAGCAGGTGTTCAGTACGGCTATTTCGACGCTTCTGACTACGAACTTGAAGACGAAACGGAACGTAACGACGGTGATTTCCCTATGGAAAAGGAGACTAAGTTCAGTCCTGACTTTGACTTCGGTGCCGAATTTTCCACTCCAAATCTTTTGCTCGGATTCTCTATCACGCACATTGTGGCTAACGAGTCAACCTCGCTCATATCAGGCAGACACTTTTACGGATATGCTCGATACATATTCCCTCTAAATGAAACGTTTGATTTGGCTCCAGCGTTGGTGTACATGAATCACGGAAAGACAAACGTGTTCGAACTTAATGTTGTTGCATTCTATAACCGTCTGTTCTGGGGAGGTCTGACTTATCACCCGGACGTCAACGACGGGTTTGGGACCAATCCGGTTGGCGTAACACTTGGCGTAGAGTACAACAGATTCCGATTCGGATACACGTTTGATTACAACTTCGGTGCAGTCGCCGACTATTCTGGCTCGGCTCACGAAATAATGTTGTCATTCAACTTCCCGAACAAGAACAAGAAAGAGGTGTTTGAACGATTTGAATAATGAAGACGAGCGTTTTTCTGAAGATGTTAGGCGTGGCGCTTGCGTCCCTTCTGTTTTCAAATTGTTTTTTTGCAAAAAGCAATACTGAGTCGGGAGAGCCTGTTCTTGAAACAAATGACCCCACTGCGCACACTGACAGCTGCGGCACAAGTTCTGTTGTATGCAAAAGCGTTGGCGACACGTTTGCAATAGAGCTGCAATCCAACCCATCCACAGGATATTCCTGGAGCTGTGCCTCGGACTCGCTGCGTTACATTGAGTTCATCGAGCGGACTTTCAGACAGCCTGAAAGAAATGGCATGATGGTTGGCGTTGGAGGAGCTGACATCTGGCTGTATAAAGCGGTGGCAGATGGATGCGACACACTCAACTTCAAGTACAAACGCCGATGGGAAAACGACTCGATTCCACCAAAAGACAGTGCCTGCATTATCGTGAAAATAGGCTCACCTCAATAGTAGAGCAAATCTGCAGAACAATTTTGTTCTCCATACAAATAAAACGCTTCAATTGAATTTGGAGCGTTTTTTTCTTTTTTGCACAAAACAAACGTCAAAAAAACATCCTTGTCAGTTTGTTTTTTTACTATATTTGCGAGATATTTTTCACAAAGTCCGAAACTCAGGCTCTGGAAGGGCAATTTTGACAAAGATAGAATTGTAACATCTTTACAGACTTGCTTTCAACTTCCCGTTCGCAGAGAATCGGCTAAAAAACAATTTAAAGAACAATTCGTATGAAGATTTTAAAATTTGATGGAGCGTCCGTAGGCTCCATAGAAAACTTGAAGCAAGTAAAGAAAATCGTGGAGAAGGAGACTGCCCCTGCAATTATCATTATGCCGGCAATAGAAGTGGTTAAAAACAAGCTGATCGACGTGACCAGCCTTGCTGAGCAAGGAGACTCTTCTTATTTAAACGAATTTCAATATATAGTTGACATTCACAATCATATTATAGAGAATGTCATTCCGTCTTCGTTGCAAGAAAAGACTAAAACTGAAATTGCAAGTCTTCACAATGAATTGGAGAACATAATCAAAGGTGTTTTCTTGACTAAGGAGGTTTCGCCCAAAGCCTTTGACACAATTATCTCATACGCTTTTAAAATCTCCTCTATCATAGTAAGCACTTTCATCGACGCTAAACTTGAAGACACTGACAAGTTTGTCAAGATTTCTGACACGACTGCCGACATTGACAAATCAGCAAAGCTAATAAGAGAGAAGTTCGGCAATACGAACGAGCTTGTAGTGCTTCCGGGAAGGGCTTTAGACAACACGCTTAGCGTCGGCTGCACAGACTCAGACTACATCGCCTCTATTTTCGCCCACGCACTAAAAGCTGAAAGGCTTGAAATCTGGGGCACTACAGACGTGTTCATGACTGCAGACCCTTCCGTAATCAGCAAAGCATACACAATAGAGAGTCTAAGTTATTCCGAAGCAACTGAACTATGCAATTTTGAAAACATATCATTGGAGCCAAAGGTACTGTACCCTGTGTACGCCGAGTCAATTCCAGTGTCAGTGAGAAACATTTTCAAACAAGATGAAAAAGGCACATTGATCTCAACAGAAAACGGATCTGAGGGCAAAACTATCAAAAGCATAGCGTCAATCAATGACACTACCCTTATCACGCTTTCCAGCTTTGGCATCCTTGGTCTGAGCGACATAAAATCTCGCATCTATACAGCTTTGGACGAAGCTTGCATAGACACCATATTCGCTTCTGAAAATTCCACAGGGTGTTCTTTCTCTATTGGCGTATATTCAGAAATAGCGGAAGATGCAGAAGAAGTCCTTCGTGAAGAACTGGAGGATTTGCTTGAAAAAGAGGAAATCACTTCAATAACGACACAGAAAGACCTCGCTATTGTTTCTGTTATTGGAGACAACATGAAGAAGTCGACTGGCACTGCCGGAAAACTTTTCAACGCACTTGGCAGAAACAACATCAACGTGATTGCGCTCTCGCAATGCTCGTCCGAGACTAACATCTCGTTCGTTATAAATAAAGAGAACTTAAGAAAGACATTGAATTCTATTCACGAATCTTTCTTCTTGACAGACTATCAGGAGCTTAACCTCTTTGTGGTAGGAACAGGAACTGTTGGAGGAAGCCTCCTTTCACAGTTGCATTCGCAAAAGGAACTTCTGATGAATCAAAACAGACTTAAAGTCAAAGTCATAGGTATTGCTGATGTTGCAAACTTCATTCTTGACCGGGAAGGCATTGATCTTGAAAATTACAACGAAGCACTGAAAAACGGAACTCCTTCTACTCCTGACGCGCTGAAAAAAGC
Source organism: Paludibacteraceae bacterium (assembly GCA_017632345.1). Taxonomy (GTDB): domain Bacteria; phylum Bacteroidota; class Bacteroidia; order Bacteroidales; family Paludibacteraceae; genus RGIG9379. The sequence goes on from JAGBRL010000083.1 coordinate 47,719, forward strand.
TCTGATTGAGTTCAACATTTACAACTGCGTGTTTGTGGACTGCACTGCAAGCGCCGCAATTGCGTCTATATACAAAGACCTGCTGCTTCATAACATATCCGTTGTGGCTGCAAATAAGATAGCTGCTTCCGGCGACTACGACAACTATATGGAACTGAAAGAGATAGCCCGCAAACGTGGCATCAAATATCTTTACGAAACAAATGTTGGAGCCGGATTGCCTATCATCAACACCATCAACGACTTGATATTCAGCGGAGACAAGATTGTGAAGCTTGAAGCTGTGCTATCAGGAACTCTGAACTTCATATTCAACACTATCAGCAAAGACATTCCTTTGAGCAAAGCTATCAGAATGGCGATGGAGGCAAGATTTGCAGAACCAGACCCTCGTATAGACTTGAGCGGAAAGGACGTTATACGCAAGCTCGTGATTTTAGCGCGCGAATCTGGAATCCGGGTTGAGCAGGACGATGTGGAGAAGAACCTTTTCATCCCTAACGACTTCTTCGAAGGCACACTTGACGACTTCTGGAAGAAGGTTGAAGCGTTTGACGCAGAATTCGAAGAGCGCCGCAAGGTTGTGGAAGCCGAAAACAAACACTGGTGCTTTGTCGCTAAACTTGAAAACGGCAAGACAAGCGTAGGTCTTCAGGCTGTAGAACCGTCACATCCGTTCTATGACTTGAAGGGCAGCAACAACCTCATCATAATAAACACAGCTCGTTACGAAGACCCAATGATGATACGTGGATACGGAGCCGGAGCTGCTGTAACTGCGGCTGGCGTGTTTGCCGACATCATCAGCATAGCAAACATCAGATAATTTCTTCTGACAAATATCTTCTAGGCTTCTCTGTTTTGGCAGAGAAGCCTTTTTTACAATATACCAAATCATTTGACTGACAAGCAAATCTCCTCAAAAACGGCAAAATTCAAAACATTATCATCATAGATTAGAATAAAACATCAATTTAAGAACCCATATTTATAAATTATGCTTTATTTATGCGCAAAACGGCACATTTTAGGCCTTTAAAATGAAAAATAATTCATTTTTTTTGCTTTTAACCTATCATTTGTCTATTTTTGCATCTGTTAACGAGAATGAAACTTTTTGGTAAACTCCAAAATTATTTAAATATGGCAAATAACGTAAAAGATTTGGATCAGGTAGTGGTTCGATTTTCAGGAGACTCTGGCGACGGCATGCAGCTTGCCGGAAACATCTTCTCTACGATTTCCGCTACAGTTGGTAATGACATCTGTACTTTTCCGGACTATCCAGCGGACATACGCGCCCCTCACGGCTCGCTGACTGGCGTTTCTGGCTTTCAAGTGCATATTGGTGCAGAAAAGGTTTTCACTCCGGGCGACAAGTGCGACGTGCTAGTTGCAATGAATCCGGCAGCTTTGAAGACACAATACAAATTCTGCAAACCTACTTCTGCAATTATCATCGACACTGACTCATTTACGGAAGGCGACCTAAAGAAGGCCAATTTCGAAACTCTTGACGCCATTGCTGAGATGGGCATTAAGAACGACGTAATCGCCGCTCCTATCACTCAGATGGTGAAGGACTGCCTTGCTGATTCTGGCATGGACCCTAAAGCGATTTTGAAGTGCCGCAACATGTTCGCGCTTGGTCTTGTGTGCTGGCTGTTCAACCGCGACATCAGCATCGCCGCAAATATGCTCAAAGAAAAATTTGCCAAGAAACCGGGTGTGGCTGAATCTAACATTAAAGTTATTCAGGCAGGTTATGACTACGGACATAACACTCACTCTTCTGTTTCTCACACATATACAGTAGAGACTAAGGGAGAAAAGAAAAAAGGTCTTTACATGGACATCAACGGCAACAAGGCTACATCTTACGGCTTTATTGCCGCTGCAGAGAAGGCTGGACTTAAGTTATTCCTTGGCTCTTACCCTATCACTCCTGCAACTGACGTTCTTCATGAACTTTCAAAGCACAAATCTCTTGGTGTGACTACAGTTCAATGCGAAGACGAAATTGCAGGATGCGCTTCGGCTCTTGGGGCTTCGTTCGCAGGTGCTTTGGCTTGCACTTCAACGTCGGGTCCTGGTATCTGTTTGAAGTCTGAAGCTATGAACCTTGCCGTTATCATGGAGCTTCCTTTAGTTGTTTTGAACGTTCAGCGAGGTGGTCCGGCAACTGGTCTTCCTACAAAATCAGAACAGACAGACTTGCTTCAGGCTTTGTTCGGCCGTAACGGGGAATCGCCAATGCCAGTTATCGCAGCTATATCGCCAACAGACTGCTTCGATGCGGCTTACATGGCTTGCAAAATAGCTTTGGAGCACATGACTCCAGTTGTGCTTATGACAGACGCTTTTGTGGCTAACGGCTCGGCTGCATGGAAACTGCCTAACTTGGCTGATTATCCTGCTATCAATCCGCCTTACGTCACAGAGGCAATGAAGGGCTCTTGGACACCTTATCAGCGTAACGCAGAAGGTTCTCGTTACTGGGCGGTGCCTGGAACTGAAGGCTTCACACACATCTTGGGAGGTCTTGAAAAGGACAACAAGACAGGCGCTATCTCTACAGACCCTGAAAACCATGACTTGATGACTCGTCTTCGTCAGGAAAAAATTGACAAGATTCAGGTGCCAGACGTTGCTGTAGAAGGTGATGCAGACGATGCAGACTTGCTTATTGTTGGTTTTGGAGGCACTTACGGTCACCTTCACGCCGCAATGGACGAGATGAGAGCGGACGGCAAAAAAGTTGCTTTGGCTCACTTCAAATACATCAACCCGCTCCCAAAAAACACAGCCGAAGTGCTTACTAAGTACAGCAAGGTGGTTGTTGCAGAACAGAACATGGGTCAGTTCGCCGGCTGGTTGCGCATGAAGATTGACAATTTCAACCCTTATCAGTTCAATGAAGTTAAGGGTCAGCCGTTCGTAGTGTCTGAATTGGTTGAAGAGTTTAATAAAATTATTAACAAGTAAATAATCGTTGCGGATTTTCCGTGATGTTTATATAAAATCGTAATTGTTATGACTTTTACAGCAAAAGATTTCAAAAAGGGACAGCCTCGTTGGTGTCCGGGTTGCGGTGACCATTTCTTCTTGGCTTCGTTGCAGAAAGCGATGGCTGAAATTGGCGTTGCTCCGCACAACACTGCAGTTATTTCTGGTATCGGTTGTTCAAGCCGTCTGCCTCACTATATGGCCACTTATGGCATGAACACTATTCACGGCCGTGCTGCTGCTATCGCCACAGGCTGCAAGGTTGCCAATCCTGATTTGACCGTTTGGCAGGTTTCTGGCGACGGCGACGGGCTTGCGATTGGAGGCAACCACTTTATTCACGCTAACCGCAGAAACATCAATCTGAACATGATTCTGCTCAACAACCGTATATATGGTTTGACTAAAGGTCAGTACTCGCCTACTTCACCTCGCGGGTTCGTCAGCAAGTCTTCTCCTTACGGTACAGTTGAAGATCCTTTCCGCCCTGCTGAACTTTGCTTCGGAGCTCGCGGACACTTCTTTGCCCGTGCGGTGGCTAACGACGCTCCTAATACTGTTGAGATTCTTAAAGCCGCTCATGCTCACAAAGGTGCTGCTGTGTGTGAAATACTTCAGAACTGCGTAATCTTCAACGACGGTACTCACGAAAGCGTTTACACTGCTGAAGGCCGCAAGAAGAATGCAATATATCTTGAACACGGAAAACCTATGATTTTTGGTGAAAACAACGAGTTCGGACTTATGCAGGAAGGTTTCGGAATCAAAGTTGTTAAAATAGGTGAAAACGGAATTACTGAAAAGGACCTTTTGGTACATGACGCTCATTGTGAAGATAACACTCTTCAGTTGAAGCTTGCTTTAATGGAAGGCCCTGATTTCCCTATCGCGCTTGGCGTTATCCGTGACGTTGACGCTCCTACTTACGACGAGGCTGTATCTGCTCAGATTGAGGACGTCAAAAGCAAAAAGAAATACCACAACTTCCAAGAGTTGCTGATGACTAACGACACTTGGGAAGTGAAGTAAGTGTCAAAGGGAGAAGTCTATTCCCCTCTTTATAGAAAAGCAGGGTACGTGCAAAACGTATCCTGCTTTTTTTGCAGTCATCTACCGACATTGACTGAAAGACTGAAAATTATTCACGAAATAGTGACGAATACGTAACGCGCCACTCCTCTACAGAGGTGCAAGACTTTCTGTACGTTTATCAGTTCACCAACCGCTCGATCTTGCAACTATGCTCCTTAGTTTTCTCGTCGTAATTTACGCCCACGAAAAGCAAATCTCCTTTGTAGTTATTGAGTGCCTGACAATAGTTTTTGTCCTTTATTTGCTGAAGCGCGCTTCCTGCACTTTTGTTGTGTTTTAGTTCTATCACCATTGCCGGAATGTTTGGCAGGTAAGGAATCAAAACCAAGTCTGCGTAACCTTTCCCCGTTGGCAGTTCCTTGAAAAGTGTGTAGCGGGTGTTGGCGTAGAAGTAAGCCAAGCAAATTGCACTCTGGAAGCAATGCTCATCATTGTAGGTAAGAGGGTTTGTCACCTCTGTGTGGGCTGCGTCGAGAGCACGAGCCACTGCCTCCTCGTTGCCTTCGACGGTTGCGTCGAGGAGTTTTTTGGATGCGTTGATAATCTCCATCAGTTTCTTGTAGTCGGGACTCAGTTTAACTGAACGCACCCACTCCTGCCGAACCTCCTCGTTTGGAATGCGGCACGTTTGTTCTTCAAAATTATAATTCAGATAACCCAAGTGAATCAGGTAAGTGAACACATCGTCCTTCGACTCAAACTTGTCCAAAGTATTCAGGAACGAGCCGACATCCACCTCCACACTGTCGCCCGAAATCATGGTGACAACATCCTGACGGATGCCTTCAAAATCCATTAAGATATAATCTTTCAACGCCTCGAACGAGCCGGTTGCCGACCAGTAACTGCCCATCCGTTTGCGACTGATGGAAGATGTCACAGACTTTGGATTGAAGAGGCTGACCTCGTCGCTAAGTTTGTAACCGTCATACCAACGCTGGAACTCGGCGAAGTCACATCCGTATTGTTCGCAGAGCGCTTTGGTCTCCTCTGCGGTGAAACCTACGTGCGGAGCAAATTGAGCAGCGTCGAGCATGGTGTATTCAGTGAACTCGTTCAGCTTGGACTGCACCTTGTCGCGCACAATAGGAATGATGCCGGTGATGTATGCAAGTGCGATGGCAGGGCGGATAGCCGTGTCCTTGAAGAGTCCGTTGAGGAAGCTTAGATAACTGTCGAACAGCGATTGCGGAACTTGCTCACGAATCAAGACATCGTATTCATCTATGATGATGACAAACTTTTCGCCGGTTTCCGCATAGACTTTAAGTATGCATTGATCCAATGTTTCTCCGCTACAAAAAGACAACGCAGGGAAAGCCACCTTAAATTCATCAACCAAAGTCTCATGAATATCTGTCATCAAAAGATCCTTTCTATTCCTCTGTATCGCCCTTTGATACCACCCGTTCAAGTCCAGCTTGATGACATTGAACTTGTTCAGGTATTTGTCAAAGCATGGCTCTTGACCGAGTTTCATCTGGCTGAAGACCTCCCGTGTGTCGCAGCCCTTTGAGTAGTAGGCAGAAATCATGTTGCCCGCCATGCTCTTTCCGAAACGGCGAGGACGGGAGAGGCAGACAAAATTATCATCAGAATCTATCAAGTCATTGAGTTCATAGATTATCTGTGATTTGTCCACATATATCTTTTTATTTTTGTTCTGCATGAACGCATCCGCGTTCGGATTCAGATATAAGCCCATAATTTCTGCTTTTTAAGTTTTTACAAAGATATACAAATTCAGCGTGTCTGGCAAGTTGTTGGGAGACATAACGTGTTATGCCTCTATATAGGTTTGTTGCGATTTCGGGATTCTTAACCCAAACCCCAATTACTCACAACAAGCAATTAAATGCTACTATTAAACTTATGGTTATCCTCAATATTCGAACTCGCCTTCTTGGCGTTCCGTCTCTACTTTAAACAAACCTGTTTCTTCATCAATTTTCCATGTTCTATAAGTATGCAAGCCTCGCTGGTTACTATGCCATACAATAGCTCCGTCCTGCGTGATTTCAGACTCTACCTCTACATAATTTATTGAGGCGTCGTTCCATGATTCTTTGAACCCATAAAACAAACATATTTGCGAAACAGGTTCCAAAGTTGATTTATCTATATTCCAGATGTCATAAAAAACACTTTCTATTGATTCTATTCGAATTATTATCGACCAATATTTTTCAGACAATACAACATATCCAATAGCATCAATGCGATGGTGAAACTTGCACATCTTTTCAACGGACGAACCGTCTTTATCTTTAATATCATAATATACTGTCATATCATCTTCAGGATAAAGACCTGTATAGTCATGTCTTATTAACTCTCCCTCTACACTAATAACATTAGGAATAATAGTTTTCTTTCCATCACGAGGAAATAAATAACTATTAAGCCACACGTTATCCAACGAATCATAAGTAACAATGGTGCTTATTTCCTTTAATGGCAAATCAATTTGTTTGAATTTGCTTAACAATTCGGAAACTGAGTTTTGCGAGCATACATTGTTAAAAACACCCAATAGCAACAGCAATATTACTGTTATCCTTACACTAATCACCTTCATAAGTTTCTACATATTTTATTGTTACATTTTTTATATCACTCCAATACCATTCATTGTCGTTTCCAATAATTCCTCCGCTGGTTTTATTATTCTTTATATATCCACCTTTCATCTAATGGCTCTCCGTTTTCACCACGGATAACTGCTTGGGCATCGCTGGCTGTGAGGTCCATCAGGTTGTAAGTGACGCCATTTTCGATTCCGTATGCCTCCGAAAAAGTATGACCCAAACCAAAGATACCATGACCCAGCTCATGCGACATGGTGTGGGTAATGGCAGAGGAGTAACCGCCACCAAAGCCCCGAAAACCTTTTGATATGTGATGAGTGAAATTCATTCCTCTAACCATTTGCCCCCACAAATATAGTAAAATTTTGGAATTAGGGGGGCTACTCATTTTCCAGCCGCTCAATCTTGCAACTGTGCTCCTTAGTTTTCTCGTCATAATTTACGCCTACGAAAAGCAAATCTCCTTTGTAGTTATTTAGAGCCTGACAGTAGTTTTTGTCCTTAATTTGCTGCAAGGCGCTTCCTGCGCTTTTGTTGTGTTTCAACTCTATCACCATTGCAGGAATATTGGGCAGGTAAGGTATCAAAACCAAATCTGCGTAACCTTTGCCGGTTGGCAACTCTTTGAAGAGTGTGTAGCGCGTGTTGGCGTAGAAGTAAGCCAAGCAAATTGCGCTTTGGAAGCAATGCTCGTCGTTGTAAGTCAACGGGTTGGTCACCTCTGTG
>JAGBRL010000084.1 GCA_017632345.1 Paludibacteraceae bacterium
AAGAAGACCGTTTTCCTATCTTTGATGGAGATTGAAAAGAAGTGGACGCAACCAATTCATAATTGGGGCTTGATTATGAACCAATTTATTCTTATTTTTGAAAACAGAATTCAGATATAGGAGATTATACCTGAATCCCGTGCTCTACATTTACACAAAATTATGTACAGTGCCTTTGCAAAGCCACCGCACATAAGAAGAACGCCCAAAAGCTCTCTACCGAAAAAGACCGCAGACATAAGAACATCAGGATTTGCATCACAACTGTATTGACCACAAACAGCTTTATATAAAAATCCATGCCAAACGGCGGCAATGTTCCCTCCTTTAAGGCACTCTCCGCCTGCTCTTCGCTTTCTTCTGTCTTACGCTCATCATTTGCAAAGCTGTCAAATATGCTCAGCTGCACAGCGCCAATGCCAAACAAAGCGAACCATGCGTAATTCAAGTCAAACACGCCAAGACAAGCGGCAACCGCTGGCACCCCGACAGAAAGCAAAAGCGTCTTCCGCCTGCCACACCGCCGAAATATAAACCTGCAAAGAAAAAAACACAATACAAGGTTCATTATGTCAAAAACAAATTTTAAAATATCAGATACCAAAATATCCCCTTTGGATATTGCTACCCCAAAACAATACAATATAAACACCAACGCAATTATATTCCTCCCCTTTTCAATTATATCTAATATCTTTATCATAAATCTATTCTTTTAACATTCATAAAACCTTCTCCTCTTTGCCACAATAACTCCATATAAAACCATGTAATCCATGATCATTTTTATAAACTCCTCAAAAATACAAAAAATATTGCCTCCAACTTTAATCTTTAAGATTTTCTTTGCTCTTTTTTCGCTACATTTGCAGATGCGTTTATGCATACAGACATATAAAATTGAATTGATACAAAAAATATGAGCAATATAAAATTTATCGGCATAATTCCGGCACGTTACGCATCGTCACGTTTCCCGGGCAAACCTTTGGTTGAGATTTGCGGCAAAAGCATGATTCAGCGTGTGTACGAGCAGGTTTCCAGTGTTCTTGACCTTGTGTATGTTGCGACAGACGACCAGCGCATATTTGACGCTGTGACTTCGTTTGGCGGAAAGGCAGTCATGACATCAGAGAACCACAAAAGCGGCACAGACCGTTGCTTCGAAGCGTTTACGAAGGTAGGCGAAGGCTGCGACGTTGTGATAAACATACAGGGCGACGAGCCATTCATTCAGCCGTCACAAATAAAGACGCTATGCGAATGTTTCGAATCGGAAGAGACGCAGATTGCGACGCTTGTGAAACCGTTTTCGCAAAAAGACGGATGGGAAGCTCTTTCCAATCCAAACTCGCCCAAAGTGGTGCTGAACAAAAACATGGAAGCGATGTACTTCAGCCGCTCTGTCATGCCATTTCTCAGAGGCGCGGAGACTGAAAACTGGCTAAATTCGCACACATATTACAAACACATCGGGCTTTACGCATACCGCGCCGATGTGCTGAAACAGATTACGGAACTGCCGCAGTCAAGTCTGGAGATTGCAGAGTCTCTGGAGCAGCTCCGTTGGCTTGAAAACGGCTATAAAATCAAGGTAGGCATAACAAACACCGAAACAATCGGAATAGACACGCCGGACGACTTGAAACGTGCGGAACTGTTTCTTCAATCTCAACTAAACAAACGTTAAAAAATGTTAGACAGAAAGATACAGCCACAGATAAATCCGTTGCAGACATTCAGCAAAAAAAGTCCTGAAATGTCAGTCTTGTCTAACGGAGTGCCTATATTCAAAATCAACTACGGAGATGAGGATATTGTGCGCATAGACTGGATTTTCACAGCCGGAAGCGCCCTGCAGTCCCAAAAACTGGTCGCGCTGTTCACAAACCAGCTTATCAAATCCGGCTCAAAAAAAATGACCTCTGCAGAAATTGCGGAGACGTTCGACTTCTACGGAGCTGTCTTGCAGTTCTCCTGCTCGTATCACTATTCATACGTGACACTTTACGCTCTTTCTAAACATCTGAGCGAGCTGCTTCCTTTACTTTCTGAAATTTTGCAGAACGCAAACTTCCCGGAAAGCGAGTTTAAAATCTACTCGGATATAAGGAAAAAGAAATATCTGGTCGAATCAGGCAAGGTTCAGTTTCTGGCGCAACGCAAATTCATCTCGTCCATTTACGGCAAAGACAATATCTACGGACGCTGTTCAGAGCTGGCAGATTACGAAAAGCTGAACACAGGACTTTTTGTCGATTTTTACAAAAAGCACTATCTGAACGGTATTTGCAAAATTGTTGTATGCGGCAAAATATCAGATCAAACAATAAGGCTGATTGATGATGTTTTTGGTTCGGAAAATTTCAAGACAAGTCAAACAAAGCAGCCGGAATACGACTCAGACTACAGTTCTGAAACCGGGCGCATCCTTATAGAAAAGGAGAATGCCGTACAGTCTTGCGTATTTATCGGGAAACGTCTGTTCAACTACCATCACCCTGATTATCATAAGTTTGCCGTTTTAAATGCAATATTGGGAGGTTATTTTGGCAGCCGGCTTATGTCGAACATCAGAGAAGAAAAAGGTTATACCTACGGCATAAACTCAGCCACCACGCACCACCTGAACGACGGGCACTTCTTCATCACCACCCAGTGCGGAGTCGGCGTAGTGGAACCGCTCATAAAAGAGGTATATTTTGAAATGGAACGCCTGCAGAACGACCTGATTCAAGAAGACGAGCTAAACATGGTGAGAAACTTCATGATAGGCGAACAACTCAGAATATTTGACAGCGGCCTAAATCTGTCGGATCATTTCATTCCGCTCCATCTGAACGAGTTCGACTTCTCTTTTTACGACAAAAGTTCTGATGCAATTCAGTCTATAACCCCTCAAGAAATCAGAAATCTTGCTCAAAAATATTTTGACAAAGATTCGTTTGTGGAAGTTATAGCAGGCAAAATAGGCTGAACATGAAGAGGTTCGACAGCAATTTTTCTCTTTCAATCTGCATTCCAGTTTATAATTGGGATGTGACTAAACTTGTGACAGAACTTCACAGGCAAGCGGAAAATGCACCGTTCAATGTGGAAATATTAGTGTTTGACGATAAGTCAGAAATAGAATTCAGAAACATTAACAGCTCTATTTCCAGCTTAAAATCAGTATCTTACAAGGAATTGGAGGAGAATGCAGGACGTTCAAAAATACGCAACGCGCTTGTAGAAGCCGCAAAAAGTCAATATGTGCTGCTGATGGATTGCGACGCCGAAGTAACATCTTGTGACTTTATCGAAAAATACGCTGAAGCGGCGGACTTTGACGTTGTTGTGGGCGGAACTGCATATCACACAAACCCTCCGGAGCCTCAGTATATATTACGGTGGAAATACGGAACGGAACGCGAAATGCGAAATGCCGAGACAAGGCAGAAGTCGCCAAACAGCTCGTTCACACCGTTCAACTTCATGATTCGCAAAGAGATTTTTTCAACTCTGAACTTCAATGAAAACATCTGCGGATACGGTCACGAAGACACGCTTTTCGGCTGGAATCTAAAACAAAAGTCAATAGAAGTCAAGCACATAGACAATCCGCTTATACACATCGGACTGGATAAGACAGATGTTTTTTTATCAAAAACAAAAGAGTCTGTCCGAAACATAAAACTGATTTCGGACAATCTGAACGACAGAAATTTTGACGATGACGTTGCGCTGCTAAGATGCTTAAGACGGATTGAAAAATACAAAATCAAGCAAATTGTGAAGATTTCGCTTAACTTACTTTATCCTTTTTTATTAAAAAATTTGAAGTCAGACAAGCCAAACATAAGATGTTTTGACCTGTTCAAACTGAAACATTTACTATCATTGTAATCAGATTATGAAGCTCAAAATTTTGATCGAAAATACAGCTTTTCAGACAGACGTGAAAGCAGAACATGGATTTTCGCTATTTGTAGAGAACAACAAAGACAAAATACTCTTTGACTTGGGACAGACAGACGCGCTCTTGCACAACGCAAAGCTGTTTGAAATAGAATTGGAAGAGATTGAGCACGTGGTACTTAGCCACGGACACTACGACCACACAGGAGCAACAGAAGCTTTTTTGAAAGCAAACAAGAAGGCCAAATTTTACGTCAAACGCGGGTTCGACTGCAACAGATTTTCGGCAGAACGGTACGTAGGCGTGCCGCGCACATGCCAAATTCCACAAGAGAGAGTGATATACATAGACAAGCCTACAGAAATTTCTGAGGGGATATACGTAATGCCAGACATAGACATACACGACACGCAGGACACGCACTTCAACAAATTCAAGATAAAAGAAGCGTTCGAAACTCACGACGACAATTTTCACGACGAGCTGTATCTTGCGATAACAAAAGACGAGAAACTGTCCCTTATTAGCGGATGCGCGCATCGCGGCATATCAAATATAATAGAGACTGCCTCCAAATTTTTCAAACTTCCTCTTAATCTGATATTAGGCGGATTTCATATAAAAAATGAATCAGTAAAAAAAATAGACCATTTAGCAAACAGATTAAACTCATTCGGAATAGAGCAAATGTGCCCTTGTCACTGCACCGGAATAGAGAGTTACGCGCTACTGAAAAGCGCTTGTCCTGCAATAAAGATGCAATACGGACACGTTGGACTAAACTATTTCTTATAGCTCCCAAAAGCCTTCATCTTCTACAAACAAAAAAGGAAGGCACAAACCTTCCTTTCTTTATCTGCGAAAAATCTAGAAATCAAAACTTAAACTTACGCATAAAAAGCACAAATCAATAACCCAAAATTTTCAGCATCGATTTGTAACTCTGCTCTTTAGCAAAAAGTTTTGTGTAATATTCGCCATTCTCATCCTTGTCAATTACCACAAGTTTAGGAGCAGGCAAAAGGCAGTGCTGAATGCCGCCAAAACCGCTCAACGCCTCCTGATAAGCGCCAGTATGGAAAAATCCCACAAACTGTTCTCTGCCCTCGATCATCTTCGGCAAGAAAATAGCGTTAGAGTGCACCTCCGCATTGTAGAAGTCCTCGCTGTCGCAAGTCAGACCTCCCAAATGCACACGTTCATACTCAGAATTCCAATTGTTAATTGCAAGGAACGGGAAGCGCTGATTAATAGCCCAAGTATCTGGCAACGTGGTGATAAACGAGCTGTCTATCATGTCCCAAAGTTCGCGGTCGTTCTGCTGCTTCTGGTTTACTATAGAGTAAAGCATCGCGCCGCTCTCGCCCACAGTATAAGAGCCAAACTCAGTAAAGATGCGCGGTTCAGGCACACCATTCTGCGCGCAAGTGTTTTTGATTTGGGCCACAATCTCTTCTGCCATGTACTCATAATCATAACTGAAGTCCATGTGAGTCTGTATCGGAAAACCGCCGCCAATATTAAGGCTGTCCAGTTCCGGACAAACCTTGCAAAGTTCGCAATACAAATTCACGCCCTTGTTCAATTCGTTCCAATAATAAGAGGTGTCTTTGATACCAGTATTTATGAAAAAGTGCAGCATTTTAAGCTCAACCTGCGGGTTGTTCTTTATCTTTTCCATATAATAAGGGATGATGTCCTTATATCGGATACCAAGACGAGACGTGTAAAAGTCGAACTTAGGTTCTTCTTCCGCTGCAATTCTGATACCAACCTTCATCTTGTCCGTACGCCCCTTCAGCAGCAAGTCAAGTTCAAATTTGTTGTCAAGTATCGGCAGCACATTCTTGAATCCCATATCGATAAGCTTCTGGATATTCTCTATGTACTGCGGACGTTTAAAACCGTTGCATATAATGTATCTGTCCTTGCTCAGATGCCCTTGTTCTGCGAGCACCTCAAGCAAATAATAGTCAAAAGCCGACGAAGTTTCAAGGTTAACATCATGCTTCAGAACCTCTTCAAGCACAAAAGAGAAGTGCGAACTCTTCGTGCAATAACAGTAGTTATAGTCCGCCTTGTAATCCACCTTGGCCATCGCCACGTTGAACAAACGCCTTGCCCTCTGTATGTTTTGGGCAATCTTCGGCATATACGCAATGCGCAAAGGAGTTCCGTACTGCTTAATGATGTCCATCAAAGGAACATCAAACCAGTACAACTCGTTTTCGGTCACGCTGAACTCGTCATTTGGAAACTCAAAAGACTGTTCGATAAGATCTACATACTTGTTTTTCACTGCACGTAAAGAATTATATTTCAATAAGACAAATTATGCGATAACCCTCCGAAACTTGCAAATCCGAATAACTTACATCAACTCGAAAAAGCAAATGTAAACGACTCGGAATTCGCAAATTCCGCCACAAATATAAACATTTGTTTAGAAAAAAACGTCACATAAGAAATCCTTTTTGCAACAAACAGCAAAAAAAAGTGAAGTCAGAGCGAACTCATTCCTGCTCAAATCCAATCAAACTATCACCTCACCAACGTAAAATGCCCCATATACTGCACATCAACATCCTCAATATCAATAATATACCAATAATCAGTAGAAGGCATTTCCGCATCTTTATAAGTTCCGTCCCACCCATTTCCATTTCCAGGCATATCCGAAATAAGTTTGCCAAAACGGTCAAAAATCTGCACACGAGTTTTCTTGTACTTTTCAAGATTTCCGACCACCCAACTATCATTAAATCCGTCATCATTAGGAGTAAAAAACTCCGGAATCACAATTTTCGGCCTTGCCATCACCAGCAACGTGTCATTTTTATCGCACTCGGCAGCCGAGCCTCTTTTAGTCTCAAAATTGTCATGAACATTAATTACAAAGAGCGTCCCCTCTTCCGTGACATCATCGTACCTAACCACCAAGCTAGCCGCCTGAGAGCCAACCTGAGCCGCAAGTTTCACACCATCTGCTCCCCCCCGAGACCATGTCAAAGTATAGTCCGAATAAGGATTTCCGTCAATATCAACACCAGTAATATCATTAGAAGAGAGAGTAGCAGACTCACCCTCATACAATTTGACCATAGCAAACTCGGCTGTATCGCCGTCCACAACCTGTCCTTTAGGAACAAACAAACCACCCAGCGACAAAATTTGCGGGTCCTCAGGCTCATAACAGCACTTTGTCCTTAACCTAACATAATCAGACACAGACAATCCGGACCACTTACCAGCAACATTATCCGCAGATTCAGCACGACTATTTATTTCGTCAACATCACCAGCAATCGCCCTGAAATAGAAATTCGGATAATAAGAATCGCCCATAGTGTCCCTAACCAGAGACATTGCAGCCTCCAAAAACTCACGATAAGAATCTTTAGCAAGAGCCTTTTCCGTCAAATTTTTCCAGTTGCCACTAAACTCCGAATCCTTCGGACTCAAAGTATTGAACTGAAACAGATAACCTAAATTATCAGAATACAGCGCAGTATTAGCAGGAGACACGTCAACAAAAAGCTCAATATCATCACCATCACAAAAGATGTCCGGCACATACACTTTAGGGCAAGCCACAAACACCACCGTGTCATTTTTGTCGCATTTCGCAGTAGGCGGGTTCTTTTCATTCTCAAAATTATCATGGATATTGAACACAAACACAGTCCCGTCTTCCGTCACATCCTCATACCTAACAACAAAATCGGAAGCCTTAGAACCCAAATCAGAGGCCAGAACCTCTCCGTTCACCCCATCTTTGAACCACGTCAAAGTATAGTTAGAATATAGGTTGCCGTCAATATCACGTCCAGTAACATCATTTACAGAAAGCGTAGCCGAATCTCCTTTGCACAGCACAACCGTAGTATGTTCAGCCTCAACGCCCACCTTTACATTCTTACCTTTGTAAACAACAGAACCGCCCTTTACGGCAACCTTCGGGTCTTGGGGTTCAGAGCAAGCCTGGCACTTAGTATTCAGCCTGATAGGATTAGAGATAGAGAGATCCAGACAAGGGTCGTTAGGATTAAAATAATTATCAGCCGCGATGCGATTGTTAATAACATCAATGCTTCCAACTACAGCTCGGAAATAAACACTCGGAAACTTAACCCCCGGATTCAGTTCCTTAGCCTTCTCTATAACAGAGACAAGCTGTTCCTTATAAGAACTTTCAGGCACAGCGCCATCCGTGAGATTGACCCAGTTCTTTTTAAAGTCCGGAGAGGCAGGGTCTGAAACATTATATTGGAACAGATACCCCAGATTAAACTTGTAATAAGAAGTTATCATCTTAGTCACATCAACAAACAGATTGACATCGTCGCCATCACAATAAACTAAATCGCTCTGGTGCGAGTTCAAGTCAAAAAAGAGATTAGCCAGAGGCGTGCTGCAAACAAACACCTGAATATCGTCCAGCAGCAAATCATCGCCCGTGTCGCCAATATTCTCAGCATAGTCATGAATCTCGAAAGTCAAATTCTGGCTAACAATCTGATCTAGGCTCACAGCCACCTCGACCCATTCGGCAGAGCCGCCTGTAGATCTTTTCTCCACAATATCAGACTCCGCCCTATATAACTCCGGAAACTCCGTATCATAGACAACGACCTTAATTCTCACCGGATTTTTAGAGTCAGAAAACACATTGACGAAACACCTGACCGTCAGTTTCGTATCACTGCACAAATTATTAATCTCCTGCTTGTACAGCAGCAAAGGATTATTTGAATAATCAGCCCCAGCCGCATTTACAAAAAGACAAGCGCCATACTTGCCCGTGCCGTCGGTTTGGTCTGTATGATCCGGGAAATAATGGTTTGGTCCATCAATTCCGTAAGGAGTGCCGTCGCCGCACATAGCCGCCCAGCCCAGCATAGCTCCGTAGTTCCACGAAATATAAGCAGCCACCTCATGTCCTCCGGCAGCAACCTCCGAATGGCTTCCGCACTTAGACGCGCCCTTGGGCACCGGAATACCGGCGTCAGGCAGACAGTATCTGTAACTTCTGTAACTCTTGTGATAAACCTTTTTAGGTTCTGAAACATCAGAATAGTCCCATACATAATATTCCGTAGGCGACACAAAAGTGCCGAAGTCATTTTCCCACACCAATTTTCTGGAAGACGAATTACCCTCGTCGTCCAAACAGCAAACAATGTCCTTAACTACATAATCTTTCGTCTTTATCTTTAAAGAGCCTCCATTTCCGTCAGGCACTGTCAGCGCACAATAATAGCGGTAACTTCCCGCGCTTTCTCCCGAAACATGCACGCACCTGCTGCTGGTCTCCCCCTTCAACGCAACGCCTCCCCGGTACCATTGATATTTAGCGCCATAGTAATCAGAATCAACAGAAAGGATTGTTTTTTCGCCTATACACACTTCGCCGGCACCTGCGATTCTTGGCGCAGACATACTCGGATCGGCTCCTAAAGACTGTCCCGCAACTCCGAACGAGAAAAACAACGCACTCAAAGCGAGTAATGTTTTTTTTATTCCCATAAGATTAAATCAGGCCCATGCAATTACCTGCAAGCGCCACTGTAATTTGTAAAATTGTTTTATTATTATTCAATATCCATACCTCCCCAAACGCAACCTTGCATCTTATTCGCTTCGTTATTCCACACAAAGAGAGACCATTTGCAGCACCTGCACTGCAAGTCACGAAAAAGTGCCCCACAAAATTCAACCTAACAGAAGCTCAAAGATAAACGTAACACACAACACACTTCTGTTCAACACGATTTCATCAAAATTCAGTCATTTCCCCGCAAAGATATAAAAAAAGAGCTTTGGAACAACAAATTAGATGATTTTCTCACAAAAAGTCACAGACTCAACAATGTCCTTCCCTATACCTTTCCACCGCCTTTTTGATAGACGGCAAACCTATATCGTCAAGATTGACATCTTCCAATTTAAGAAATACAAAGCTCTCCACATCATCGGCAGCACGCAAAGACAAGACTTGCTGTTTTGTCAGTTTGCACGCAAAGAACAGGTCCAGAGTACGCACGTCGAGATTAGAAAAAGGATATACGTTCGGCACGCTAAAAAGATACTCTACATCAATGCCGTCAACACCAAGTTCCTCTCGCACCTCCCTTTTCACGGCACATTCCGCGTCCTCGTCAAACTCCACAAAACCGCCGGGCAAATCCAAAGTCCCTTTATACGGCTCAAACTTGCGGCGGCACAGCAGAAGCTCTCCGTCCGAATTAAACACAAAAGCCGCCACCGCAGCAGCCGGATTCAGATAAAAGAGGAAGCCGCACCGACCGCACCTCTTGGCACGAGTCTCAAAATCTGCAAACTCAGGCGAGCCGCAGACCGGACAATATTTGAAAAACCTCAACGGATGCATAACCAAAACAAATTAAAACGAAGCAAAGGTAGCCAAAAACACCTAAGAAAAAAATTTTTTAAGCTTCAAGACAAAGCAGGATAATCAATTAATCTGACTAACTTTGCGACGATGTACCGAAAGATAATCCATATCGACATGGACGCTTTTTACGCGTCGGTAGAGCAGCGAGACAATCCGTCGTTGCGCGGCAAGCCTGTGGCAGTGGGCCATTCGGGCAAGCGCGGCGTTGTGTCGGCGGCAAGCTACGAAGCAAGGCGGTTCGGCGTACGCTCTGCAATGTCGTCCAAGATGGCCAAGGAGCGCTGCCCCGGACTGATATTCGTTCCGTGCCGAATGGAGGTTTACAAAGAGATTTCGGCCGAAATTCACGACATCTTTCACGAATACACAGACATAATAGAGCCAATATCGTACGACGAGGCATTTTTAGATGTTACGGAAAACAAAGCAGGAATAGAGCTTGCCGTAGATATAGCCAAAGAGATAAAAAGCAAGATAAAAGAGCGGCTAAACCTTGTGGCCTCAGCCGGAGTTTCGTATAACAAGTTTCTTGCGAAAGTAGCGTCAGACTACAGGAAGCCAAACGGCTTATGCACCATACACCCCGACCGTGCGTTCAAATTTATAGACAAGCTCAAGATAGAGGCATTTTGGGGAATAGGCAAAGTGACAGCCCAACGCATGCACGCCCTCGGCATACGCAACGGCAAAGAGCTGCGCGACTACCCGCTGGAAGATCTCGCCGCCGTGTTCGGACGCTCCGCGGTGCTTTATCACGACTTCGCCCACGGCATAGACAACAGGAAAGTCGAGCCGGTCAGGATTCGCAAGTCTGTAGGCTGCGAATACACGTTTGAAGAAGACCTCACCAGCAAAGAGCAGATTTTGGAAAAGCTAAACGAAGAGCTTCTGCCCGACCTCCTCAAACGCCTTGAAAAAGCATGCTTCGAAGGCAGAACTTTGACAATAAAGATTAAATATTCGGACTTTACGCAACGTACCATTTCAAAGACAGCGATGCACCTGCTTGAGGACGAAAACGAGATGAGGCGCATCATAGCGACATTGATTACAAACGTCAGGCTGAAAGAGAAGTCGGTGCGGCTGCTCGGACTTACAGTCTCCTCACCTTTGCGAATGTCGGAACACGGACAACTGTATCTGGATTTTGAATGGGAGTGAGAAACTATTACTCTCGCTGCGCTCTGTACCATCTTTGCAGGCAGAGAGAAAGCAAAACGCGAAGCCTGAAATCTGAAACGAAAGAACTGTGCCGAAAAGGCAGAAAAACAAAAGCCGAAAGACCTTAATCAATCAGTCCTTCGGCTTTCCGACATATATTTCAGTATTTGTATGTTACTTTACAAACTTCACGGCATCACCATTCATACGCACAAAATAGATACCTTCGGTCAAGTCCTTTGCAGAGATAGTCATCGTTTCTCCGCAGACTGGAGAACTGAAAACCACACGTCCCATAGCATCAGATATAAAGACAACATCATCCTCTACATTATTAACGACAATTTCTTCTGTTTCAGCTAAATAATAGATGTCAGAAGACAATGCTTCGTTATACTCCACAGATGAAGTCGAACACTTATCGAGCGACGGCATCTTAGCCTCTGCCTTCCATGCGTTGATAATCTTTTCGCCCCAGTTGCAAGATGCAGTCCAAGACTTAGAGCCATCCCAGTTTTCAATTGTAATATCCTCATACGAAGCCAATTTCGGATTTGCAGTCGCATCCTTTACCAAATCAAGATACTCTACCGGCGAACCGTTACCGTACCAAGACCAAGCCAACCAGCTCACGTTCTTTTCTGCACAATAAGAGAGAATCAAATCCTCGTCCACATCACCGTCTGAGTGATACCAGCCGAACTCACCAATGCAAAGAGCCAGATTCTGATTAATCACACCATCAATATTAGACTTAACCTTTGCTGTGTTACCTGCGCCTCCATACATGTGGATAGAGAAAATCAGGTTGTTTTCAGGGTCTGCGTCCAGCACTTCCAAACCGTGGCTGTGAATAGTAGCCGCACCCTGACCGTAGCCTCCCGCATCGACCATGATGCAGTGACGAAGACCAGCGTCACGAATCATCTTGACAGCCTCCTTGTAACCATTGCGCCAAACTGTAGAAGCGGCATCGTTGTGCCATTCGTTAGCAATGTTTATCATGATGTACGACTCTTTACCTTTAAGCGAATCTGCCATATCGACAAAGTACTGCGCCGCATCTTTCAAATCTGCAATATCATTGCTTCCTGTCTCATCGTGCACCTCAAGGATTGTGAGCATACCATACTCCTTGCATTTTTTTGCAAAAGCCATAACCTTGTCAGCTGGGTCTGCAGCCTTTCCGTAATCCTTTCCGTCAGAAAGCACCACACGCACTGTGTTTGCGCCAGCCTTAGCCACAGCCTCCAACTGAGCGTAAGCAGTAGATTCAAACCAAGTGTAAGCCAAGTTCACACCGCGCATCACGAACTCGTTTCCACAACGGTCGAGCAACTTAGAGCCGTCCACCTTAAAACCATCCACATCAGAGACTGTGAACTCGTAAGACGGAGCATCTTCGTCCAACTCGATTCTAATATAATCGACAGGCGCCCATGTCCAAATAGGAGTGAGCAAGATTTCGTTGTCTCCCTTCTTGAAATTGAAAGAGCCTGCAAGCACCTCAACAACTTTATCTTCTGATTCTGCACCAGTTTCTCCAAAATTGACAGTAGAACCGATACTATTCACCGCGCAAGAAACCTGCTTGTAACCATAGTTCATGCTACAACCCACATAAATCTTGTAAGCGCACGCCTTATCAGACTTAAAGATGTATTTGATAAAATCAGTATCCTCCTTTAGATTAACACTCTTCTTATTTGACGCAGAAGAGAAATTTTCCAACGTACCTTCATAATCGGCACATTCAGCCTCCCAGTTTTTTCCAGCAATCAAAGTCTCAGCGCAAGCAGTCTCCTCTTCCTCCTCTTCTTCACCTTCGCCCGGAGTGTAAGTTCCCCAGCCCGGCATCTCGTCCAGAGTGATTATAGCCTCATGCTCCATGTTAGACTTCCATGTAGCCGCCGAAGTCTGGTCTGCGAAACTTGCGCCCCAAGACTGATACCAAGGCATCCACCAAGACCAAGCCACTCCGTCATTCTGCATATTTACGATGTCAGGGATAGGACCATTTTCTGACAAAGCGATAATTTTTCCAGTCTTAAGATCTTTCAGTTTATAGAAAGCCGACATATTGCTTGAGTGGTCGTTAGCATTGTTGTAAATATCAATACTGATAACATCGTAATAAGCCTCACCCGGATTCCATGCCTCCTGAACAGAAGATTCCGGATTGTAAACCCAGATAAGGTTTTTCACGCCCTTCACCTTCACCATGCGGTCGAACACAAGTCTGTACAAAGCCTTAAACTCGTCGCCAGTGTGCTGAGAGCTACCATCCTTAGAACTCCACCAGAACCATTTTCCACCACACTCATGAAGCGGACGGAAGATAGCCGCAACGCCCTTTTCCTGAAGCCCCAAGAAGATGTCTGCGATATGGTCGATATCCTCTATCAGATAATTGTACACTTCCGATTCAGTGTCCCACTCAGTAGTGCCAGGCTTGAAACCTTCAGAGTAGTCGAAATTAGTATAATCGTTTCCTGCACCTGCAGAATTTTGGCTTGAATAGAAAGCGTGCACCTTTTTAGAAGGGTCCTGCCAGTGCCAAGTGAACGCAGGGATACCGCCCTGGCTCCACAAATCTTCGGCCAAAGCCAATGCGCTGTTTGTGTATTGCTGAAACCAAGCTTGACTTGCGTTTTTACCAGTAGCGTTCAAAAAGTCGAAGCCCACCAAAGCCGGATATTTGCCGCTCTTTTCGTAAACGACAGCCACGTCGTCATGCTCCTTCACCTTTCCGTTAGCAGAAGTCATGTCGCCGGTCATAAAGCCAGAAATAGTTTTCTTTCCGAAATTTTCCAGCAAGAAAGCGTAAAGTTTCTGAGCAGCCTCTGTTGGTTCTGGCGTAACCATTTCGCCCGACAACTCGTAATCAGAAGCAGAGGCAGCCTCCACCTGAATATAGTCAAGGTCAATCCAACCCCAGCTGCTGGTGATAGAAACCTTGTTCGCCCCCTGTTTCAGACTTGCAACAGAAGAAATCGTCTTGAACTCGCTTGTTTTTGTGAAATGGATTTGTCCGACACTAGAGCCGTTCACCTCCAGATTCTGATATTTTTCGCTATCTGCAGTCAGACGGTAAGCGATAATGAGGTTGTAAACACCCGCCGCATCTACATTTACGTCGAAATGAGCGTCGCCAGATTGCATAGGGACACATTTACCACCCGACGCGCTTGCATCAGTCGATGCCGAGCATCCGTCCAAAGTTGCGTCTTCCGCCTCATACCTTGTCTGAGCATACACTTGCCCAAAGCAGAACAAAAGCGCGCACACTAAATGTAAAAATTTAAAATTCATTTGCGTTACAGTTTTTTTATTAATAATATTTGTAATATGTTCTAAGCACAAAAAAGACTCCGCTAAAACGGACCAACATCTGTGTCAAACTTTTTCAATTAAGGACAATTCTATAAATTACGTTTTTCTATTTTCTGAAATTCAGGTTCGAACGCTTTTAGTCCATTTTGTCTATCTTGCTCATATTTGCACAGTTACGACACCAGCTTCGCCTCTTTGCAAATATAAACAATCTACACAAAACGCAATTCAAGCGCATCTCGATTCCGATTATAGAAACAGTCTAATTTTACAAATCCCCACGTTTGCAAATATCATACAAAAAAGCAGCCTCTCCTAATACTTTTTTAACATATATTTTGCAAAATTCAAACAGAGGCCTCTGCATCAGACAGAACCTTTCAATATAAGAACAAGACAGATTTATATTGCTATAACAAAAAAAGACCGTCCTTAACACAGAACGGCCCTCAAATTTATCTCTTCTTAGTAAGTTTATTAATCAACGCGGTACCGAGCGAACGACCTACAGACGTAAGCACCTTTGCGGCAAGGTTCCACAAAGGCGAAGAAGATGTTTTTGCAGACGACTTAGAAGAACTTTTCTTTGAGTTTCTGCTAGCCTTTTCCTCCTTCTCTCTCTCCATTTCTCTTTTCTTCTCCTCTTCCAATCTCGCCTCCTCTCTTTTACGCCTTGCCTCTTCCTCTTGCAAAATTTCGTGAGCGGATTCTCGGTCTCTAACCTTTTCGTAAACACCATAGAGAGCGGAGCTTTCGATAGCCACTTTTCTCTCTTCGGCAGTCAAAGGGCCGATTTGCCCTTGCGGACAAAGCATCTTAGCTCGCTCCACCACAGACGGCGCACCTTTTTCGTCAAGGAAAGAGATTAGCGCCTCGCCGGTTTCGAGTTCAAGAATTGCCTTTTCCGTATCAAACGAATCATTTTTCCTGAAAGTCTGAGAAACAGCCTTCACCGCCTTCTGGTCCTTTGGAGTGAAAGCCCTAAGCGCATGCTGCACCTTGTTGCCCAGCTGACCCAAAATATCCTCCGGAATATCCATCGGGTTCTGGGTTATGAAATAGACGCCGACACCCTTTGAACGGATAAGTCGCACCACCTTTTCAATCTGCTCCATCAAGACCTTGGACGCATCGTCAAAAAGCAGATGAGCCTCGTCAAAAAAGAAAATAAACTTAGGCTTATCCATATCACCAACCTCCGGCAACTTGCTATACAGAGACGTCAGCAGCCACATAAGGAAAGCCGAATAAAGTTTCGGGCTATTGTACAATTTATCAGCAGCAAGAATATTGACAACACCTTTGCCACCGTCCATCTGGATAAAGTCCATCACATCAAACGCAGGCTCTCCGAAGAAGAGGTCGCCGCCCTGCCCTTCGAGCGCCAGCAAGTTTCTCTGAATAGCTCCAACGGACGCCGAAGAGATATTTCCGTAGTCCGTCTGAAACTCCTTCGCATTCTGACCTACAAAATTCAGCATAGAGCGCAAATCCTTCAGGTCAATCAGAGGCATGCCTTTGTCTTCTGCAATTCGGAACACCGCATTAAGCACCCCCTCCTGCGTGTCGGTCAGATCCATAATTCTGGAAAACAGAATAACGCCGAACTCCTTCACAGAGACCCTTAGCGGATGCCCCTGCTCTCCGTAAACGTCAAAAAAACGAGCCGGGAAAGGCTGAAAATCAAACTGAACGCCAAACTCATTCTGACGCTTTTCTATAAACTTAGTCAGTTCGCCCTTTTTATATATACCAGAAAGGTCACCCTTCATATCGGCCATAAAGCAAGGCACGCCGAGCTCGCTGAAAGACTCTGCCAGCACCTGCAAAGAGACAGTCTTGCCAGTACCAGTAGCGCCAGCAATCAGACCGTGGCGGTTAGCCATCTTAGGCACAACAAACAACGGCTTGTCCGAATGCGCCACATATAAACGTTTTTCGCTATCTAACATAAGAAGCAGATTATTTTTTTGTTAAACAAATAAAGAGAAGCCGCCAAATTCAGTCCGAATCAAAATCACAAGCCCCTCAAAACCGCAAAGTTAAGAAAATAACCCGCACAACCAAAACAATTCAGTTATCTGTATTTGAGATTTTTCAATCCTTCTGAAATATTTTTTTGTCCCTTTTGTTTCATTATCAAACTGAATTTAAGAATACATACTGAAAAACAATTATTTGTCTAGTCTAACAGTCTTCATTATCCAGTCGTCGTTGATTTTTTCGACAAAACAACCTCTTTCCTCGTCGCAGCCATTTGGAGTTCCTTTATATATAAAAGAGACTTTCTCTGAGTCTTTCTCACAAAACTCTATTAAAGCGCTTTTGTTACAGAGTACCAAGTTCTCAATTCTGAATGTTCGACACAAAGATAGCAAATACCTTATTTGCAAATAATCCAGACCCGAAGACTGAATTGCGGACCTGACCGGCTCATCCAAATAGAAAAAACGATTCTCATGGAATCCCATAAAATCAGGGCTATACAATTCAGGACAAATCAAAATACGTTTAGAGAATTTTGAAGTAATACGTTTATCATTTTCAACGACGTCAAGATAAACGTTAACTATGTAGTAGGACATGCGGGGTTCTATACTAACCATGTAATTTGTTGTGGAGTCCATTAATTGCCGGGTAACTACATGGTCAATATTGCCCTTTTCAATTTGTTTCCTAAAATCATTTGCATCGCCACTCTCGAAAGATTTTCCCGGATTACACACTATAAAAAAAACGTTAATCAGCAAAGAGAAAACCAGAATAAACGCACATCCGTATTTTATAAAAACCTTC
Source organism: Paludibacteraceae bacterium (assembly GCA_017632345.1). Classification (GTDB taxonomy): domain Bacteria; phylum Bacteroidota; class Bacteroidia; order Bacteroidales; family Paludibacteraceae; genus RGIG9379. Next base: position 17,604 of record JAGBRL010000084.1, read on the forward strand.
ATTGTTGAAATAAATATTTTATTTACCTAATAACTTTAAACGTAAAACAACACTTTCACAAAGATAGTGTAATCCCTTGAGAAAAAAAAGGATTTTAGTGTTTATTTTATAGATGTGGCAGTGGATTATTAATAATCAATTATTTACAATTATATTTTTACACAATAATCCATCAGTCATGGACAGATGCGGTTTTGTAGCGTACTCCATTGGCCATGTTTTGACAATGATTCTTGCGTAAGAGAGTCTTCAAATCAATCTGATTTTCAAATATTTAGTTATAGAAACATCCTTAACTTCGATGCCCAGAGCAGCGATTTACAGCCACTCAATTTTACAATCATCAATATTTCTCGTCTCACCGCTGAAGTTCGCGCCAATCAGGGCGATTTTCTTGCCGCTTGCGAGGAACGGTTGGGCGTAGTTCTTATCCTTGATTTGTGCCATCGCCTCTTCGGCTGTACCGTTGTATTTGAACTCGAAGATATAGACGTAATCTGGCGTCTCGATTGTCATGTCCACGCGACCGTCGGAAGTGTGATATTCCGCCTTTGTGTAGAGTCCGCAGAGGTTGCAAAGGATGAAAAGCACGTTCTGATAGTGGTTTTCAGTGTCCTTGATGAGGTCGTAGGGAACATTGGAGAAGAAAGATTCGAGGCGGGTCATGAAACCGCTAATGTCACCGGATTTCACCTCTTCTACAAAACAGCTTATTTGAAAGCCTGTCTTGTTAACAGAAACAGAAGTGTAATAAGGCATCAGGTAAAGCATAAAGCCCTCTCTCACCTCCTCGTTCGGAAAGTCCAGCGAATACAATTTATACCTTTCATTATAGCCGCTGATGGTTAGATAACCGCTCTGGAATATAACCGGAATGGGGTCTGACGACGATGCATCGATGGCACTCAGCACATTAGCTGTGACCTTATTCCCTTTCAATTCGTCCAACTTGAAATTATGTCTCTTCAACAGTTCCACAAGGTACGACGGTGTGCCGGTCTCGAACCAGTAACTATTGAACTCCTTCTTTTTGAATGCGTTAAACAGACTGTATGGATTGTAGATGCCGGGCGAATTTACGGTGAAATGGTAGCCGTCATACAGTTTTTTCAATTCTGCATAAACACCTTCAACGCTTGTTCCGTTGGCTTTCGCAAATCTTTCGACATACGGATTAAGAGTTCGCAGTTCCTCTTCCGTAATCCCGCAAATGTCATAACAGTCTTTGTCAAGAGAGATGTCCTCCAAGTTGTTCAAGTCGCTGAACACGCTCACCTTGCCGAACTTCGTCACACCTGTGAGCATGGCAAACTTGATGCAGCCGTCCTTGCTTTTCAGTGCGCCGTAGAAGGATTTCAGGGTGGTGCGGTAATCATCCTGCAATTCATCATTGCCTATAGTTTCAAGCAATGGCTTGTCGTACTCGTCAACCAAAACAACAACACGTTCGCCAGTTTTGTCGTAAGCACGTTGGATAATGCCCTCGAAGCGCATGCCAAAATCTGCTTCGTTTGGTCTCGCTCCATAAATCTCTTCCCATTGAGACAAAGCATTGTTTAAGACCATATCCAACTTCCCCGTCTCTTTATACTTCGCCGTATTC
>JAGBRL010000085.1 GCA_017632345.1 Paludibacteraceae bacterium
AACTTGCGCAGAATAGGGCGAATAATACAATGTTAAAAATTCTCTTCATTACAATTGATGTTTTGTTAAAATTTATTTTTCTATCGCCTTGATTTTATCCGCATACTCGCTCCAGCCTTCTGCGGTTTTGTATTTTTCCACACTTTCCGCTGGGACGTAGATGGTTTGTATGGGGGTTCTAAGAAACAAATCTACGGCCGGCGGCTCTTCCATCTCTATCGTAGCGTTTTTTAGAGACGAACACATTGCGAATGAGTAATCTCCTATGCTGGTCACAGATTTAGGAATTACAACGCTGGTAAGGTTACAATGATAGAATGCAAAAGCACCAATTTTAGTCACACTTTGAGGTATTGACACTTCTTTTAAAGAGCTTCTGTTAAATGCGTCATTTCCAATCTCCTTTACTGAGTTCGGAATCTCAATAGTGGTAAGGTACGAATCTATAAATGCGCCCTCTCCAATACATGTCACCGAGTTTGGAATGGTGCAAGCATCTCTTTTAGTCGGAAAAAACAGCAAAGTGTCTTTGGCCTTGTTGAACAACACACCATCTTCAGATGAGAAATGCTTATTTTTTGATGCCACCTCTATTTTTTCAAGACTATAGCATTTCCAGAAAGCCTCCTTGCCAATCTTTTCCACACCGGAAGAGATGTAAACACTGGTAAGATTACTGCTTCCCCTAAAAGCCCCATTCCCAATCAAAGTCACACTTTTAGGTGTGATCACACTTGTAAGTTTCTTGCAAGCTTCAAAAGCGCCGCCTTCAATCTCTGTTACACGATATTTTTCCCCGTTGTATTTCACTTTTTCAGGAATGGTGATAGTATCTGTATATCCTACATATTTAGCCTCTTTTTTAAACCTCACGCTTGCGGTTTTTGTCTCCATATCAAGGTTGTACCAGATTGTGTCGCCGTCGCGGTTCACAATACATGTGTCAACGACCGTCGCATTACGAGTTGCAGAAAGTTCACTTCCTTTCTGGCTTTGCTGTTTCGCTCCTGCGACTTTAACTTTCGGAGATTTTTCAAAGACCTTTTTCCATCTCTCATACTTAGAATCCGGCACCACTATCACTGTTGTTTCTTTTACGGGCTTTTTTATTCGTGATTCAGTCCAAGTATCCGTTTTTATATTATAACGCTTGTTTACAATCCAATCTGCTTCCTTCAGAGAACAAATCACATAACGCACCGTCGTCTCCTTGCCCCCTCTCTTTTTTGATTCTGTTTGAAAATCAATGTCAGATAAATAATGTTCTGTTCTATTGAAAGCGTCCGCGCCAACACTGTTTACAGATTTTGGAATCATCACACTATCTAAATCGACGCACCCTATAAAGGCAGAATCGGCAATGCTGCGAACAGATTTTGAAATTTCTAAATTAGAAAGAGTTTTACAACAAGCGAATGTCCCTTTGCTTATGCGGTCAACTGATTTTGGTATCTTAACGCTATCTAATTTTCCGCAATTTACAAAAGCCCAGTCTCCTATCTCAGTGACAGATTTTGGGATTGACACTGTTTTCAACTTTCGGCAATTTGCAAAAGCAGCTTCTTCTATAGTCTTTACACCTTGGGGAATAACCACACATTCTAAACTGTCACAACCAAAGAATGCCCCCGTTCCGATAGCGACAACAGATTGGGGGATTGACACATTCTTCAAACTACTGCTATTTGCGAAAGCAAAATCACCTATCATCTTAACTCCTTGAGATATTACCACACTTTCTACAGCACTGTTCCAAAAAACGTGTTCCCCAATACTCTTTACTGTTTTGGGAATCGTTACACTTTTTAGGTTTTCACTAAAAAACGCATAACTACTGATACACGTCACTGACTTTGGTATCTCATAGGCAACCATTTTGTTATGTAGAGGAAACACAAGCAGTGTGTCCTTCGCCTTATTGAACAGCACTCCATCTTCTGACGAATAGTATTGGTTATCCGCCGCAACCTCTATCTTTTCAAGGCAACCGATGTTGTACAATGCATTCGGTTCAATCCACTTCACCGTATTAGGAACTACATAGGACAAGTTACCCCTTTTCTTTGGAAATGCAAGTAACGAGTCCTTCGCCTTATTGAACAGCGCGCCATCTTCTGACGAATAGTATTGGTTATCCGCCGCAACCTCTATCTTTTCAAGGCAACCGATGTTGTACAATGTATTCGGCTCAATCCTCTTCACTGTATTAGGAACTATGTAGGACAAGTTTTTCTTATTCATGGGAAAAGCGATTAACGTGTCCTTCGCCTTATTGAACAGCGCGCCATCTTCCGACGAATAGTATTGGTTGTCTGGAGAAACCTCTATTTGCTCAAGTTCAGGACAATGTCCCCAAGCCTTCTTGTCGATACTGTTCAGAGTGCCGGGAAGGGAAACGCTCTTCAAATAAGGATTGATTTTAAAGGCATCTTTAATGATGCTTGTCACCTTATAGGACTTCCCCTCAAAAGTCACCTCCGAAGGAATCGTCACATCACCTGCAGGTCCCGAATAAACGGTGTCTCTGGAAAAAATCCCGTTCGTTGATCTAAAGTGCGTGCGCATACTTGTTCTTTCCTGTTTTCCCACCGCAACGTCTGTTTCCGATATGATTTCATACTTCAAAGTCTGACCTTCGTAAGTGAACTCAAACGTCTTGTCTAACTGTGCCTGCGCAAAACTTGTGCAGAACAGCACGAATAGTATGATGTTAAAAATTCTCTTCATTGTGACTGATATTTTTGTTAAAATTTACTTTTCTTTCGCTTTGATTTTATCCGCATATCGCTCCAGCCTTCTGCGGCTTTGTATTTTTTCACGCTCTCCGCCGGGACGTAGATGGTCATGTTTTTGCTGACTTCTTCAAAAACGCCGCCTCCTACATCAGGTGTCTGCCCATCTTCCATTATTAAGTCGCTGACTCCTTCAAAAGCGTCACCTCCTACATCAGGAGGCGTGGCATTTTCAACTGTTAAAATGGTTAGACCGGTGCAATATGCAAAAGCCTCCTCGCCAATCTTTGTAACACTGTTGGGGATGGTGACGCTGGTCAGACCAGTGCAATATGCAAAAGCATCCTCGCCAATCGTCGTCACACTGTTGGGGATGGTGACGCTGGTTAAACTTGTGCAACCAACAAAAGCCCACTCGCCAATCGTCTTCACACTATTGCCAATGGTTACGTTGGTTAAACCTTTGCAACCTTCAAAAGCAGCCGTTCCAATCGTCGTCACACTGTTGGGGATGATGACGTTAATTAACCCCTTGCATTCTCGAAAAGCATCCTCGCCAATCGTCGTCACACTGTTGGGGATGATGACGCTGGTTAGACTGGTGCAACTGCGAAAAGCCCGCTCACCAATCGTAGTAACACTGTTGGAGATGATGACGCTGGTTAGACCGGTGCAATTTGCAAAAGCAGCCGTTCCAATCGTCGTGACACTGTTTGGGAGGATGACACTGGACAAACCGTCACAACAATAAAAAGCCCACTTGCCAATCGTCTTCACACTATTGCCAATGGTTACGTTGGTTAAACCTTTGCAACCGTTAAAAGCAGACGTTCCAATCGTAGTAACACTGTTGGGGATGATGACGTTGATTAGACCGGTACAATCGGAAAATGCATACTCGCCAATCGTCTTCACACTGTTTGGGATGGTGACGCTGGTTAGACCAGTGCAATCCCAAAAAGCCGCCTCGCCAATCGTTGTAACACTGTTGGGAATGGTGACGCTGGTTAGACCGGTGCAATGAGAAAAAGCCCACCCATCAATCGTTGTAACACTGTTGGGGATGGTGACGCTGGTTAGACCGGTGCATTCAGCAAAAACAGACTCGCCAATCGTCGTAACACTGTTGGGGATGGTGACACTGGTTAGACCGGTGCAACCAGAAAAAGCAGACTCGCCAATCGTCGTAACACTGTTGGGGATGGTGACGCTGGTTAGACTGGTGCAACTGCGAAAAGCCTCCTCGCCAATCGTCGTGACACTGTTGGGGATGGTGACGCTGGTCAGACCGGTGCAACGGCCAAAAGCCTCCTCGCCAATCGTTGTAACACCGTTGGGGATGGTGACGCTGGTTAGACTGGTGCAACCTTCAAAAGCAAACCATCCAATCGTCGTAACACTGTTGGGGATGGTGATGCTGATTAAACTTGCACAACCAGCAAAAGCAAACCCTCCAATCGTTGTCACACTATTGGGGATGGTGACGCTGGTCAGACTGTCACAACCAGAAAAGGCTGCACTTCCTATCGTAGTAACACTGTTGGGGATGGTGATGCTGGTTAGATCTGTGCATTTCCTAAATGCTTCCCAACGAATGCTCGTCACTGTATATTTTTTACCTTCGAATGTCACTCTTTCAGGAATCTTCACATCGCCTGAAATTTTTGCTCTTTGTTGCTTTGAGACCTTCGCTTCGTTACCATTTGCAATCTCATACTTCAACGTCTGACCTTCGTAAGCAAACTCAAACGTCTTGCCTACCTGCGCCTGCGCAAAACTTGTGCAGAATAGCGCGAATAGTATGATGTTAAAAATTTTCTTCATTGCAATTGATATTTTTATTAAAATTTATTTTTCTATCGCTTTGATTTTATCCGCATACCAGCTCCAGTCTTCTGCGGTTTTGTATTTTTCCACGCTCTCCGCCGGGACGTAGATGGTTATGTTTTCGCTGACTTTTTCAAAAACTAAGTATCTTACATCAGGAGGCGTGACATTTTCAATTGTTAAAATGGTTAGACTGGAGCAATCTTTAAAAGCCCCCCAACGAATCATCGTCACACTGTTGGGGATGGTGACGCTGGTTAGACGGGAGCAACTGCGAAAAGCCTCCTCGCCAATCGTTGTAACACTGTTGGGGATGGTGACGCTGGTTAAACCAACGCAAATCTCAAAAGCCCCCTTGCCAATCGTCGTAACACTGTTGGGGATGGTGACGCTGGTTAGACTGGTGCATTCAAAAAAAGCATACGCTCCAATGCTCGTCACTGTATATTTTTTACCTTCGAATGTCACTTTTTCAGGAATCTTCACATTGCCTGAAATTTCTGCACTTTGTTGCTTTGAGACCTTCGCTTCGTTGCCATTTACTACCTTATACTGCAACGTCTGTCCTTTGTAAGTAAACTCAAACGTCTTGTCTCCCTGTGCCTGTGCAAAACTTGTGCAGAACAGTGCTAATAATATAACATTAAAAATCTTCTTCATTGTAGTATTGTTTTGTTAAACCTTGATTGACACTTATGTACATAAATAAAGCAACAACCATGCCAAACAAATAGGCACGGTTGTTCTTATATCAAAATCTTTCTGTTTGAAATTCACATCTCCAGTCTTGATTCCTTTCTGTCTGGAAGGCAATGCAGGACACAGATAGAGCACCTCTGGACAAAGTATCGGGAAGGCTTAATCTTCCTTATCGCCACATGCTCCTCTTCTTTGTGCCTATTCTGCCAAAAGTCACCAGATATGCAGAGAGCAGAGGCAGCAATATCTCCAACAGAATGAAGGAGACGTGCGACTTGCGTTCTCTGAGTATGGTTGCCGCCTTGTGGAATATCACAGACATCATCAGATACCTTAAAAAGATAACGCCTCCGGCTATTGCTGCAAACAGCTCGCAGCCAGGATTATTCAGCAAGAAGATTATCAGCGCCACACCAGATGCCAAGAACAAGAGCCTTGTGAGCGTATCCAAGGCCAGCTTCATGCGAATGCCAAATTTATAATGTGAGCGCGTTGACATTCGCTGCTCTTTGTCGAGCATGAAAGCCTTGAAGTTCAAATCTCTGTAACACACTGTGTTTGCGGCAATCTCCACGCTTGTGTTCTCTTTCGTGGCAACGTCCTGCACAAATAGGTCGTCTTCTCCAAACGCCTCGCCAAGGTTAGAGATGAAGCCCTTGTTTCTGAGGAACGCCTCTTTTGTGTAGGCTATGTTTCTGTGTGTGCCCATGTAAGGAGAGCGGCGCAGAGCCAAGCCAACGTACTGCATTGTGTTGAACAGATTGTCGAAACAGATTATCTTGTTCAGCAATCCGCCCTTCGGCGCATACGCCCCAACCCCGATGACAAGTTCCTTCTTTTCCGTGAAGTTACGCACCATTTCGGAGATCCACTGGTCGCTGTCCGGACGGCAGTCTGCGTCTATAAGCAGCAGATGGTCGTACTTGGCAGCCTTTACCGCCACCGTTATGCACATCTTTTTGCGGCTCATATATTTTGCCCCGATAGGCAGAAACGTATGGTAAAGGTTAGGATATTTCTTGGCGTAACGGTCCAGCACCTCCGTGCTTTCGTCTGTAGAGCCGTCGTTCACCACAACAACCTGAAACTCCGGATACCTCTGCTCCAGCACAGTAGGCAGCAAGGCTTCCAGATTCTCCGCCTCGTTCTTAGAGCATATTATGACAGAAACCGGCGGCTGTTTTATTCGGTGCTTCACATCACCTCGGTGCAGCTTGCGGTTGTAGTATATCACGCCGGCATAATAATACAGATAATAAAAAGCCTGAACAACAAACGACAGCAAAAAGATTCCAGCCAAAACTTGAATCGCAATATTCAGCTCTAAAAATTTTTCTAAAAACATAAGTTAAACGAATAAGATTCTATAATAATGTTTTTCATGTCTCTGCGACGGACAAACAGTCCAGTTCTTTTTCTCGGCTTAACGCCTAACTTTGAAAATCAAGGCGCGCCATATATTCAAAATCTGCAGAGACGGTGTGAACCATCTCCGCAGACTATTTTTTTGCAGATAATTATAATTCAGAAGACAGCACCGCACCTGGCAGGTTTCTGAGGTTGTAGCGTGACGCCATTATCTCGCCGTACGCCCCAGCCGAACGTATCGCAAGCAGGTCGCCGCGCTTTGTCCCGTTCAGTTCCACGTCTTTGTCAAACACGTCAGACGACTCGCAGATTGGGCCTACAACATCATATTTCTCCACTTCTGCATCCGAAGTTATATTCTCAATTCTGTGGTACGCTTCGTACAGAGCCGGACGAATCAAGTCCGTCATGCCCGCATCAACAATGGCAAACTGCTTCACGTTGCCTTTCTTCACGTACGTCACCTTGGTGATGAGGCTTCCGCACTGCGCCACGATAGACCTGCCCGGCTCGCAGTGCACCCTTTGTCCTTCTCTCAGCTTAAGGTGCTTGTTGAACAAGCGGAAATACGCTTCAAAGTCTGCTATCGGCATGTGGTTCGGATGCTCGTAATTGATTCCCAAACCGCCGCCTATGTTGATGTTCGCAAACTTCACGCCCTTGCTTTCAAACTGATCCTGCAGCTCGTTCACGCGCACGCAAAGGTTCTCGAACGACGACAAGTCCGTTATCTGCGAGCCTATGTGGAAATGCAGACCTATAAGTTCCAGATTCGGCAGCGACTGCACAAGCGCCACAATCTTTTCAAGGTCTTCCATGTTGAAGCCGAATTTGTTTTCGCTCAGACCGGTTGTTATGTAGTGGTGAGTGTGCGCATCCACGTTAGGGTTCACTCTCAGCTCCACGCGCGCCTTTTTGCCTTTTGCTCCGGCAAGCTCGTTCAGCACCTCCAGTTCCGGAATAGACTCTGCGTTGAAGCAGAAGATGTCATGGTCAAGAGCAAGATTAATCTCTCTGTCAGTCTTTCCCACTCCTGCAAAAACAATCTTCGAAGCCGGGAAGCCAGCCTCAACAGCAGCCTGCACCTCGTTGCCGCTCACGCAATCCGCACCGAAACCCTTGCTTGCAATAAGAGCCAGAATCTTTGCGTTCGCGTTCGCCTTCACCGCATAATGCGGCTCATAACCGTATTTGTCCGCCTCGCCCTTCACAAAGTCCAATGTGCGCGTAAGCAAATCAACGTCGTAATAGTAAAACGGCGTCTCTATATTTTTAAATTTCTCTACTGGAAAAACACCTTTTATCATTATCAATTATCTTAAAATCAACTAAATAAACTATCATTCAACGCATTCAGAGCCTTCTCTTTATCTTCAGTGTGAATCAAGAAAGACATATTGTGCGAGCTGCCTCCGTAAGAGATCATGCGTATTGTGATGTCCTTCAGAGCCGACGTGATTTTAGACTGGAAGCCGACGTTCTTGTCTGCCAAGTCGCCCACCACGCACACTATAGTCATGTTGCGGTCTGCCGATACAGTTCCGAACATCTTCAGCTCGTCTATAATATCGTCCAGATTCTTGCTGTTGTCGATGGTGATAGATACGCCCACTTCCGACGTGGTTATCATATCTATCGGCGTTTTGAAACGTTCAAAAATTTCAAAAACCTTGCGAAGGAAACCGTGAGCAAGGAGCATCTTCCCGGACTTTATCCTGATAGCCGAAATTCCGTCCTTGGCAGCAATTGCCTCAATCTTGTTTTCCGCATAATCGGTCGATATTAACGTGCCCTGAGCGTCCGGTTCAAGCGCGTTGAGCAACCTTACCGGGATGTTAGCAAGCTTTGCCGGCAAGATGCTTGTCGGGTGCAGAGTCTTCTCTCCGAAGTAAGAGAGCTCGGCCGCCTCTTCGAAGTTCAGTTTTTCCACCGTCTTCGCGTTCTTCACAATTCTGATGTCGTTGTTATAGATTCCGTTCTGGTCGCTCCAAATCTGGATCTCTTCCGCACCAACCGCCGCGCCGATCAGAGACGCAGTGTAGTCGCTGCCCCCGCGCTTCAGATTGTCTGTCTCGCCGTAAGCGTTCTTGCATATAAAGCCCTCTGTTATGTACAGGTCCGCCTCGCCAGCCTGCTCCAGCGCCGCCGCCAGGCTCTTCTTTATAAACTGGGTGTCTGGCTCCTCGTTCTTGTCTATCTTCATAAAGTCAAAAGCAGGCACCAGCGGGGCTTTCACGCCTTGCGTTGACAAATACTCCGCAAAAAGGAAGCTCAGAAGAGTCGGGCCCTGGGCTACAATCTTCTTCTCCTCAAAAAGGGTGAATATCTCTTTCGACATCGAACGCATCTTCGCAAAACGGTCTTTCAGTTCCAGATTGACCGACGCAAGCCTCGAGTCAAAAGCGAACAGTTCCTTCGCCAAGTTCAGATAGCGGCGCTCAAGCTCGTTTATTAGCTCGTTCGCTCCGTCCGCATTCTTCTTGTACAGATAGTCCGCAATCTCGGCAAGCGTGTCGTTAGTGCCTTCGATGGCCGACAAAACTATTATGTTTCCCTCCCCTCTCTTTGAAGAGACAAGATTTGCCACATCCTTTATTCTCTGAGCGTTAGCCACAGCAGAACTTCCAAATTTTAATACTTTCATACTCCTGTTTTTTTGGTTGATGAAACAAATACTGAGCGCAAATTTACCGCTTTTCGGAGCTCTCCGCCAAACGTTATTCCTTTATTTAATTCGGAAAACAACGTCAACTTGCAATTTAAAATCTCACGCACCTCCATCCGTTGCAATTTAACCGCGCGCAGCCTATAAAACTTACACTTTGACAGCAACCGATAACACGACCTGTCTTCTACTCTTTTCCGAAGAGCCGGACAAGCTTCGGCCGCCACTTTAGCGGCTTCGCCTCCAGCCCGAACGGAATAATCTTCAAAATTTTCCGTAAAGATACAAAATTGATGCTATTTTTTCACAGAATGATTTTATTTTTATTTTGAAAATGTAAATATTCCCTGAATCACCTCGCTCATTCAGAAACGCAGCTCTGTCACTTTCCTTGCTATCGGTATTCGGACTCTAACTATAATTTCACTGAAATCATTCTGTTTTCGCATAAAATCACCCAAGCACTTCTCTTGCTTGGAAATCAACCGCTCACACAACTCGTCCTTATCTCCGACAAGCCGGAAAAGATAAGAAACATCGCCTTGCTGGCTTACCCTCACAATCGCAGGCTCAAAAGAAACATCTTCCGCAAACGTCACGTTGTTTTCCGCAAGCCACACAGACATTGTGTCGTTCATCAAATTAAACGCATTCTTAAAAAACTTAGCTTCGTCAGAATCGTCCTCCCACTGAAGGGAATTTCTCACTTCTCCGTTTTTCATGACTATTGTCAGAGGAATTTTCTGGAAGATTGAATATCGGTCCGATTCTCCATATACAAACTCATGCCAGACAGAATCCCAGAACTGAGTTTCTGAAAAAATCAGCTCTCCCTCTTTCGTCAATATGCTGTCGCGGCCGAACACAAAGCAGTCTTTCGCTTTTTCATAAAAGATCTGTCCGTAAATAGCCTCTTTGAGATACGAAACATCAGTTGTAGAGTCAATTTCAACCTCCTCGCCACTCTTCATATAGGCATGCAAAACGCCTCCTTTATATACAATGGAGTCCGCCTTGTGCGAAACAAGTTTGCTCAAAGACTTCATTCCACTATCCGCCAGCTCTGCCATGCCAGAAGGGAGCTTGCAGCCTTGCTTCGTATAAAACCACTCTATATCCTGCTTCAAAGCATTCTTTTCTTTTTCAGAAGGAACATACGGAGCATCGTCGCCACACCCCCAAAGCACAAGAGAGCCACAAATCAAAAGAAATTTCCTCAATAACATAATCGCCTATTTATCAAATTATTACAACAATCTCACTTTATAAAAATAGAAAACAAAAAAACTTGAGGACGAAAAAAACATCATCCTCAAACTTTTCGCATTCAGAAAAAAAATCGTTGAACGGACAGACTAATTAATAGTTCATATCACCAAACAACTCGTTTTTGTCTCTGCCTAAGATTTCAGCGATACACTTCCGTTCCAACGGGGCAAAACCATTATTCCTTAGCTTGTGATAAAACGCTGTGTAAGAGATTCCGCTCTCAAGCAAGAACTTGTCTCTCAAGACTCTTTTTTCCCTGTCGCTAAGCTCCCCGTACTTTACTTTAAAAACATTTTCCATTTTGACATTCCAATTATCTTACTATATTTATCAGGCAAAGTTATAACTAATTTAAAACAAAACAAATAACATAAATATCTATTTATACATTTTTTATTAATTTATACTATCATATGTTGAATTTTCAAAAGATTGAAAAGTTGCTTTTAGAAAATAAAGTTCCGAAGAACGAATTTGCCGCCAAAATCGGAGTTTCTGAGCAATGGCTGCATAAGGTGCTGCATGGCGAGATTAAAAATCCCGGCGTTGACAAGATGGAGCTTATCGCCGATTTCTTCGAACTCCCCATCGACTACTTTTTCGACCGATTCTCGTCCGGTCTTGTGGAAGAGGAGTTTGTGCCTTACAACAAAGCAAAAATCCAATATCTTGAAAATATTATAGAAGAGAAAGAGAGAACTATTAGAATATTGTCTAAAAAGATGCGGTAAGCACTGGACTCCAGAATTTGCCCCTATACGATGAATTCGGGAACACGGCTCTTCCTTTTGAGGACACAATATTCCGCTTTGCTTTCTTTCTGCATGGAAGCTGGCTCTGAGCGAAGCGACGGAATCTGGCGGAAATCTGCATGAAAGACTGCACCAAAGTTCTTTTTACGCATTACGTCTCAAGAAAATTCTAAAGGGCAACTTCTATAAATCAGGTCGAGATGATTTTGAATAGCCAAACGAAGGCGCCATGCTTCTACAGGCAAATTCTTTAAGGCAACCTCGTATAAATTAGGTCAAGACGGTTTGCAGCCGAAACAAGTTCCGGACACACACCCCAAAAAAACGTAATTTGTATAAGTTGCCTAAAGAAACACACCATTCAAAAGATTAAATCTGAATGCGGAATCTGCTCCTCCACTACTTGCCCACCGACTTCCGATACTCCAACGGGCTCATGCCTGTGTGCCGCTTGAAATATTTGCCAAAGAAGCTCTGATTGGAGAAATTCAATTTGTAACAAATCTCCTGAATGCTAAGGAACTCGCTCCCTAAAAGCTTCTTCGCCTCAAATATCACATATTCGTTTATCCAGTCTCCCGCATGTCTGTTGCTGACCTCATAAACTACAGTTGACAGATATTTCGGCGTTATGTACTCCAAATCTGCGTAGAACGTTATCAGCCTCTCCTTCGTATAGTGATTTTCCACATTGCGGATAAAATTCCTGAAGATCATCTCCTTTCTCGTCAGTTTTACGTTTGCCAGACGCTCCGTCTTCATGTTGTCCATTCTTGGAATAAAAAAGCAGGACATCGCATGAAACATCGACATTATCATCGACTTTTTAAGTTCGTCTCTCATCTCGCAATCGTCCATAGTCTCTCTGATTAGCTTTGTGATGGTCATTATTCGACTCATCACCTTGTCGTCAAGCTCCAATATTGGATTAACTGCCAGATGGTTACGTACAGAAAGAGCTGTTATAGTGTCACCTTTAAACCGAGAGCCGTCTGTTGGCTCGCCTGTGACCATCGAGACGCATTTGAAGTCATCAGACACATTTACAATCTCGAGCACATTGTTTTTCATCATAAAGGCCGCTTTGTTGCGAGTCAGTTTATACGTTTTGAAATTGACCTTTATCTCCGCCTCTCCATCCTGACATATTATACAAAAATATAGATGCAGACATAAAGGATACGGAGTTTTCATGGGCTTTGCCAATCCTGCTTGTTCCGAATAATTATCTACCAACAGAAAATTGTCTAAAATTTTCGCATTTGGCATAACTTTAGATAACATACTGAAGTCCAAATCATAAACACTGCTAACCTTGCTGTACATAAACACCTTTTTATAACATAATTAAACAATCCTAAACACTCTCTCGCTCCTAAACGCCAAACTTCTCTCATGGTTTATAGTTCCACGTTACTCTACGTTTAAACCAATCTCTTTCAAGAAAAACAAACTCTGCATTTCTCTTTTGAAGCACGTTTTTTTCAAGGACAAGCGAAAATAAGACTTTACATATACAAAAAAAAGAGAATTCGACCTTTAGACAAAATAAAAGGCTTATATTTTAAACTTTTAACTTTTTTTAAGACTTTTTGACTTTTATTCACTTTATTTTACAACAATATTAATTCATCACGTTCTTCCGGCTAACATTGCAAATTCACTCTATTTCAAAAAACATATCCGATTATTTTAAATTCACATATTTGTTCTATTTATCTTATTAAAAGGAAAAATAGAACACTAACACCAACCCTTTGCAATCTTCCTCTTAACAATTCACCCGCCGTCCAAATAAAAAAAACGTTTCCTTTCTGCGCGTTTTTTTCATGTTTTTTATTCCTTAGTCATTTTTTATCATTAAATTTGTGGCCGTTGCAGGTTTTTCTGCTTCTTTAATCTTAAAACTATTTAAAGTATGGTAAATGTTAGTGGAAAATGGGCTCTAATCACAGGAGCCAGCCGCGGGGTCGGCAGACAGATTGCCTTTTATTTGGCGGACAGAGGTTGCAACCTTATTCTTCACAGCCGCTCTTTGGCTCACACAGAGGGCTTGCAGTCGGAACTTGCCGCAAAAGGAATCAAGACTGTTGTGGTTGAGGCTGAATTGTCTAAAGCGGATCAGGTGCAGGCTATGCTGAAAAAGATTGACGAACTAGTTCCGACAGTTGACTTTGTTTTCAACAATGCGGCAATTATGACCAAATACTACACAGAGTTTTGGGAAGTGCCGATGGAAGATTACCGCATGAGTTTCGAAACTAACGTGATTGCAGTTGTTCAGATTTGCACTCACTTTGCTCAAAAAATGATAAAGAACGGATTCGGACGCATTGTTTGCACAACAAGCGGAATCCGCAAAGAGCCGGAACTTGCAGCTTATTCTGCGAGCAAAGCAGCTCTTACTAAATATGTGCAGGACCTTGCTCCTAAGTTTGAAGGCACTGGTGTGACCATCAACCTGCTTGATCCGGGATGGCTGCGCACTGACCTTGGCGGTCCTAAAGCTCCTAATGCTGTGGAAAGCGTTGTGCCGGGCGCTGTAGTGCCTGCATTGCTGGACAACGGCATCAGCGGCTGCTGGTTCTGCGCTCAGGACTACGTTGGGCTTTCTGCCGAAGATGCGGCGGCGAAAGCTTCGAAGGTGAAGAACGACCTGCTTTGCGTGCCAGAATAATCTTATTCTCACGCAAGATTCTTAAACGAGAGATATTTTGTAGAGACGCATTGACAAAGGTGCGTCTCTATATGCTTTAAACAATTAAATAGATAACAGATGCTTAACAACAGAGTTCCTTTTTACGAAAAAGTTGCGTACGCGCTCGGAGATGCATCTGCAAACATCGCTTGGCGCGCTCAAACAATGTTTCTGATGATTTTCTACACCGATGTGTTCGGGATAACCCCTGCCACTGTCGCGATTATGGCTGCAGTAGTCCGCGTCAGCGACGGTGTGAGCGATATTGGGATGGGGATAATCGGAGACAGAACCAGATCTAAATACGGTAGGTTCAGACCTTGGATTCTCTGGACTGCCATTCCGCTTGCGGTGATTCTTTCGCTGATGTTCACCACGCCAGACTGGTCCATGGAGTGGAAGGTGGCTTACGCTTTTGTCACTTATCTGCTTTTCACGCTTATCTACACAGCTAACAACATCCCTTACGGCGCACTTTTGGCGGTTATGTCGCCAGACGAAAAAGAGCGCACATCCATCGGCTCTTTCAGAATGATCGGGGCTTTTACCGGCGGACTGATTGTGCAAGGTTCGCTTATATTCCTTGTCGCTTACTTCGGCAATGTTAATCCGAACGTTAATCTGACTCAAACCGGCGAGAGCAAATATCTTGTAGAGATTTCTGTTCCTGAAGATTTCTCCAAGGTGAGCGTGCAGACTAAAGACAAAGTTGCCACATTTGTGCTGAACGACGCTGCACCTTCCGATTCGGCTATGTCCATGCCGTCTAACAGCAAGAGCTTGCCGATGACTGCAAACCAGACATACGCATTCACTGTTGAAGGCGAGAAAGACTTGACTCCTGACAGTTTCTCTATAATTGACCAAACACAGGGGTACAGCAATGCCGTGTATCTGCTTTCTGGCGTTCTCGCATTGTGCTTGTTTATCACGTTCAAATTCACTAAGGAACGTGTAACGCCGCCTGCATCTCAGAAAACCAATCTGAAAGAGGAGGTGAAAGATTTGTTCAAGAACAAGCCTTGGCTAATACTCGTGTCTGTTGGCCTTGCATTCAACATTTACAACAGCATCAAGCAAGGTACTGTGATGTACTATTTCACACATTACCTTGACAACCAGATTTTGGCTTCCCTATACATGACCATTCTGATGCTGGCTTCTATCGCCGGAGCTTTCACAATTTCTCCTATTTGCTCCAAATTTGGCAAGAAGAATGTGTTTATCTTCGCTCTGTTCGCGACAGGCTTGGTCAATTCGCTGCTTGCGTTCTGCGACAAGGACAATATCACAGAGATTTTCATAATCGGCTCATTATCAGAGTTGCTTAGCGCTATTCCGCCGACTTTGTTCTTCACGATGCTTGCTGACACTGCAGACTATTCCGAATACAAATTCGGACGCAGAGCCACCGGGCTTATCTATTCAGCCGGTTCTTTCGTCACAAAATTCAGCGGTGCACTGGCTGCATTTGTAATTGGCGGTGTGCTGAGTTATTTCAATTACGACTCATCTATGCCAAACACCATTAAAGAGGCTGTTCCGGGTATAATTATGCTGATGAGCTGGCTGCCTGCTATCATCGCGTGCGTGGGCGGAGGTTTGATGTTCTTGTACCCTCTTACAAAAGACAAGATGGATATAATGGCAAAAGAACTTGCAGAGAAGAAAAACTGCGAAGCCTAGTTCTTCTTCAGCATGCAATATAGATAAAGAGGTGCGGTTGCTTACCGCGCCTCTTTGTTTTAATCCTATGTCAAATCGAGCAAATATTCCGTGTTTCCCATGTCTTTTAAGTTTACAGGAATTTATAGTTTCACACATTGACAGAGATGGTTTTGTCTTTGCTTATTCAAACATTTGCGCTAACTTTGCACACAAAACATAAAAATTGATTGACTATGTGCATACCAGGAACAGCGACAAGTCGCTACGTGAATTTCTACACGGATTTCGCCTTCAAGAAGTTTTTCGGCACGGAGGCGAACAAGGAGTTTTTGATCAGTTTTCTGAACGCCTTGCTTGGGCTGGACGGGGACGAGGAGATTGCGGACCTAACCTACCTGAACACCGAAAGGCTTGGCTTCAGCAACAGCGAGAGGCGCGCCGTCTATGAC
>JAGBRL010000086.1 GCA_017632345.1 Paludibacteraceae bacterium
GAAAAGAAGTGGACGCAACCAATTCATAATTGGGGCTTGATTATGAACCAATTTATTCTTATTTTTGAAAACAGAATTCAGATATAGGAGATTATACCTGAATCCCGTATTCTACATTTACACAAAATTATGTACAGTGCCGAAAAGCCAGAGCATAATTTATAGGAGTTGCCTGTAAACATCTATGTGTTTTTTTGCTATAATTTCAGATGTGAAGTTGGAAGAAATTTTTATTCTTGCATTCGTACACAATTTATTGTAGTCGGATTCAAATAGGATCCATCTTATGCCATTGGCGAAGTCTTTAACATCTGGATATTTTGCGAGGTAACCGTTGCTTTTGTGATTTATTATGTCGGTTGTGCCACTATTGTCAAATGCTATTGTGGGGACTCCGCAAGCCATAGACTCTGTAAGGGTTTGACCAAAAGTCTCATATTTTGAGGGTACTGCTGTTATATCTGAAGCATTGTATAAAGTGACAATGGTTGCAATGCTGCTAATATTTCCCATTAACCTAAAATCTGTTTTTAAGGAAGATACAAGTCCTGGTTCTTTTAGGTTTCCAAAAAGAACCAAAAGTATGTTTTTGTTATCTAATAAGTTTAAAGCTTCTATTAAAAATGCGAGCCCTTTATTTTCGTCATTTAAATTAGCAGCTCCCATCAATATTATTTTTTTCTCAGGAGGCAAGCCTAATTGGGTGCGACATGATAATTTGTTCTTTGGATAAAAAAGATTTGTGTCAATAGCATTAGGAATAACAGAATGTTTTGTTCTTTTTGTAATAAGACTCTTCTGGACCATATTATCTAACCAAAAGCTAACAGATATGAATTTGACGTTGCCAGACAGTATATTCATTTTTTTTTTGAATATTGTTCTGGAAATGTCATTTTCTTTAGAAGAGTTAATCAAGTAACAGTGTCCACAACCAGATTCAAAGTTAGAACAGCCAAAAGAGTGGTGGCAAATTCCAGTACTATACCACATGTCATGAAGTGTCAAGACAATAGGTTTACCTAATTTTTTAAG
Organism: Paludibacteraceae bacterium; assembly: GCA_017632345.1. Lineage (GTDB taxonomy): Bacteria > Bacteroidota > Bacteroidia > Bacteroidales > Paludibacteraceae > RGIG9379. The sequence continues at coordinate 1,036 of JAGBRL010000086.1, forward strand.
TTTTTCTATATCTTTTAAAGACAAAAAACCTTGATTTATCCAATGGATATGAATTACATCTACATTTGCAATCTCTTTTAATTTGCTTATATCAGAACCTGTATTCGCAATAGAGACTTTGAATAAATTTGGTTTGCAGAAACCATTATTTATAAATATTACCAGGCGTTCCCAGCAAAAACGAATAAAAAATAAAATGTGAGAGAAAAAGTTTTTATCAACAGATAAAACATAAGGGTCTTCTGTTGACTTATCTCTGACTATAGAAATAACATCAATACCTTCTTGTCTTAGGGCGGATGCCAATCTATTGCAAGCAACAGCAGCACCTCCATTTTGTTCGGAAGTATTAATTAGTGCGATTTTCATTTTTGTCATACATTATCTTTCTCTTTCCAGCACCAGCCGGAGTCCTAAGTTGTAATCTCTCAAGTTACGCTTGTCTCTTCCTCTGTAAGAGGTCCAACAGCGGTGAGCGCGAGTCCATCCGCCTCCCCGGTCTATTTTCACTTCTCCGTCTGCCGGGCCGGAAGGATTTGCTGTTTCTTCGTCTTTATAAGGCTCATACCAGTCAAAACACCACTCCCAGACATTTCCGTTCATGTCATACAGTCCCAATTCATTAGGTTTTTTAGTTTTAACTTTATGAGTAGAACCGTTGCTATTATGTTCTGTCCAAGCTACCTCGTCAAGGTCGTTGCTTCCTGCATATACATACCCGTTGCTTTTGTGGCCACCTCTTGCGGCATACTCCCATTCGGCCTCGGTTGGAAGCCTGAATTTTTCACCAGTGATCTGATTCAGCTTTTCAATAAAAGCGATGCAGTCGTCCCATGAGACTTGTTCTACGGGATGGTTGTCTTTTTTGAAGAAAGAAGGGTTGTCACCCATTATGGCTACCCATAAATCTTGTGTCACTTCAGTTTCTGCAATGTAATAATCACTTAGGCTCACTTTATGGACAGGAGACTCTATCTCTTTTGCATACACTTTCTGATTTTTTGCTGCTCCCATTTCAAATGTGCCGCCATTTACTTTTATCATTTTAAATTCAACGCTATTCGCCTGAGTTGTAACGGAGTATTTTCTTACGGAACATCCGCTCAGAAGAAATATTGCTCCAAACAATAAGAAAAGGTTCTTCGTCTTCATGTTCAATAAAAATCATAAAACGCAAAACGACCCGCCATCAGCGAGTCGTGTATGCTTTGTAAGATACTGATTACAACTTGTTAACCATCTTAGCCAACTTAGACTTCAAATTGCCAGCTTTGTTCTTGTGGATAACGTTCTTCTTTGCCAACTTGTCCAACATAGAACTTACTTTTGGAAGCAATTCTACTGCAGCTTCTTTTTCTTTTGTTGCACGCAACTTGCGAACAGCATTTCTCGCAGTCTTTGCGTAGTATCTATTTTCCAATCTTCTTTTATCAGCCTGTCTGATTCTTTTGATTGATGATTTGTGATTTGCCATCTTGTATATCCTTTTTATTGTTAGTAGCCCATAGGAGAATCGAACTCCTCTTTCAAGAATGAAAATCTTGCGTCCTAACCGATAGACGAATGGGCCAGCCTGAAAACCGCCTTGCGACAGTTAATTTTGGTAGCCCATAGGAGAATCGAACTCCTCTTTCAAGAATGAAAATCTTGCGTCCTAACCGATAGACGAATGGGCCTTACCATTATTGCAACCAGTCTTTATTTCTGTTTTGCGTTGCAAAGGTATCGCTTATTTTTGATTCTGCAAATATTTCCGAGGTTTTTTTTTGAAAAAAATTAAAATTTTTACTTCAGGATATGGTAAATGTTTGAAAATCATTATTTTATAATTTCGGCCTTTTGCTTTTTATTTTAAGGCAACTTCTATAAATCACGATTTTTCATTGTTCTTGTAATAAAATCCGTCTCGGATTCTTTTGAATTCATATTCTTGTCTTGCTCATAACTCGATGTCTGCATCGCTCCTTTGCGAATATAATCAACCTAAGCAAAATGCTCTTCAAGATCATCTAGACTTGATTTACAGAAGTTGCCATAACAAAAACGGCAGAATCTTACGTCCGCCGTTTTTGTTACTGTTATAATCGCCTTGTTATTTGCTTTGTTCGCGAGACTTTTCGCCAAGATATCCGCCATGATGGCGTTTTGCATATTCTGCGTTGGTGAAAGATATAGCTTTCATTGTGCTAACCACAAGGATATCGCCAATAACCGTCATTGCGGTAGTGGAGGTGGTAGGAGTCAGTCCGAGCAAGCACACCTCTTTCGGATTGCCGGTGAAGAGGCATATGTCAGTATCTTTTGCAAGCTGGCTCTCTTTGTTGCCGGTGATCACAATAAATTTCAAGTCAGGATGCAATCCGCGCGCCAGAGACACAAGTTCCACGATTTCGCGGGTCTTGCCAGAGTTTGAGATGAGGAGCATCACGTCGTTAGGCTGGATTACGCCCAGGTCGCCGTGCTGCGCTTCGCTTGGGTGCAGAAATACGGACGGCGTTCCGGTCGAGCTGAATGTTGTGGCGATGTTCATCGCAATCTGTCCGGCCTTGCCCATGCCGCTTGTCACAAGTTTTCCCTTTTTGTTGTGGACCTGCTCGACGATTAAGTTCACAGCCTTTTTGTAGTCGTCTGTAACCGGAATGTTGAGGACAGACTCCGCCTCATGTCTGAGTATCGCTTTTATATCTTCCATACTTTATTATATTTATTTTGCAAAGATAGCATCATGACAAATAAAATTTGCGAGAATAGCGCATTTTTTTATCTGAAAGTTGAGAAAGATGTCACACATCCAACTCTTTTTCCAACTCGTAGAAACATTCGAACACATCATTTACCGGAGTAATTCTCTTGCGGTATATATTAGGAGTGAACCTTTCAGCGAAAGCCTGTTCCATTTGTGCGATGAGATGGTCGTAAAAACCGTTCTGATTGAACAGAATGACGCGTTTCAGGTGGCATCCTATTTGTCCGCAGGCCACAACGTGAAAGATTTCGTCCCAAGTCCCGAATCCGCCGGGCAGGGCCACGAACACGTCTGCCGTCTCCATCATGCGGTTTTTCCTCTCCACCATGTCGGCGGTTATTATGAGCTGGTCTGCGGTGCGGCTTGCAAGCCCGTTGTCGTACATCATCTGAGGTAAAATGCCGATGACGCAACCTCCTGCATTTTTCACGCTTTTAGCAAGGCACTCCATAAGCCCTTGGGCTGTTCCGCCATAGACAATAGAGTGTCCGTTGCGCCCAATCCATTCGCCAAGCCGTTCTGTTTCATTATAATAGACCGGCTCCAAATTGTCACTTGCCGAACAAAAAACTCCTATTTTCATGATGCAGTCCGTTTCTTGCCGTAAATATATGAAATATTTTAAAAGATTTGCGAAGAGATGTGTAAAAATTCTTACATTTGCGAAATAAAAGGCACTCCCTTGCGTTGTTTTTTGTGCGTAGAGGTGTGGAAACTTGTTCATTTTGAGGCTCTCTTTTAAGTGGCTTCTATAAATTATAAATTAGTGCGAGGTGATTTAGAAAGACGTTTTGTTTAGGCTGATTATATTTGCGAAGGAGCGATGCGGATACAGCATCGGGCAAATATGAGCAAGGCGGATAAAATGGATTGATGCAGAGATGTTCGGACGTAATTTATAAAATAGGCCTTTGAAGAGTCTGTTTTCTGAGAATGACAGTTTTGTTTTGAATGAATAAAAACATTTGAATTAATAATATCTAATTAACCAATGAAACGACATTTTTTATTAACGCTGTTAGCGTGTTTGCTCGGCGTTCAGGTTTTCGCTCTTGATTATTCGAACGAAAACAGCAGCTACAACAACAATTACGTAGCGGAGTGGGGACAGCTTAAGCTTGTGGGCAATCAGCTTTGTTCTGAAAACGGGCAGCCAGTGCAGCTCAGAGGTTGGAGTACTCACGGAAAACAGTGGCACGGAAGCTGTTTTGACGGCAGAGAGGACTTTGAAGGCATGAAGAAACTGGGCGCTAACATTGCCCGTATCGCCATGTATATTAACGAGGGCGGATGGGTTGACCTCAATTGGATCAAGGATTGTGTGAAATGGACTAATGAGTTAGGCATGTATTGTCTTGTCGATTGGCACATATTGACACCGGGAAATCCTAACGACGGCTCTTATAACGGTGCAGAGAACTTCTTCAGGGAACTTTCGCAGTGGGTTAAGCAGTCTGGCTATAAAAACGTTGTTTATGAAATATGCAACGAGCCGAACGAAGATACAGAGGGAGACATTTATCGACCTAATGTATGGAAACAGATTAAGGAGTATTGCGAAAAGATTCTTCCTGTGATTGCAAATAACGACCCGGGCGCTGTGGTGCTTGTCGGAACTCCGCAGTGGGACAAGGCTCTTGTTTTCCCGATGGAAGACCCTATTAATACTTACGGGCTTAATGTGTTGTACACGTTCCATCATTATACTTGCGACCAGCAGCAGTTCTTGGGCATTTTGTCGAGCGCGGCTGCGTTTGTCCCTGTGTTCGTTTCTGAATGGGGTTTGACTGAAGATCAGGGAGGTGCTGATGGACAAGTCTGCGAAGATGGTGGCGACAACCTCATGAAGATCTGTAACGGTGAGAACCTAGGTAATCAGAAGATTAGCTGGTGTAACTGGAGCTGGTCTCCGGACGGAAGAAGCTCTTCTGCTCTCAACAGTTGCGGAAACTATAGCGAAGGAAATTTGAGACAGTCTGGAAAGTATATCTTGAAACAGCTTAGAAAAGGAGACAATTTCTTGTCCAGCTCTTCTTCGCCGTACCAGAACAGCCCGCAGGTTATCAAAGAGACCGAAGACAGCTACATCGCTTTGGAAAAATATGATGAAGACGGACAGAACAAGGCGTTTTTCGAATATGACGACAAAGGCTGGCTTTTTGACATCAATGGTACTTGTAACGCGGGCGGAGAGGCCAGAAAGGACGAGTGCGTGGACTTGGGCACAACAGGCAAGGAAGAGCCTTTCTATTACAACTTGGGTTACGTGGTTGCCGGCGAATGGGTCAAATATACTGTAAATGTTGAAAAGGAAGGTATTTATGAGTTTGAAACATACACTAACAATCACATAGACAATAATGTGTTTGGTATTTGTGTGGACGGCGAGAGCGCGATTGTGGATGAAAACGGCAACGACACTTATAAGGCTCTGAAGCTCAGAACCAGCGGAAATGGTGACGCAAATGACGGTTACGGCGAATGGGGATGGACAACTCCTTACTCGCAGCATAAAGACGGAAAGTTCTACATCCGATTCAAAAAGGCTGGCATTCAGACGCTTGGCATATCGTTTATGTCGTCGTGCGCAGGTCTTGGCTCGCTTAAGTTCAAGGCTCTGAACCCTACAAACAACATCAGTGTCAAGAGTGATGTTGAGGTTCGCGTTTGGCCTAATCCGGTAGAAAACGGAAACTTCAGCATCAGTCTGAGTGAAGACGCAAAGGTGTCTATCGTATCATGTCAGGGTGTTTGCGTGTTTGACAAGAACATTGAAAAAGGTGAAAACTCGATAAACGCTTCTTTCCCGGCAGGCGTCTATATGCTTTCGGTTAAGACGGAAAACAGCAGCGTGGTTAAAAAGCTTATCGTGAAATAAGTTTGATGCGCTTAACGGCAAAAGGTCGTCAGATAAGTCTGGCGGCCTTTTTTATATTATGCGGTTTCGTGTTTTTTGCGAAGAAAGGAGTATCTTATCCAAGGCAAGTTACTTATATAGCTCATATTCACTCAGTAGCGATGCCTCGGTCTAATTTTAAGTGGTCTAAATAAAAAATGAAAATTGCATGATTTTTTTAAAGTGTTAAAAACATATTCGTTATCTTTGCAAAATTTAAAGGCTTTGGCGGTAGTTGTAATGAGGTTCGGGCTGCTTGCTGATGCAAAAAAGAATTTGTAGAACCTCTCGGAATTTCTAATAATGGCAAAACAGTTATTGGTGGATTTTTATGGTTGTGATGATACAGCGCTAAACAACATCGACGTGTTAGCTGCAGTTGTGAGAAAAATTGTTGATAAAATAGACTCCGTGATAGTAGAGGAGAGTTATCATCTGTTTAAGCCTTACGGCATAACTTACGTTGCAATTATTGCGAAATCTCACGTTTCGATACATACGTGGCCTGAAAAAAACACAATTGCTTTGGATATTTTCTCGTGCGACGACGACCTTCCTCACGATTTTGTGGACGAATTGAAGGAGGATTTTCATGCGAAAGAATATCAGATGAATATGGTTCAACGAAACGTTTAAAGCGAAGAGTCCGGTGGAATCAACATACAAAATAGGCAAATATAGGTTATTGATGCTGACAACCTTGATAATTTCGGGTTGTTCGATTTGTTATGAATTAATTATCAGTGCATTAAGCTCTTTCTTGAAGGGGGATAGCGTGCTGCAGTACTCCATAACTATCGGTATCTATATGTCTGCAATGGGCTTGGGTTCATATCTGAGTAAATTTTTGAAAAAGAACCTCTTTAACTGGTTCGTCCTTGTGGAGATAGGTGTCGGAGTGGTTGGCGGGCTTAGCACGCTGATTCTGTTTCTGGCGAATATATATCTGGCGAATTATCAGATTGTAATGTATTCAACCATTCTGACAATCGGTGTTTTTGTGGGTATGGAGATTCCTATTCTTACCCGCATAATCGAAGATGACGAAAAGAACTTGCGAGTCACCTTGTCGTCCATTTTTAGTTTTGATTATATAGGGGGATTGATTGGCTCCATCGCGTTTCCGCTTCTGCTGCTTCCTCATTTAGGCTATTTCTGCACATCGTTTTTAGTTGGCTCGTTAAACATAGTCATATCTCTTGTGATTATTCTGAGCTATAAAGAGCGCCTGTCGCACTACCGCAGATTTCTGGCCGTCACGATTGCCGTTTTGGCTGCTATGCTGACCGGGACAATCTTCTCGGAAAACATCTCGCGCGTGGTGGAGGGCGGCTTATACAGAGACAAAGTGGTTTTCGCGCGTCAGACCAGATTTCAGAACATAGTGATGACAAAACATCGCGACGACCTCCGTCTGTTCATAAACGGCAACGTGCAGTTCTGCTCGGTGGACGAATATCGTTACCACGAGGCTTTTGTGCATCTGGCCATGTCGAAGGCACCGAAGCGGGAAAACATCTTGGTGCTGGGCGGCGGCGACGGACTGGCTGCCAGAGAGATTTTCAAATATCCGGAGGTGAAGAGAGTCACTTTGGTTGACTTGGACAAGGAAATTATACGTATCTGCCGGGAGAATAAAGAGATAGCCAGGCTGAACAACTACTCGCTGGACGACCCAAGGATGGAGATTGTCAATGCTGACGCGTACAAATTTCTGGAAGAGAATCGTTTTAAGTATGATTTAATATTTGTAGATTTGCCGGACCCTAATAACGAGGTCTTGAATAAATTGTACACAAACGTCTTTTATCGTCTGTGCAAGGCGTCTTTGACGGACTGTGGCTTGCTGACCGTTCAGTCAACCAGCCCGTATTATGCGTCGGACGCCTTCTGGTGCATCAGCAAGACCATTAAAAGCGAAGGGTTCAACGTGTTGCCTTATCATCTTGAGGTGCCAAGCTTCGGAGACTGGGGCTTTAATCTTGCGTCAATGCAGCCGATTGAGCCTTCTTTTGATATAATTGAGGACACGAAATTTTTAACGTCGGACAATGTCCCGTCTCTCTTCGTCTTTGGCAAGGACGAAAAGCCAAGGCAGGAGATTTGCGTGAACTGTCTGTCTAAACCGATTTTAATTAATTATTACATAAACGCTGGAAAAAGGTGGCATTAAAATTTATAGCTTATGAGTGTACGATTTAATGTGGGTGACACCGTTTCTGTAAACGGCACCAATTATTATGTGAATGGAATGCTTGTGTTTTCGTCGAAAGACGGAAGTGTGTGGCCCGAATATCTTTTGAGAAATGTTTTGAACGGAGATGAGCGTTGGTTATGCACTGACGAGAACTGTATGTTATGGGAAGTGTTGAGGTCGAAGCCTGACATGACCGGGTATGATAGTGTTGAAAGTGGCGACGAAACTGTAACGGACGCTTATGGTGATGTGGATTCGGACCCGGGGGATAGCGCTTATTACGATGATTATTACAACAGATACAGCAACTCTTACATCTCTGTGGAACGTTGGGACGACGAGACTGAGTACTCGAAGGGTGTTCCTGTGGACCCAAGTCAAATACAATTGATCAAGGCAGGAGATGGGGTTGTTCCAGAGAAAAAGAAGTCTAAAAGCAAGATTTGGCTGATTGGGCTTGCCGTAATTGCTTCGATTTTCGGCTTTAAGTATTGCAACTCTTCGCAGCAATCATCGCCGGCTATAGAGCCTGGACTGAGCAACAACGCTAATTATGAACTTAAGACATATCTGACAGGCCTCGGTAATGAGCATGCGCAGGTGTACGGCTCCACAGCAGGCAATTCGGTAGATTCTGTTACCAAGGAGATTATCAAATATATAGAAGGAAACACAACTATGGTCTATGAAAATCCTATAGACTCGGCTTCTGTCGCGATTGTCACACAGAAAGAGTACTGCGTTGTTTATCCGGACTCAATCACGAACCAGACACTTGTTCATGTATGTAACAAAAATTGGGCGTCTGAAAACTCGCAGACACCTTTGTATCACGCAACTGAGTGCACTAACGAATTTTTGAGGTCGCTGCATATCTATGATGTTCACGGAGAAGACTCATTGAGGAAGTCAAGCAGCCACTATCATCGTCATCATTCAAGCGGCGGATTCCTTTCAGGTTTCCTTTTGGGCCGTGCGATGTCTAATAGATATAATGACTATTCAAACTCGATACGTCAGACTTCTGTCAGCTCACGACGCTCTTCTGGCGGCGGCTACGGTGGTGGCGGAAAATAACGTGCAGCGGTTCCGTCAACAAATAAACAGACCGGCTGACTTTGGCTTGTGGCTAAAGTCAGCCGGTCTGTTATTAGATACTTCGGGGAAACGACATAAAGCAGATATATCCTCCTAAAACTATTAAAGTGCCTTTAGTCCGACAATCGATGCAATCAGCGTGAAGGTGAACAGCAGCCGCCAGAACGTTACCGGCTCATGAAAGACAAATATGCCAACTAAAACTGTCCCGACTGCTCCAATCCCCGTCCATACAGGATATGCGATTCCGATAGAGAGGGTTTGTGTCGCCTTTGCCAAAAGAGACATGCTGACACCCGAAAAAACGACGAACCCTGCAATCCATAACCACCAGACCATTCCATCAACAGACTTTGCCCGTCCTAAACAATAGGTGAAGCCAACTTCACACAGACCTGCAACAATCAAAATAATCCAATTCATAATTCTCTAACGCATCTTCTGAGGGCTGCGGCAATTGCCGGCGACTCCTTCTATGACTGCGCAAAGATATTATTTATCAGACTCTTTTGCAAAAGAGTCTTCACATCACTCCACAACCACCTTTCTGCATTCCGGACCAACTTTAACAATATACAATCCGGGAGCCGGAACAGAAACCTCCGCAACATCCGAATTGGCAGTTTTAGAAGCTATCCTTGTTCCTAAAACAGAGAAGATTTCTACTTGACAATCTTTGTCTATATTCTGCAGAACGATTCTTTTGCCGTAAACGCAAATCTTCAGTCCAGAGCCATTCGCCAGCGTCTGTTCGGCAGAAGTCGTCTCGCAGGCCACGCTGCCGTTAGGGGCGAGCGGAGTGGCGGTGAAAACATTGTTGCCGTCCAGTCCTACGCACTCGTCGAATAAGGCCAAGCTGTCATGGCCGTCGGCAATGCGGCCGAAGGACAATCCGGAGCTGTGCGGCTCATAAGTCAAGGAGCTAAGAAGCTCCAAGCTGTCACGATAATAGATTGTCAGGGACACAGTTTCCGGCACGGTAGCGGCGAGTTTGAAGTTGAGGTGCAGCGGACCTCTCTCCGGCTCATTGTCCGCCCAAAGAAGCTTATATCCGCGAGCCGGCACCACAGTCTCCGCAAAACCCTTAGGAATAGTGCATTTAGCGGCCTTAGTCACGTTTTCGAATACCAGTCCGGCAAGGTCTATGTCTCGGTCTTCGCCGTTATAGACCTCTATCCAGTCCGGCGTTTCGCCCATCTCGTCTTCAACCGTTTGGTTAGAGGCGCAGATTTCGTTCAGATGGAGAGCCGCCGGCACCACAAAGTCAGTGTCGTGCTCAAAGTAGATGGAGAACTTCAGGACATCAGAGGTCGCAACGGCGGCCATCACATCACCAATATACTTAGAGCCATTTTCAAGCCGGACAACGGAGTCGTTGATAGCCCACATCCGAATCTTATATCCATCCGGAACAATAGGTTCAACTTTGACCCTTTCGCCCGAATATCGCCAAGTGTTGTATTTCAGAGACTTAATCTCTCTTTTGTTAAGCAGGAACTTAAAGTCAGGAGTCTCCGAATTAGGGAACACCGGCCTTATCTTTATCGTCACGCTGTCATCGCCCAAGCCAAACTCTTTTTTGAGCTGGTCAACAACATACCCTTTTCTCACCTTTGCAAAGTTGCGCATCTCTTCCACGATTTTGTCAAACTCGTCCTGGCTGCCGGGAGCGCCCAAGAAACCGCTGTTTTTGATAGTCGCGCACATGTCAAGTCTTGTCAGATTCCAGATAGAATCAAGCTTAGTGTCTATCCTTTCGTCAGTAAACTGATTTTCAAGTCTGTCAAGATATTGGTCGAGGAACTTCCATCTGAAATCTTCGTTCTTCAGACACGACTTCAGCAGAGCCCACATAGGCGCATTGCCTTTTTCGGAAGTGGCAAACTTAATCATGTCCTTATCCACAGAGGTAGCCTTTGACAGGCCGAAATCCGTGTCAAAAAGAATCCATCGGAATCTTCCGCCATCATGTTTCCGCCAAAGCTTTGTATTGTTAGAGACCCAGTCCGTATTGCCGACATACTGTTCAATAATCTGATAATCGACATACTCGTCAATATCCATCATCGTGTTCAACTCATCATAAAAATCTTCGCTCTCATAATTGTTGCTGGCGTAGTCAATCATCTCATCGTAAGCCTCTCTCGTTCCGGCTTCGCACTGGTACCCATAACCGGCGCTCACGCTCATGAAATCGATTTCCTCCTTTTTAAGCCCATAGTTATGTTCAACATAATCCTCGTTAGTCCGTTCAGTAAGAATCATCATGCCATAAAAAGCTCCGTTAAGATAAAAAGAGACCGGCTGCGCCACTTGCACATCAAGGTTCATGCCTTCAGTAAGGCTCTGGATAAACATATCCCTCCAGCGAGGCTGCACATACGAATAGCCATTACCACCATTACGAAGCGCGAGACTCTCATATTTTTTATATTCACGAGAAGGGAAAAAGTTATCATACTTCATCTTAGAATTTCCGGAACGTTTGTTCGCTTTGATTTTCAAGCTTTTAGCGACATGGATTCTTGTGCATCCTCCATAAACGCCAATTTCCACCTCCTGGTTGTCAACCACCTTGCCGTTCAGCATATATTCAAAATTAGCAGAGCGAGTCCAGTCTCGGTTAAAGTTGTAAAGCTCCCTGTAGCAGCTGCCCGGCACACCGTTCGTGCCCTCCACATAAATGCCAAGCGAGTCGCTGAACATATCCACATTATTAACAGAAAGCGAAACGATAGGAAGCCTTTCGCCGGCGCCCTTGCAAGCGTCGTAAAACTTGTCCGAATAGATAAAGCTGCCGGTAAGAATTTCGCTGAACAGCATGCCGTCTTTATATGCCCTTGCGCGCACCACCGTTGTTTTATCTACCGAGAAGGCGCTGTCGTACTTAGTGCCGGTCTCCATAGTGGGAGCGTCTCCGTTCAAAGTGTAATAGATCTGCGCTCCAGCGGTTGCGCAAGAAAGCTCAACACTTAAAACCTCGTCATACATGCCGGGCTTATTGCTTGCAAACGCAGGCTTCGCAACCCTGTTGGAGATAGACGTGACCAAAGGGTCGTTGTCTTTCCCCGGCGTAGGAATCATGAAACCCTCTTTGCAGTAAGCAATGTGCGGATATTGTTTAGGATAAGCGAACTCTATCGTCTCCTCGCCTTTTGAAAGCGAAACCGAACCAGCGTCCGCCGTGAGTTTCTCTTTCACGCTTCCGGCGTAATTGCTTCCAACCAGCTTTGCCGACATGCTGCTCGACTCCTCCTCGCCAAAAAACAGCAGAGAATAGCCATTTGGCAAGACGTGCGAAGAGTCCAGCGTCAGGCTCCAGTCCAGCTCGCCCTCCTTCACGTTCGATACCGTCCAGCCCTTCAGGTCCAGCTCTTCGCCGTCGTTATAGAACTCAATGTAACCGTCGTAATTATATTTGTCGCTTACGATGGTGGAAACATTGCTCGGCATGATTTCCGTAATGCGAACAGCAGCGTCTGCATTAGAAAAACATGATAATAGTATAAATATTTGAAATAATCTTTTCATATGCTGTACGAATTAAATATCCGCAAATATAAGACATTATCACACAAATCCTAATAAGTTGCGCGCAATATTGCCCCAAATAATTTGTAAAAGAGGGAAAGGATGTCCGCGTTCTTTTTTTTAATACGCAACATGCCAAAGAACTTATGGTGCTGCCTGGAAGGCAGTACAAAGCGTAGCGACGGTAACCCGTGCCGAAGTCTCGGGCGAAGGCAGATGCAACGAAAACCTGCCTGGAAGGCAGTACCAAAATTCTTTGCAGTATAACGTCTTAAGGATATTTTTTCAAATGAAAGAACCGTGATTCCCTTTTGTTTTTTTACAAAATATTTAGGACAATATTGAAGTTGCCGCCTTAAAAGATTATTTAGCCAGCTTAATTTTTTGTAAAATTACACATTTTATTTAATTTTGTTTATCAGTTTAATTTTACAGCCATGTCAATAGAAGAACTTCAGCAGCGAACAGCTGTCAACATACAAGATAAGGCAAACCTTATTTGGGCAATCGCCGACAAACTTGTCGGAACATATAAGCCGCACGAGTATGGCAACGTAATTTTGCCCATGTGCGTAATCAAGCGCTTTTCTGACACGCTCGCACCTACCAAAGAGGCTGTGCTGGCAATGAACAAAGATTTTGAAGCTCGCAAAATGGAGGTCAAAGATGGCTTTCTGAAAAGGGCTTCGAGGTACGATTTTTACAATATCTCGCCATTCTCTTTCGAGGGGTTGCTCAGCGACGCTGAAAATATCGCAGACAACTTCCGCAGTTACCTTAATCACTTCTCTGTCAATGTGATAGATGTTATAGAGAAGTTTGAGTTTGACAAGGAGATTACCAAGTTGTCTAACAACGGAATCCTCTACAATGTGATTTCTGAGTTCTGTTCCAAAAAGGCGTATATGGGCGCGGACGAGATTTCTGCCGTCGATATGGGCTACATCTTCGAAGAGCTGGTGCGCAAATTCTCCGAAAGTTACGACGAGCACGCCGGAGCGCACTTCACCGCCCGAGACATCATCTATCTGATGGCGGAGGTTTTGGTTGCTCCCCAAAAGAACGATTTGCAAGAGGAGGGCATCACCGCCACAATGTATGACATGGCCATGGGAACTTCGCAGATGCTCGACTGCCTCTCCGAAAAACTGTTGCAGATTGATGCAGAGGCGCAGCTGACAGAGTTTGGGCAGGAGCTTAATGAGCAGACCTACGCCATAGCCAAGGCGAACATGCTCATCAAGGGCGGCGACGCTGATAACATGAAGCATGGCAATACACTCTCTGACGATAAGTTTGATGGCTACAAGTTCGACTATATCATCTCCAACCCTCCGTTCGGCATCGAGTGGAAGAACGAGAAAGCGGCGGTGGAAGCGGAGCACAAGAGAGGCGAGATGGGACGCTTTGGAGCCGGACTGCCTGCCGTGGGCGACTCGCAGCAGCTCTTTATGCTCAACGGCGTGGCAAAACTGAAGGAGACCGGGCGAATGGCAATTATCCAAAACGGCTCGCCGCTATTCAAGGGCGACGCAGGCAGTGGCGAGTCCAACATACGCGGCTATCTCTTGGAGAACGACTGGCTGGAGGCTATCATTCAGATACCCAACGACATGTTCTACAATACCGGCATTGCCACCTACATCTGGATTGTCTCTAAAGACAAATCGGCGGAGCGCGCAGGCAAGGTGCAGCTGATAGACGCCTCAAAATGTTGCGTAAAACGCAGAAAGCCGCTCGGCAACAAGCGCAACGAGTTTACGGACGATTGCATAAAACTGATTACTGAGGCATACAACGCCTTTGCAGACGGTGTTTACACCAACGAAGCAGGTCTTGAAGTGGAGGTGAAGATTAAGCAGAACGAAGATTTCAAGTACAGCAAAGTGACGGTAGAGCAGCCATTGTGCGACGACTCCGGCAAGCCGGTGCTGAAGAAGGGCAAGCCAACAGCCGACGCAAGCAAGCGAGACACCGAGAGCATACCATGGTGCGAGCCGATAGAGGAGTATATGCAGAAGAACGTCTATCCCTACGCGCCTGAGGCATGGATAGACGAGAAGAAGACCAAGATAGGTTACGAGATACCCTTCACGAGGGAGTTTTACAAATATGTTGCGCCGCGCAGCAGCGAAGAGATATTTGCCCACCTTCAAGAGTTGGAAAAGGCAGAAAGCGCGCTGATGGCTAAAATAATGAAAGGGAACTGAGTATGTACACTCCGCCATTTGTTATAACGTCTAAGGCTATAAATCTGATAGCAGAAATTTCGTCGCTCATTGAGCGATACGCGATTCGGCTGGAAATGCAAGACGGCTTGCGTTTGCGTAAGGCAAATCGTATAAAAACCATACATAGTTCGTTGGCGATTGAGGGAAATAACCTATCGGAAGCAGAGGTTGAAGACATCCTGAACGGAAAGCATATTGTAGCCCCTTTGCGAGAGATTCAAGAAGTGAAAAATGCAATCCGCACCTACGAATTGTATGAGACTCTCAATCCGTTTGACATAAACGACCTGCGTCGTGCGCATGGTGTGATGATGGAGGCGCTTACTGAAGATGCAGGAAACTTTAGGCGAGGAGGTGTGGGCGTGTATTCCGAAAAAGGAGTTGTGCATATTGCTCCACCTGCAGAACGTGTGCCGACTCTGATGGCTGATTTATTTGAGTGGTTGCGCTCAACCGACGACCATTTGCTTATTCGCAGTTGCGTGTTTCACTACGAATTTGAATTTATCCATCCTTTTAGTGATGGAAACGGACGCATGGGGCGTTTGTGGCAGTCACTCATCTTAGGAGAGTTGCATCCGCTGTTTGCGCATTTACCTGTGGAGAATATGGTATATGCCAACCAGCAAAACTATTACGATGCTATTCAAGCAAGCACAAAAAACGGCGAGTCCGGACCGTTCATCGACTTTATGCTACAAGAAATTCTGAACACATTAAGTCGGTACAAAGGCGAAAATATTGAAGAAGTTCGGGATAAAATTCGGGATAAAATTCGGGATAACTTCGGGATAACATCGGCACAAATAATAGAGTTTGTATTAACACAACCTGCCATCACGTTAGATGCCATTGCAGAAGAGATGCACTGCACGCGACGGACGGTAGAGAAACATGTGAAAGCGCTTCGCGAGGCAGGCGTATTGCAGCGTGTGGGAGGTAATAAAAACGGACATTGGGAGGTGAATCTATGAGCAGAGAAATGAAAGATAGCGGTATCCCCTGGATTGGTGAGATTCCTGAGGGGTGGAAGGTGAATATGCTTTCATCTCTATTTGATGAGCATAAACAGAAAAATAAGGATTTGTCAGAGAGTAATCTGCTGTCTTTGAGTTATGGTAAAATTGTAAGAAAAGATATTAATACTAAAGAAGGTTTATTACCAGAATCATTCGAAGGATATAATATTATATCAAATGGTGATATAGTGTTCCGTTTAACAGATTTGCAAAACGATAAACGGAGCCTTAGAACTGGCTTGTGTTTAGAAAGCGGAATTATTACATCCGCCTATGTTACTATTAGAGCAAGACAACAACTTTATTCTCCATATTATCATTACTTAGTACATTCGTACGATGTATGTAAAGTATTTTATGGAATGGGAGATGGCGTAAGGCAAGGAATGAACTATTCAGACTTGCGAAGATTACTTCTCATCACCCCTCCTCTCGCCGAGCAGCACCTTATAGCCACATTTCTCGACAAGAAGTGTTCCGAAATAGATTCGTTGATAGAGTTGCAAGAGCAGATGATAGAGGAACTCAAGGCATACAAACAATCTATTATCACAGAGGCGGTTACAAAGGGTCTGAACCCTAATGTACAGATGAAGGATAGCGGTGTGGAGTGGATTGGGGACGTGCCGGAAGAGTGGGAGGTGAAGAAATTATCTAAATTATTATCATTTAAAGGTGGTTTTGCCTTTAATAGTGATGATTTTATTAATAGTGGAGATAATCAAGTCATTAGAATAGGGAACGTTAGAAATGATTTATTGCGTCTCGAAGTATCTTCTGTATATATATCTGACGATATAGCAATACAAGCACAAAAATCTCAATTAGAGAAAGGGCAAATATTATTTACAATGACAGGGACAAAAGGTAAAAGAGATTATTTTTATACATTACTGCTAAAAGAAGAAGATTTTAATGGTAAAAAGTTTTTTTTAAATCAAAGAGTTGGATGTTTTGTTCCCAAGAATGGAGTTTGTGCAAACTATTACAACTATTTACTAAAGGATAACCACATTCTTGATTTTATTTTTTTATACGAAACAGGAACTGCAAATCAAGGGAATTTAGGCATTGAGTCCATTAATAAGACTATTCTACAATATCCTCCTCTCGCTGAGCAGCAAGCCATTGCCGACTACTTAGATAAGAAGTGTGGTGAGATTGATGAGTTGATTACCATCAAGCAGCAGAAGATAGAGAGCCTCAAGGAGTATAAGAAGTCGGTTATTTACGAATATGTGACGGGGAAACGTGAGGTGTAGGGGCGAATCGCATTCGCCCAGTTGCATATCCGCAATATTTACCCATGTAAAAAAACGCATCGTCCCAGTCGAAAAACCTGTCACACTGTGACAGATTTTTCGATTAGGAGGCAAAGAATATCTGGCAGGGGGAAGTAGGTATTTGCAGAAAACTTGTATATTTGTAATCGAAAAACCTGTCACATTGTGACATAAATTTCGAATAGAATGAAAAGGATAGAAAGAGAAAAATATCTGAATGATTTGATTTCATTGATGGGAAATGGTATGATAAAAGTCATAACAGGAATGCGTAGATGTGGTAAATCGTATCTTTTGTTTGAGATTTTTTCATCATACTTGGAGAGCAATGGGGTGGCATCTGATCATATTATCAAGATTGATTTGGAGGATTACAAGAACAAGTCTCTAAGAAATCCTGATAACATTTATAATTATGTGGAGAGCAGCATCACAGACGATGATACTTATTACATTCTTCTTGACGAAGTGCAAATGCTTGATGACTTTGTTGATGTTCTGAATGGATTCCTGAAAAAACAAAATGTGGATGTTTATGTGACAGGGAGCAATGCAAGGTTTTTGTCTAAAGATGTTATTACAGAATTTAGAGGAAGAGGTTTTGAGGTGCGAGTATATCCGCTTAGTTTTAGCGAATATATGTCTGTGTATCAAGGCTCGTTGCAGTCCGGTATCAATGAGTACATGTTGTATGGAGGTCTTCCTCAAATCTTGTCATATAATACAGAAGAGCATAAGGCTTTATTCTTAAAGTCTTTGTTTGCAGAGACTTATATAAAAGATATAAAAGAACGTTACAACATAAAAAAGGATGACGATTTGGAAGAGTTGATAAACATAGTCGCTTCCGGAATAGGAACACTGACAAATCCGAATAAATTATCCAATACATTCAAGAGTGAAAAGAGATCTTCTATATCGTATGATACGGTAAAGGATTACATAGAATACTTATGCGATTCTTTTATCGTTGAAAAGACAGAACGCTACGATGTGAAAGGGAAGAACTATATCAATTCTCTTCATAAGTATTATTTCATGGATTTAGGGTTGCGCAATGCACGTCTAAACTTCAGGCAGTTTGAAAAGACACATTTGCTCGAAAATCTTATTTACAATGAGTTGAGAATGCGCGGATACAACATAGATGTCGGCGTAGTACCTTCTGTAATAAGGAACAAAGACGGAAACCAGCAGCGTGCCAATTATGAAATAGATTTTGTGTGCAATGCAGGCAGCAGACGCTATTATATACAATCGGCATATCGCATGGAGAGTGATGATAAAATTAAGCAAGAAAAAACATCTCTGTTAAAAGTTGACGATTCATTTAAAAAGATTATCGTTGTTGGAGATGAGATGCCAATAACAAGAGATGATAACGGTATTACGATAATTAATATTTATGATTTCCTATTGAAATCTAACTCATTAGAATTGTAGCACTCTGCGATTTTATTTCATGCAGTCGAAAAACCTGTCACACTGTGACACATTTTTCGATTAGGAGGCAAAGAATATCTGGCAGGGGAAGTAGGTATCAGCAGAAAACTTGTAAAAACTTGAAGATTTTTAAAGAATCTACAAGAATTTGCATTACATTTGTAGAAAAGAGATATGTATGATAGAGAGTTCGCCTCAGATAGAAAGTGAAACATGGGCAAAGGCTCCGTGTCTGTTGGAAAGCCTTGAAGTGAAGTCGTTGGTCGATGAAATCAACGACGGCTATCTGTATTGGTCGGATGTCAAATATAAAAAAACATCAGGCGGTCTCTCTCCTATGCAACTGTGGGCTTGTGTGAAGTTTAGCAGAAAGATTCGTAGCATTAAGGTCTGGGAGAGATATAACATCACGTTCTCTCTGACCAACGCCATGCAGAGGCTGTGCCATGATTTTGACATGAACTTTGGCGGAACTTGGAAAAGCGACTTTATAATACCGAGCAAAAGCAGGGAGCAGTATCTTATTTCGTCGCTGATGGAGGAGGCTATCTCGTCCAGTCAGATGGAGGGCGCATCGACCACAAGAAAAGTGGCAAAGGATATGCTGAGAAAAGAGACCTCGCCCAGAAGTCGTTCCGAGCAGATGATATGCAACAACTACGCTTCGATTCGTTTCATCGTAGAGCATAAGGACGAGCCGCTGACCCAAGAGCTTTTGCTAAAACTCCATTCGCTGATGACCTATAAGACACTTGAGAATGCAAGCGATGAAGGCAGATTCAGAGAAAACGACGATGTGGTTGTGGAACAGAGCATCACTCACGAGGTGGTGCATACACCTCCATCATATACGGAAATACCCGATTTCGTGGAAGAGTTATGCAGATTTTTCAACAGCGCGGGTGATGGTGTATTTGTGCATCCGATTATCAGAGGCATCATTGTGCATTTTATGATAGCTTATGTGCATCCTTTTGTCGATGGAAACGGCAGAACGGCAAGAGCTTTGTTTTATTGGTATATGCTAAGAAGCGGTTATTGGCTGACTGAATATCTCTCTATTTCAAGGATTATTTACAGGTCTAAGACAAGCTACGAAAAAGCGTATCTGCATGCAGAGAAAGATGGCAATGACATAGGCTATTTCATAACATATCATTTGAGGATTCTCGATTTGGCGTTCAAGGATTTGAAAAGCTATATCGACAGAAAAACAAAGCAGCAGCAAATGTCCGACTTCCTGAAGTTGGGAGAGATAAACGAACGGCAAGCGCAGATATTGTCGTTGTTGCAGGAGAACCCGAAAATCGTCTTGACAGTCAAAGAACTTCAGAACAGATTTGCAGTCTCTCATCCTACGGTGAAGTTGGACTTGGACGCGCTGGTCGAAAGAGGATTTTTGCAGAGAGTGCCGGTAAACAAAGTAAAAAACAACTATATTAGAGGTGAGTATTTTGATTCGTTGATAAAAGGTAAAACACCTTAAAGTCGTAAAATATAGTATCAGCAGAAAACTTGTAAAAACTTGAAGATTTTTAAAGAATCTACAAGAATTTTCATGCTTTTGCGAAAAAAAATAGTTTAAGAAAGCGAAATAAATTACATAAAACCCCAAGAATTTTTGTGTTGTATGAAATACTTGGGAGAATAGAAAAATACAAAAAAACTAATGCGTCAAATATGGATACAACAGGATTGAAAGAAAAAAACTTCGAAAACGATATAGAGGCCTACTTGCTATCTCACGGATATGCAAAGGGCAGTCAGCAGACCTACGACAAGTCAAGGGCTATTGATATGCCACAGCTCATATCATTCATACGGGTCACTCAACCTAAGATGTGGCAGCGTTACGTCAATGTCTATGGCGAAAAGGCAGAGCAGCAGCTCTACTCTATATTCCAACAGAATGTGGAGCAAAATGGCTTGGTGAACGTGTTGCGCTATGGTGTGAAGGACAGAGGCATGGAGCTTCGCTTTGCATACTTTGCCCCTGCGTCTAACCTCAACGAGGAGCTGGTGGACAGGTACAACAAAAACATCCTGACCTGCACCCGTCAGTTTGCATACTCAACGCAGAATAACAATACCATTGACATTGTTCTCTCTTTGAACGGTATTCCTATTGCGGCACTGGAGCTGAAGAATCAGCTTACAGGACAATCGGTGCTCAACGCCAAGCACCAGTATATGTATGACAGAAGCGAAAAGGAGTTCTGCTTCCGCTTCAACAACCGCTTCCTTGTGTACTTCTGTGTAGATTTGTACGAGGTGTGGATGGCAACACAACTGCAGGGCGAGAAAACATACTTCCTCCCTTTCAATCAAGGCTCTAACGGAGCAGGAAACATCGGAGACGGAGGCAATCCAAAGTGCGAGAACGGTTACGCCACATCTTATCTGTGGGAGTATGTGCTCAGTCCTAAAATGCTCCTTAGCATCCTGCAACGCTACATCAGCAAGCAGACAACAGAGACTATATCCCTTGAAAAAGGGCGCAAGGTGACAAAGAAAAACACGTTCCTCATCTTCCCGCGATACCATCAGCTGGATGTGGTGGAGAAGCTCGTAGAAAACACCCGTAAGACCACAGAGGGCAGAAACTATCTGTTGCAGCACTCAGCAGGTTCGGGCAAGAGTAATGAGATTGCGTGGCTTGCTTATCGCCTCGCATCGCTCCACAACGAGGAGGATAAAGAGATGTTCCAATCGGTCTTTGTCATCACAGACAGGCGAGTGCTCAACAAACAGCTTCAAAATACAATTCTCGGCTTTGAGCACTACGAGGGACAGATTGCAACCATCACAGACAAGGACAACTCCTCAGTCTTGAAAGATGCCATAAACGATAAGAAACGTATCATTATAACTACACTCCATAGATTTCCGATCATCTATAAGGAGCTGGACAATCACAAGGGAAAGCAGTTTGCAATCATCGTGGATGAGGCTCACAGCAGCCAATCGGGCAAGAGCGCCGAAAAACTAAAAGCGGCTCTTGCCGACACAGACGAAGCCCTAAAAGAGTGGGCTGATATTGAGGGCAAAGCCGAAGAGGAGTTGCGTGATGAGATGGAGAGCCTGTCAGACTTGCTCACACAGGGACAGCACAAGAACCAGTATTTCTATGCCTTCACAGCTACACCAAAGCCAAAGACTTTGCAAACCTTCGGTGAGAAACGTGGCGAGATATACGACGCTTTCCATCACTACTCAATGAGACAGGCTATTGATGAGGGCTTTATCTTAGATGTGCTGAAATACTACACAACCTACGAGACGTCGTACAAGATTACAAAGACCATCACCGAGAATCCTGAATATGACGAGCCACCAGCAACAAAGGCTGTAAAGGCTTTTCACGACAACCACGAGTTTGTGATTGAGCAGAAGATAGCCCTTATCGTTGAGAAAATTAGAGAGATAACGCTCAATAAGATTGGCGGCAAGGGCAAGGCGATGGTCGTGTGCGCGTCACGAGCTCACGCAGTAAGATATTTCCTTACAATGAAGGAGTACTGCAAGAAGCAGGGCTACACTAATGTCAAACCGATGGTGGCGTTCTCTGGCGCAGTGCAATACGGAAGCGTGGAGTACACAGAGCCGCAACTCAACAGCACCGAAGAGCTCAAAATATCGGAGAGCGCATTGCCTATGTACTTCGCATCGGATATGTTCAACGTGCTTATCGTTGCTGAAAAGTATCAGACAGGATTTGACGAGCCATTGCTCCACTCTATGTTTGTGGATAAGGGTTTGAATGGAGTAAAGGCGGTTCAGACACTCTCGCGCCTCAACAGGTGCTGCAAAGGCAAGGTTGACACCTATGTGCTTGACTTCGCAAATAGCGCTGAGTCAATCAAAAAATCGTTCCAGCCATTCTTTGAAGATACTTGGCTCGGAGATGAGGTGGATGTGAATGTGGTTTATAAATATCTCAACGAGCTGAAAGCCTATCACCTATGGAGCGCTGATACTGAGGAGAAGGTGTTTGAGGTTTACTCCACAACACAAGAGATGGGCAAGCTGACTTCGTTGTTCAAGCCAGTATTGGATGACTATAACAACATTGACGAGGAGGATAAATTCAAAGTGAGAAGCCTGTTGAGAAACTTCAACCGCTTCTACGCATATATGGCTCAGATTGTCCGCACATTTGATGTGGAGTTGTATAAGACATACATTTTCACAGAGTTGCTATACAAACTTCTTCCTAAGACTCCACACGAGAAAGTGGATTTGACAGGTAAGTTGGCATTGGAGCATAACAAGCTATCGGAAGGATTCTCTGGCTCTATCGTATTGGCTCCGACTGCCGAGGACAAGACATTGGAGAGTGAGCAAGGAGGCGCTGCCAACCCAAGAGAGGAGAAGAAGGATTTGCTTGACAATATCATCGAAAAGATTAATCTGATGTATCAGGGCAACTTTTCAGAGTCGGACAGAGTGATTGTGGAGACCATATTAGACGCAATGATGAAGGAGGAGAAGAATTTGTCTAAGCAAGTGAAAAACTCAGATTTGAATATGTTCACTCAAAACATCTTCCCTAAAGTGTTCGAAGATATTGCCCAGGCTTGCTACTTGCAGCAGATGGACGCTTTTGAAAAACTTTTTAAAGAAACCCCTTTCTACAACAAAGTGAGGAAAGAGATGGCAGTGGCAGTATATTCGCATCTGAAAAAAGAGTAACGCAGCCCTTCCTGATATTTAAGGCAACTTTTAAAAATCATAGAAGTTGCCTTAATTTTTTTTAAATTCTTTGCCTGTGACAGAAGTTGTCACAAACGCTCTGTAATTTTGTCGCGTGGTCAAGATAGTTTGGCTGCGCGACTTTAAATTTATGGGCTTATGAAAACTAACAAGATTATCCAGAGGCGCCACTGGGCAAATTTTGATATTGCAGGTTTTTCCTACTGGGACGGCTGTTTGGTTCTTAACGAGCTGAGGCCGGGCATGGAACTGCGTCTGAAACGTGAGGAGGACAATAGGTTCGACCATTATGCGGTGGCGATATATTACGGCGATTACAAACTGGGCTTTGTGCCGCGCGGAGAGAATCATGAACTGAGCAAGCTGCTGGAGATGGGCTATGCAGATATTCTTGAAGCTCGCGTGCAGCGCGTTGCGCCGGAGGAGCGCGCGGAAAGTCAGGTGAGCGTGATTATTTACTTGAAGTATAACGATAAACAGATTGCAGGAAAGGATGAGTAATATGGAAAAACCAAATATGTGCCCTAATTGCGGGGGCAAGGTTGTGGAGGTTGTTTACGGTTTTGTGGATGCAAACGTTCTGGACGCGGTGGAGCGGGGCAACGTTGTTCTTGGCGGCTGCTGTGTCTGCCTTGACAGTTGCGGAAGGCCGCTTTCGCCGCAATGGAGCTGCACCAAATGCGGCAAAGGTTTCGGGAAGATGGAGTGGTGAAAGATTAGAAAGAGCCGTGCCCTTCTTTTGTTTTTTTACAAATTAATTAGGACAATATTGCAGGACAAGCCTAATTCCAGAGAGCGTTTTTCATCGATTTCATCGAGTTTTTTGACACTTTTCTCAGGTATTATTTGGCCGTCACCACTGCATCCATGGGTATGTCCCATGAGTCAGTGGGGATGGCCGATGTTATTTGAACAGGGAAGCAAAGCCCTATTTTCTTCGCAGGGATTAGCGGCAGCAGTTTGTCGTAATAGCCCTTTCCTCTGCCTAAACGGTGACCGTCAAGGTCAAAGCTCACTCCGGGTATCAGAGCAAGGTCAATTTCGGCATATGACACAAAGGCTTCGCCAACAGGCTCCTTTATGCCGAAGGCGCCGGCCGCCATGCGTTCCTCGCCGCAGAACAGTCGCAATTCAAGAACATCGCCCACAACCACCGGCAGCAAGATGCGCTTCTTTGTGTGCCAGCGGTTGCAGAACTCGTGCGTGCAAACCTCGTCGGGCAGCGACCAGAAGCATAGCACAGTTTCAGCCTTGTCAAATTCGGGCAGTGCCTCCACAGCGGCGGTCACAGCCTCCGACAGCCGTGCGCGCTCTTCGGCGCCCAGAGCCGCCACGCTCGCCTTTATGTTTCGCCTGATGCTTCTTTTCTGCTCTTTCATCGCTTTATCAGTTTAAAATATTCATCGCCGAGCTTGCTTTTGACATGCATGATAAGCGCGCCCTTGTCAGCAAACCGGTTTGCGTCAATCTCGAGAATCTTCGTCTCCTCCAGCGTCACGGTCTCGTTGTGAAGAACCTTGCCGGAGTAGTCCGTAATTTGCACCTTAGCCTCCGTCACTTTGTCGGGGAAATAGATGTAGATGATGTCGGAGAACGGATTTGGCGAGATGTTCACCCTGCTGTAACCTTTTTTCAGTTCCGGCACGTTCAGTGAGTCAGGTTCGCCTTTAAGGAAGACCACGTCCATCTTTATGGACGAAGGCGCGCTCACAAGCGGATTTTCCTCGAAGCTTTTCCATTGCTCGCCAATTCTGAAAAAGGCGCTGTTCGGACTGTCTGCGTCTCTGTCTGTTGCGCAAGAGAGTGCGAACGTGTCCTTCTCCGTCACGTCATCAGCAATAAGGAAGGAGACGAAAAAGACCGAATCAACGGGCTGTTTCTCCGTAAATCTGAAATAATTCACGCAGTTCAGCCAGCTTGGTTTCATCTTGTCTGTAAAAGATTCAGAACGGGCAACATACTGTCTGTTGGTTATCCTGAGTTCCTGCTCGTAGATCTGTTTGTCGGGCAGCGAGTCTCCTGAATATATCCTCACAAAAACCTTTGCGGCAGATGAGTATCGACCTCTTTTAGGAGTGAAGTGCAAGCCGTAAATGTAGCCTTTGCCATTAGTTACAAATCTTTCAGCAAACTCTCTCATGCCCAAAGAGTTGTGTCCGCAGGCATAATCAGGCCCGTCATCTTCGTTATCCTCTTCAGACCAGTTGGTCAGTTTTTGGCACGGATTGTCGAACGTCTCTTTGCCGTCAATAATTTTCAGTCCAGAACTAATCGGGTCGAGCCAAGGCTGCAGGTTGTTTTTTGCGAAATACTCATCGTTCCACACGCAGCTCAGTTTGTAAAAATTATCGTCGCCCGGCACGTCGCAGTCGAGGTTCACATTTCCGCCCGACAGCGAGCCGACGAGTCTGTCTGACGCGTCAAAAAGTCCAGAGCCGGACGAGCCGCCCTCAGAAATTCCGCTTTCCCATCTGAAAACAGTCCAGTGCCCGTTGTTGAGGAACAGGCCGTTTGCAGTGAAAGAGCCGGTCTCCGGATTGTTTTTCTCTTCGGAAACCTTCTTTACGTCGCCAGACGGATGATGGAAGCAGTAAGCCGGGCCGACCACATCCTCCGTTGCGTTCCAGCCGGCGCTGTATGTCATGAAGTCGGGCGGCACAATATCGTCAAGGCGCAGCAGCAGCATGTCCCTCTCCGGGCGAGCCGCAATCACCGTCGCGCCAGACAGGCACATCTCCGAGTTCCCTTCAATAAAGCTGTTGCACTCTGGCGACTCGTAATTGAAGAAGAACAGACAGGTCTCCGCCTTATCTTCCTGAAACTTAGACCTGGAGAACAGGCAGTGAGAGGCTGTCAGCACATAAGGTGTTCCGTCCTCCGCCGTATTGTTCACAAGATTTCCGCTGCAGAAGGAAGTTCCGTCCACAAGTATTTTGCAGGCGCTGCGTCTTTGGTTGTCATGAAAGCCGTTCCGGCAGGCAGCGTCAATTTCGCACTCTCTGGAAGCTCCGAATCCGTTACGAGCGCGTAGCCCGAGGAAGTCATGGTTCACAGAGCCGATCACCACCTCGCCGTCAAACGCGCGCCAAGCCGGCTCGATGTACTCCACAATCAGCTCGTCGCCATCAAGCGGCGCAACGGCAAAGCGTCCGGAGCGAGAGGCGTTTTCGGAAGTGAAAGCCCCTGAAATTTGCCTTTTGTCCGGCGTGTAAAGAAAGAGCCTTGCGCCCTCCGGGAGCGAGAATTTTGAGAAGATTATATTTAGCGAATAAGCGCCTGCCGACTTTACAGAGAGCCTGTAAACATCAGAGCCGTCGGCGAGCGAGAACTTGGCTCCAGCCTCCTTCAGGTTGATGTTTACCTCAAACTTATGGGCGAACCTGAGACCTCCGCACTCAGCCGTCTCCTTGTCTGCCGAGTCAGCCGGAGGCATCACAGCCTGGGGCAGTTCAGACAGAGAGCGCAGCCCCGACACAATCTCCTTGTCGTCGCACGGAAATCCGCCTTTGTTAAGTTGAGGGAAAGCCTGCGCGGCGGCAAGCAGAACAAACAAATATAAAAGAGTCAGCCTCTTCATTCTATATTAAAAAATTAAGTTGTTAGCTTTTCAGATAAAATTGTCCAGACGAGCGACCTTCCACCCGGCACCTGCCACTCTGTTTGCGAGAGAGACGCCGTGCAGCAGCCAGAAACCGTCTGCCGAGTCCGGAGCGGGGCGGCCTTTAGACTGGCTGTTCAGAACGTCGAACAAGTCAAGCCTTTGCTCCTCTTCCGAAAAACGCGGTTCGAAAGGCAGAATCACACCGTCGAGGAAGCGGGTTCCGGCAATCTCCCCGGTCACATCGAGCGACCCGATAGCGGCGACCTTTCCCTCCTCATCAATCTGTAAAAAGCCGTTTCTTATTATTTCAGAAACAGACAGATAGATGTAGTTAGCGGCGATGCGTTTCATGATTAGTCAAGAGCCTCCTTGCGTGCGGAGATTTCTGCTGAAACTTTGGCGTACAGCTTCTCGAACAGGTCCGGATTTTTAGCGTACCAAGCTACGGCAGAGTCGAACAGCACCTCGTTCACCCCATGTTTTGCGAGAATGTTCTCGTAATACGGCGCATTGTTCTTCCTTTCGTCGCCACCAGGCTCACGCACAAGAGCCGCTTGCGCGATATGAATATCCACAAGCACGTTCACCATCTTCTCCTCGTCTATGCAAGGCGTGCCTCTGTCTGGTTTGCACGAAGCCAGAATCAAGGTCGAAGCCAATGCCAAAAAAGTCAAAACTCTCATCATTCCAAATACTTAGCAAGATTATGACGCTGAAAAATCAAAATATAAAACACGCCGATAGTGATTGCAGAGTCTGCAATATTGAAAACCGGGTGGAAAAAGACGAACGACTCTCCGGCGTTAAAAGGGAACCAGTCCGGGAAAGTGCCCTCTATCAGCGGGAAGTAGAGCATGTCAACCACCTTTCCGTAGAACAGAGAGCCGTAACCCTCTTCGGGGAAGAGAGTTGCGACCTGGCCGGCGCTTGAGTCGAAGATTATTCCGTAGAACAGACAGTCTATGATGTTGCCCAGCGCCCCCGCGAAAATAAGTGTTATTCCGACGGTAAACCCGAAGTCGTACTTGCGCTTTATAGTTTGGTCTATAATGTAGAAGAGCGCCGCAACGGCAATAATTCTGAATAAAGTGAGAAAAATCTTGTCGAAAAACTCCATGCCGAAAGCCATGCCGTTATTCTCAAGAAAACTGATATGAAACCAGTCGGTAATCTCGATGCTTTCGCCCAGCCTCATGTTGGTCTTTACCAGAATTTTTGAAAGCTGGTCGATAAACAAAGTCA
Organism: Paludibacteraceae bacterium; assembly: GCA_017632345.1. Lineage (GTDB taxonomy): Bacteria > Bacteroidota > Bacteroidia > Bacteroidales > Paludibacteraceae > RGIG9379. The sequence continues at coordinate 29,036 of JAGBRL010000086.1, forward strand.
CGAACGTAATGATAAAAACCCTCTTAAGCTTGACTCCTCTCTCTTTATCCATATTATTTTATACAACAACATTACACAAAGTCAATTCGACAATACCAGCAGATACTGCCGAATTGACTTTCATCGTTTTTAAGGTGGTTTCTATAAATTCATTTCGCGGAAATTTTGTATTTATTTCGAACAGAATGCTGAGCGAAAGAAGGGGCAGTGCGGGCACTGAGACCGACTGACAAACAGCAAGTTGCCGAAATAAATCAAAAAGCGTCGAAAAGTTTGCGCCACCCTTGATTTATACTTTCTTAATTACAAACGGTGAACTTATAGAACTCACCTAAATTATTTAACACCTTTGTTTTTAGCATCTATGCTCAGAGTGGCGTGAGGAACCGCGCGAAGGCGCTCTTTCGGTATCAATTTGCCAGTCTCTCTGCAGATGCCGTAAGACTTGTTTTCAATTCTTATGAGCGCGGCCTGCAAGTGCTGAATGAACTTCATCTGTCTTTGAGCCAGACGTCCGGCCTCCTCTTTAGACATTGTGGCAGCGCCCTCTTCAAGTACCTTAAAAGTAGGGGAGGTGTCGCTGGTGTCGTTTCCGTCCATATTAGTCAAACTCGCTTTGAGAGCCTCGTAGTCTCTTCTCGCCGCTTCCAACTTTTCCAGAATCAGCTCCTTAAATTCGGCCAATTCCGCATCGCTATAACGTGTTTTTTCTGCCATAAGCATTAATTTTAGGTTGAAAAAATCTCCTGAACCCGTCCTTTTTACAACCCTCCGGATTCCGTCTGCGAAAATAACACTTTGATTCTTATAAACAAATTAAATCCGCCAAAATCCGTCAAAATGTATTGAAATAACAGAAAAGCATATTTTGAAATGCGTAACGACAGAGGGCGGAGAGAAGGAAATAAATGCCGTGCAGTTTTCATCACCACACCAGAGATTCGCAAAAAGCAATTTGCAGCAATGGCCTCCCAAAAGAGCCATGAAATAAATTTGCAGAAAAAAGAACAAAAGTTATGGAAAAAGATTTTTTTGATGTAATTTCGGAGGTGATCCTTTAAAGGAATTTTCTTATGAGCTGCAGAGGGCGGCACAATTAAAACGAGTATATAAAATAAAGCTTATGAATATATTGATAACAAATATAAGTGCGTTCCCTTATAATGTAACCGAATTTGAATATGAGGTTCGGATAGATAATTGTGAAGTTGAAAAGATAAAAGCGAAGCATACCAATGAAAGTATTTTAAAATGTCTTACTTATCTAGGTGATGTGAAGAAAAATGGAGGAATTAACAAAATAATTGCGTTGGTTTCGCAAAAGACACTTAATGATAGAGATGTCAGATTTGATAATTGTACTGCATTTGAGTATTTCAAAAATGTGGCTTTTACTTCTTTTGGATTTATGCCGGAAATTGTAGAAGTGAAAATAGAGACTGAGGAGCAAAAAGAGAGAGAGTTGCATTTAGTGATAAATGAAATCTGTTCCAATATTTCGGGAGATGACGTTGTCTATATTGATGCGGCAGGAGGAAAACGAACAACAACTAATGTGATTCAGTTGGTGACCAATATATTAGAATACAAGGGTATAGAAAATCCGTTGACGTTATATTCAGATATTCAGAATAACCCTAAGTTCATAACTGATACAAAAGCTTTTGAGCAGTTGACAGATCTTGCAGATGCGTTTAACGAATTTATGACATCAGGGAAATCTAATATTTTGCAAAAATGTATTCGTGAGTCAAAAACATCAGAACAATCATTAGAACAGTACGATGCTTTAGTAACATCCATGAGTGAGTTTTCTGATAAAATCAAGTTAGGTAAGGTTGATGATTTAGAGACAACATTGGTAAAGTTGAGAGAAGGGATAGAACAATGTGAAAAAAATAAGGGAGATAATATTGAATCGGTAATCGTTAATCAGTTTTTGCCAATCATAAAACAGAAGTTTTTTGGAGAATCGGAAGAACGTAGAGTAGATTATATAAAGATAGTTGATTGGTGCTTAGAGAATGACTTACTTCAACAAGCATTGACAATTTTTACTGAAAAAATTCCTATTAGTATATTTGAAAAAAAGATAGTGTGTTACAATGGTGATATAAAGCAAGTTAAACGAGAGTATAGAGAAGGGCTAAATAACCCAAGGGATGCTTCTGAATGGGAAACATATATTTTATATGAAAAACTCATGAACTCAACTGAGGTATTAGGAAGCGATAAAGCTTTAATATCAGAATTTTGTGAATGTTTGATAAATGGTAAATTTTCAAAAGAAAGTCAATTAAATAAAGTTCTAAAAGAAGTTAGACAATTCCTTGAGGGAAATAAAGCCAACTGTAGAACAGTAACACTTTTAGAAAAATTCTTTAATGGTAAAGATTTATCAATGCAGAATCATAATAAAAGAAAAAACGAAATCGTGACAAATAAAAAATTTGTAGGACAATTATTGGGCTTGTCAGTAGATTGTAAACAAAGCAAAAATACGATGGCAGATAAATTTTCCTTTGTTGAGGCTCTGAAAGCAGGAAAAATTGAGAGAAAAGGGGATTTTATATTTAACAAGGGTTGTGCCGAAGTAATGTATGGTTACCTATATGTGAAATCTGTGCGTAATACAGTAAATCATGCTTCTTCAGAAGAGAATCTAAGTGAAGAGCAGAAAAAGGTTCTGTCTGAATTAGGTTATGATTTTACAACATACAATTTTGCAACTGTAAAGAAAAACATAAGTAAGGCTTTGAAAACAATTAAAAGTGTGAAGGGAGGAGACGAAACTTATATGTTGAAAAATGAGCTGAAAACTAAAATTCCCGAAGAAGTCAAAACAGAAATTCCAAATATTGGAGTGAAAATTTTAGGCAAGATTGATTTAAGTAAAATGCCTAAAAAATAACAGGTGTGTTTTATTGATAGATGTGATTATATTCAGGGATAAAATTTTCAAAGAAGGAATAAAAAGTGTCATTTAAAACAATAAAATTATGGCAAGAAAAGTATTTATATCGTTTTTAGGAACAAATAATTATCTGCAGACATATTATGAGTTTGAGGGCGAGAAAAGCTCTCCAGTGAGGTTTATTCAAGAGGCACTAACTGATAGACTATGTAATAATTGGTCTGTTAATGATAAAATTCTGATTTTTTACACAAAGGATTCAAAACGTCTAAATTGGGAAGATAATGGGCAGGAAAGAGCTGAATCTGAAATTGAAAAGATTGGACTAAAGTCAATATTTTCGCAAAAATCATTTTCCAATATTGTAGAAGGAGTAATGATAGAAGAAGGTTTTACGAAAAATGAAATTTGGTCTATATTTGATGTTGTGTATGATAAGTTGGAAGAAGATGATGAGATATATTTTGATGTAACCCATGCATTTCGTTCAATACCAATGTTTTCCACGGTGCTCTTCAATTTCGCACATTTGATGAAAGGAACATCTTTAAAGTCTGTTCATTATGGCGCTTTTGAAAAGTTAGGGCCTGCGTATGAAGTGAAGAAAATGCCTTTGGAAGACAGAGTTGCTCCTATAATTGACCTAACAAGTCTCATAGAACTGCAAAATTTAACGCAAATTGCAAGTGGTTTTGTTGAGTATGGGAAAATTGGTAAAATAGGGTCTATGTTAAATGTGTCGTCTTTCCCAAGTCAAATGTCTCAAACCGTATCAAAACTGAAAATTGCAATTGATAAACTGGAGGGGTACATTTTAACGAATAGGATTAGCGATATAATAGAAGCTAAATTTATTGAAGAAATAAATATTTCTTTCTCTAAACTTTTGAAATCTGAAGAAATTAAAGCGGCGGAGATCGCAGTGCTAAAAAAGTTGGTCTCAAAATTGTCGGAATTCAAAAAAGATTCAGAGGAAAATGTTCTTGCTGCAATTAGGTGGGCGTTTGAATATGATATGATTGTTCAAGCTTATACAATGGCTCAGGAGTATCTCATAACACGTGTATATAAAATATATAAAGAGGATAATTTTTACGAAGAACCGAAAGCAAAAGATAGAGAAAAGAAATATAGAATGTTTATTGGAAGTGTGTTGGGTATTTCTGACAAAGATGTTATAAATGATAATTTGTCTGGCAAATTGCAAGATAACGAGGTTTTAGCTAAGCGTATGTTGGATGAAGATTTTATAAAGAGGATTCGTCCGCATTATAAAAAGATTGCAGATAATCGTAATACATTAAATCATGCAAAAAAGAGTGATTTGACGATTGAGCAATTTAAAAGTCAGTTTGAAATAAGTTTTAAAGAATGTTTAAACCAATTTGAATCATGCTAATCAACCTTACCAACCACCCATCTGCGCGATGGAGTGAAAAACAGAAAGCCGCAGCTGAAGAAGAGTTCGGCGAAATTGTGGATATGCCTTTCCCGGAAATTAGAGAGGAAGGTTGCGAATGGTATGTCTCAGATTTGGCTGACCAGTATCTGAGAAAAATTTTAAATATGCCGGACGCAAGTCCTTTTGTGGTTCATCTGATGGGTGAACAGACTTTCTCGTATGCGCTTCTCAAACGATTGAGAGCTCGTGGCATCACTTGCGTCGCCTCCACTACCAAACGCATTGTGAAAGAGGAGGAGCCGGGGCGTAAAACTGAGGTCATTTTCCAGTTTGAAAGGTTTAGAAGGTATGAGTGAGAAAAAGTTAAAGTTGACCCCGCACCAGCAATGCGCATTGGACAAGTTGCTGGAGTTCACACGCCAAAAGGACAAAAGGGTGTTCGTGCTGAAGGGCTACGCCGGTACTGGCAAGACTACGATGACAAAGGTGCTGATTGAGAAGCTTTCTAAACGAAATTATCCTTATGTCTTGCTGGCTTCTACAGGGCGGGCTGCCAAGATTCTGGCAAATAAGACTGGTGCGGGAACCAGTACTGTACACGGACTTATCTATAAGTTCAAAGACCTTAGTCAGGATATGGACAAGTTGGTTTCGGACATGGAGAAGAACGGTGTGGACGACAAAGGTAATGTTTATCTGAATTTCGAGCCGGTTACCAACGACTCTGACGAGGAGATTTATTATTTGGTGGACGAGGCTTCTATGGTGTCGGACAAGGAGGACCTGTGCGCTACGCAGGCCTTGTTCGGCAGCGGAAGGCTCTTGTCTGACCTGCTGAGTTATCATAAAAAAGGGAAGTTTATCTTCATAGGTGACGCGTGTCAGTTGCCGCCGGTGACGCAAAAAATTTCGCCTGCCTTGTCTGTTGATTATTTCAAGCAAGAGTTTGACGTTGAGGCTGACGAGTTTGAACTGACGGAGGTGGTGAGGCAGAAGAAGGGAAACGATATTGTGGAGTCTGCGCAGAAGATGAGGCAGCTGTATGTGAATCCTCAGACGTGGAAGTGGGCAAAGTTCCCGTTTCGTAATTACAAAAACATTCATATTGTGGAGAGTCAGGCGGCTCTTATAGATATGTACATAAAGAGAGCTAAGAAGGTGGGCTATAAAAATGCAACGCTGCTGGGACTTTCCAACAAGCAGTGCGACACGCTTACAAATATACTGAGGCCCGCATTCGGCATCTGCTCGGAAAGAGTCACTGAAGGTGACCTGCTTCTGGTAACGCAGAACAACTTCGTTTCCGGACTGATGAACGGAGACATTGTTGTGGTGAAGGAGGTGCGAACTCCTGAATATAGGGCTGGGCTTCACTTCCTGCCTGTCACTGTGGAGGAACTGGAGACTAAGTTGACCTATTCGCAGCTGATGGTGGAAGAGATTCTGTACAATAATCAGACGAACCTGACGCAGACGCAGCAAAAGGATCTGTTTGTGGATTTCTACAAAAGAATGAAGGAACTGAAAATTAAGCAGAACTCTCTGGAATTCAACGATATGATGCTTAAAGACCCGTACTTGAACGCTCTGAGAACGGTTTACGGATATGCGCTTACTTGCCATAAGGCTCAGGGCGGAGAGTGGGAGCATGTTTACCTTGACATTCCGCGGCATCTGCCCGGAATAGAGAAGCCTTATGTGTATCAGTGGATATATACGGCTATGACCAGGGCGAGTAAAGAGCTGTATGTGGTTAATGATTTTTGGATTATGTGAAGTCAGAGTAAAAACGCAATATTGTCCTAAATAATTTTGCAGCAAAGCTAACCTCTACGGCTATTATGACTAAGTGAATGTGAGCAGGATAAGTAACGGTGGGTTTTGTAAATTCATCGTTCCTCTGCCTGGAAAGCAGCACAAGGCGTAGCGGCGGTAACCCGTGACGAAGGCTGATGCAACGAAAACCTGCCTGGAAGGCAGTACCATTTGCTGTATAACGTCTTTAAATGAAAGAATCGTGATACCATTTTGTTTTTTTACAAAATATTTAGGATAATATTGGTAAAAACGTTTCAAAACATTTGCTGTTTTGTTTGTTTGTGATTAAAATATTTTTTACCTTGAGACGATTTTAACTTAAGGCAACTCTTAAATTACAAAGGCGACTTTGATGTCGGGTCTGGTCGCTTAAAAAAACTATCAAGGTATGAGTGTATTTTCGGATATTACAGTTTTGCGGAAAGGCGGCAGGATTGAAGAGGCGTATGAAATGGCAAAGAATGCGCTGGCGGAAAATCCTGACGACATTTGGGCTAAACGGGCTCTCGCGTGGGTCTTGTACGAGTTCATAAACAGAAATGCGTCTGTGGAAAACAGAGAGAAGATGTTTTCTTATCTGACGGAATTTGGCGGACTTGATTTGCCTGCCGATGAAGAGATGGTGCTCAGCTCTGTTCTCTGGTGTTTGCGTAAGTTTTATGCTAATTGCGGGGGGCTGCAGTTTGACGACTGCAACTTCTATGATCAATTGTTTGACGCGTACAAAGGCTTGCCGTTCCCTAAAAGCGACGCTTATTTTGCGTTGCTCAGGGCTGTTTTGGCAAATAAGAAGAATTGGGAGCGTTCCCAGATGTTTATCGAATGGTGGGGCGTAGAAAACTTCAGAGAAGAAGACTTTGAGCCGTTCGTGATGCAAAACGGAAGGTCTCTGTTGTCGTTGGCAGAACGTTGTTACATCGACCTGAGCAAATATTATGAGGCGGACGGATCTGCAGATAATATCTCTGCGTTTACAGATAGGTTGCGTGATGTGGCTTGCAAGTATCCTAAATTGACGTACATACCTTATTATCTCGCAAAACTTCTTATAAAGCAGGAGAAAAATGAAGAGGCAATTGTTGCTCTGAAGCCGTTTGTGAAGAGCAAGCCAAAAGACTTTTGGGTCTGGCAACTGATGGCGGAGGCGCACTCTGAAGACGAGGATAAGCTCGCTTTTTATTGCAAGGCTCTGGAGTGTGGCGGAAAGGATGAGATGCTTGTTGGAGTAAGGGAAAGCGCTGCATTGTTGTTTACAAAACTGGGCTTCTGCAAAGAGGCTAAATACGAGATAGACAAGGTAATCGCCACAAAAGAAAAAAATCACTGGAGAATTTCAGCTTCAATTTTGAATATCAGGAATTTGCCATGGTATAAAACTTCTGAAACGTTGAAGACGAACTGTCCGTTTTATGAAAAGCATTCGGACCGTGCCGAGGGTGTTGTTTTTGGAGAGAGGAAAAAGTTCAAGGTGCTGGCTACTTTTGTAAATGCAAAGAACGGCTACATCTCTTTTGTGACAGAAGATAAGCAATCAGGCTTCTTTAAAAATACGAACAAGAAAATTATTGTTAAGGCTGGCGATGTGCTTGAGTTGGATGCCGTGGAGCTGGAAACTGACAAGCCGAGCTGCGTAAAGCGATTTGCAGTTGCTCAGGATGATGAAAACACTAATTTTTTCAGGAAATTCGAAGGCAAGGTAAGGAAGAATCCTCAATCTGGATTTGCTATAGTTTCAGGCGTTTTTGTCTCTTCTGGATTATTGAAGGGTGTGACAGATAACGAACTTGTCAGTGGCAAGGCAATGATATCCTTCGACAAAAAGAAGAGTAAATGGGGCTGGACGGCGGTTAGTGTTAGCTTAAAGCCATAAATTCTCTAACCATCATCATATCAATCTTAAAAAACAAGTTATGGAACTGATTATAAACACATTTGGCACATCTTTGTCTCGTAATAACGAGGGGTTTGTGATTAACAGCAAGGACGGGTCGCACCGCATTCCGGCAGAGGCGGTCTCGTCTATTCAGATAAGCAAGGGTGCGCAGATCACGAGCGACGCCGTCATGCTGGCTGTGGAACGTGAAATAGAGGTGCTTTTTATGGATAACTCCGGCTCGCCGGTTGGCAGAATTTGGAGCCCAAAGTACGGCTCTGTTTCAACTATCAGAAAGGGACAGCTTAATTTCTCTTTCTCAAAAGACGCTGTGGCGTGGATCAAGGAGGTGATAATGAAGAAGATAGAAAATCAGCAGGCTCTTCTCCTCATGATGAGGACAGACGCCGTTTCCGAGGCTGCAGTGGCAAAGGCTACGAACCGGCTGGAGGATTACCGAAAGAAGGTGGAGTCTCTGAACGGAGAGCTGGTGAACGATATTGCGCCTAAACTGCGCGGCTGGGAGGGCATCTCTTCCAAAATATATTTTGAGACGATGAACCTCTTTATCCCGGAGGAGTTCCGCTTTGAAAACAGAAGCCAGCACCCGGCGCAAGACGTTGTGAACGCTTTGCTGAACTATGGCTACGGACTGCTTTACGGAAAGATTGAAGGGGCGCTTATAAAGGCGGGAATTGACCCGTATATAGGTATTATGCACAGAGACGATTATAACCGCCCGGTCCTGGTGTACGACGTGATTGAACTCTACCGCATCTGGGTAGATTATGTGGTCTATTCTCTTGTCCTGCAAGGCTCGGTTACAGATGATTATTACACTAAGAAGGACGACGGCTCTTGCTGGCTGGAGGCGCTTGGACGACGCGTGCTAATCCAGTCTGTGAATGATTATCTGGAGGATGAAATTACGGTGAAGGGTGTGACCCGAAGCCGAGGAACGCATATATTCCTTTACGCTCAAAGTCTTGCTCAGATATTTAAAAAATTTGACAAACCGAACTGTTAAACTTTTGTAAATCTTACGGTTATGGAAGATAAGAACATGGATGCTTGTAACAGAGACGCAAAGATTTCCGGAGGAAAGTCTGTAACTAGCAGGGAAGATAAACTTGTGCTTCTGCCTGTGGGGCATTTGTACAACGCTGTCAAAAGTCCGAAGCCGGAACTTGCTCAAGCCATTCGCAACCTTAGAATTGTAAAAGATGTGAGCAAAGAGCAGTACGACCGTCAGAAACGAAGTTTGCCGTATTTTGTGTGCGCGGCGTTCGACCCTCCGTTCAGGAAGATTGACAATTTCATGTCTGCATCGTATTTTGTCCTTGACATAGACAAACTTTCGGCCAAGGGGCTTGATATTGTTCAGACTCGGCAGAGGATACAGGCTGACGACCGTGTGCTGATGTGCTTCGTCTCGCCGGGTGAAGACGGGCTGAAGGTGATGTTCAGGCTGAAAAGCAGATGTTGCGACTCCGGAAGGTACAAGGCTTTTTACTGCAAGTTCGCGCATGACTTTTCTGTGATGTACGGTCTGGAGCAGGTGATAGATGCAAAGACTAATGATGTGGCGAGAGCCTGCTTCTTGAGCGTGGATCCTGACGCGTATTATAATGAGGAGTGCGTGGAGATTGACTGGGAGTGTTATGTGGATTGGGGCAATGCGGAGGAGAGCCTCGGACTGTTCCGTCAGGCTGAATCGGAGAAAAGGCAGAGTGAAAAGGCGGAGGCTGAATCTAAATGCTCCGAACCTAATGCAGATGAGCTGGCGGCTATCAAGGCGAGGCTTTTCCCTCTGAAACACAAGCGGCAGGAAGAGAATAAGAATGTTTATGTGCCTGAAATTCTGAATGATATAATATCAGACCTGAATAAGTTTATTGCGGATAATGGTCTTAATGTGACGGAGGTCCGCAATATTCAGTATGGCAAAAAGATAAACGTGTCGCTGGGGGTAAGGACGGCGGAGGTCAATCTGTTTCATGGCAGGAGAGGTTTCTCTGTGGTGCAGTCTCCTAAGAGCGGCACAAACGAGGAGCTGAACGCTCTGCTGGCAGAGATGGTGCAAGTTTTTTTAGATACGTACGAAGGCTGAAGTTTCTATGGCGAAGAAAGAGTTGTCTTTTGTAGATAAGATGAGAATGATGGCGCGGGCAGGGCTGGAGGGGTCGCCTTCGCCAAACCGTGTCAGCAATGATTATGACCCGATGGACCCGATAGAGGAGCGTGTCCGGAGGATGTTAGGAATTATTAACGGAGAAAAAAGGAGGGCCACTAACATGACGTTTTTTGTGATGTACGACATTTCGAGCAACAAGGTGAGGAATCAGGTTGTGAAGTATCTGATACAGAAGGGTTGCACAAGGGTGCAGCGATCTATATTTCTGGCCGACCTCGACGCAAAGGTGTATAACGAGATACGCGAAGATTTGGCGGCGGTGCAGCAGGCTTACGAGAACGAAGACAGCATTCTGATTGTTCCGCTATCTACGGACTATCTGAAGTCTATGAAGATTATTGGCCAGAACATAGATATAGACGTGATAACAAAGTGCAAGCACACTCTGTTTTTCTGAAAAATAAAGGTTCATGAAAAAATTATCAGAGGAAGAGTGGCTGCGAGTCACATTTTATTTGTAATTTGCGGATTGCGGTCTGAATTTGAATTTTAGTGAAGATGAATTTGCAAGAGGTTGACAGACAGCGGATTGCAATATTTATAAAGGAGTTCTTTGACATATTGAAAAAAACATATATCTTTGCGCCGTGAAAAAAAGGGTTCTTTTTTTCGCAGAATCGCAGTCTGAGTTTCAAATCGGCGACATTAAAGGTTTGAAACTCAGCAAGATATAAAATCAGCTCTCAAAAAGTAAGTTCCAAAACAACAAGGATTAAGACTAAACTAGTTGCAATTTTAATTATTATTTTATAAATCTCAAAAAGTAAGTTCCAAAACAACAAGGATTAAGACCTGGCAAGTTTAGCAGCAAAACTTATCAACATGATAAGCTCAAAAAGTAAGTTCCAAAACAACAAGGATTAAGACTCCATAAATAGTTATATTTTTATATTATTAGTCCTCAAAAAGTAAGTTCCAAAACAACAAGGATTAAGACTGCTTCACTTGCAGTAGTTGCATACGTACCTGTTAACTCAAAAAGTAAGTTCCAAAACAACAAGGATTAAGACATAAAACCCATTTTCTGTATACTCTGTGAGTACTTGTTCTCAAAAAGTAAGTTCCAAAACAACAAGGATTAAGACAGAACTCACTGGAAGGTCTTTCCTGCGAGTATTCCACTCAAAAAGTAAGTTCCA
>JAGBRL010000087.1 GCA_017632345.1 Paludibacteraceae bacterium
CTGTTCAGGAACGAACGCATCTGAGGCTCCTGGCCCATCAGCTTCTTGAAGGCCCAGTCGGTCTTTAAATTAACGTACTTTGTCATGGTTATAAATTATTTGAAAATCATAAACATATGGCGCAAAAATACGGCAAATGCAGCTGTTACACAAGAGCAAGGTCGGAAAAAAAATTAACAATTAGCGGGAGTTTCCAATTGTTAATTGTTAACTACAAACTGCAAGGCACGCGATGCCTCCTCTACAGAGTCTGCCTGATATTTTGCTCTCTGTGCTCCAGTTCTACCCTTACGCCAAACTTCTTCGCAAGATGCTCGGCAAGATGCTGTGCCGAATAGACAGAACGGTGCTGACCGCCTGTACAGCCGAATGAGAACATCAAGTTTGTAAATCCTCGTTCAATATACCTCTCCACATGAGCGTCTGCCAAAGAATAGACTTCGTCCAGAAAGCGCAAAATTTCTCCGTCTCGCTCCAAAAAGTCAACAACAGGTTTCTGCAGACCCGTCAGCGCCTTATACTCGTCATAACGTCCTGGGTTATGAACCGCGCGGCAGTCGAACACGTAACCTCCGCCGTTGCCAGACTCATCTTCCGGAATACCCTTTTTGTAAGAAAAGCTGAATACTCTGACCGTGAGTTTAGAGCGGTCAAGACCATCTGCCGACTTCTCAAACTTAGGCAAAGAGCACATACGTCCAAGCACATCACAAAGGTACGGTACGCCATAATCGCCCTTCTTCAATATATCTTTCAAATTTTTAATCGCAAAAGGTATGCTCTCCAGAAAATGCGGCTTACGTTCATAAAGTCCCCTGAAACCATACGCGCCAAGAACCTGAAGCGTGCGAAAAAGCACATACAAGTCGAGCTGACGCCTAAACTCCGCTCTGTCAAAATCCATGAACTTCTCCAATTCGTCCATATAGCAAGAGACAAGCTCTTCGCGCAAGTCATCTGGGAATTTAGCCTTTGCCTGCCACACAAAAGAGGCGACATCATACGCGCACGGGCCTTTTCGTCCGCCCTGAAAATCAATCACATACGGTTTACCATCTGCAATCATCACATTGCGCGACTGAAAATCACGATGATGAAAAGCAACCATCGGCACAGCAAGAAGCATATCCGCAAAACGTTCAAAATCATCTTCCAAACTCGGCTCAAAAAAGTCCACGCCAGACTGCTTCAGAAAGCAATATTTGAAATAGTTCAAATCCCACATCACTGAACGCCGGTCAAACGCCTCCAGCGGATAGCACACAGAAAAGTCCAGTCCCTTAGCGCCCTCGATCTGCAACATAGGCAAAACCCTTATCGCATCTTTCAAAACCGCCTTTTCATCGGCAGAAAACAACCCGCTCCTTATGCCTTGGCTCACCAGCTGGAAGAGCGACGTATCGCCCAAATCCGTCTGAAGATAGCGCATTTCATCAGCAGATACGCACAAGATTTTCGGCACCGGAATCCCCTTGCTCTCAAAATGTCTCGACAAAGAGACGAAAGAGTGATTCTCCTTGCCACTCTCGCCCACCACACCAACGCACGAAAAATCGCCGGCAGAGAGCCTGTAATATTTTCTGTTGGAACCTTCGCCTTTGAGCAGCTGCACTTGTGGCGACGACCCGCCTGTATAATCTTCAAATAAACGCGCTAATTTCTCCATATAGCTATATTTTTTACAAATTTTACGCAAAAATAAGAAACGAGTTTGAACAAATTCACTAATTTTGCAGAAAAGATTAGAAATGATAGTTTTCAACACAACATATTTAGTGACAGAAGAGATTCACGACAAGTGGATTGAAAGGCTTGCGAGCGTCTTTATCCCAACGATGACAAACACCGGAACGTTCTCAAATCCAAGATTTTACAAAGTGCTTGTAGAAGAAAAGGACGGCATAACATATTCGCTTCAGTTCTCCGTTCCGGACGGTTCTGACCTGAAAAAGTGCGAAGAGATGTACAACGAGATGCTGGACACCTCCATGCGTCAGGTTTTCGGAGAGTCTGTTCTGTACTTCACCACTCTGCTTGACGAAATAAGTTAAACTGCGACAAGGGGAAAGAATGAGAGAGGGAGAAGAGAAAAAGAGCTGCGTCCGCACCATACTCGGAATAGACCCGGGAACGAACCTGATGGGCTACGGAGTGATAAGGGTTGAGAAGAACAAGCCGAGCCTCGTGGTGATGGGCGTGCTTGACCTGCGGAAATACGCAGACCCTTACATTAAACTGCAGAAGATTTTCACACGCACCCTTTCGCTGATAGACGAGTACAAGCCTGAAGAGTTTGCCATCGAGTCGCAGTTCTTCGGAAAGAACGTGCAGTCAATGCTTAAGCTAGGCCGTGCACAGGGCGTGGCGATTGCGGCGGCGGCATACCGCAACTTGTCCATTCACGAGTACGCCCCGCTGAAAATAAAGATGTCGCTCACCGGCAACGGAATGGCTTCAAAAGAGCAGATTGCCGAGATGGTGCGTAAACTGCTCAAAGTGCAAAAAGAGGAGATGTCAACCTTCTTTGACGCGACCGACGGCGTGGCTGCCGCCATCTGTCACTTCTTCCAGAGCAGAAACACTGTTCAGGAAAAGAAATTCAACAGCTGGACCGACTTTGTAGCGCAAAACAAGAGCAAAGTGTCTCGCCCGGCAAGAACCGCAAAAACTGTAAAAACCGACAATTCGCAGTGATATTTACAACACGAGATTCACAAAATCAATTCAAAATTTATTTTTAGACAGAACATCTGACTATTTTTTCAAATTAATTGCCTTTTGTTAGATAAAATTTACTATTTTTGCCAAGAGTATTAATGATTGAGTCGATTAACAATGGGAAAAGAACAAGAACAGGAAGAAATAGATTTATTTCGTGCACTTGAAAAGATAGGAATTTTTATTGGAGGTTTGTTTAAAAAGTTCGTAGCTGCACTTGGCTACACGCTGAAACAGTCTTACAGACACAAGGTTATGTTTCTTTTGACGCTGGCTGTGTCTATTGCCGTCACGATTTACCTCACAAGCGGAGACAAACGGGTTTACAAAGCAAACTTGTCTTTGTGCATCAACGGCGGAACTGCCTTCATGTTTGAAAAATACATCGAAGACATGAACGACTTTCTTAAAGACAACGACCACGAGGGACTCGGCAAGGTTCTTGGCTTGGACTCGGCTACCGCTTCTAAAATGAAATTCCTCGAAACCAGATTCTTCATAGACAAAAACAACGACTCTATCATAGACCTTATTGACTATGACGAAAAGTACGAGGACGGTGACACTATCAACGTGAGAATGCAAGACAGAATCGTGATTCTTGCAGGAATGAGGGACAGAGAGAAGTTCGCTGATCTGCAGAACGCAATCGTAAATTACTTCAACAGTCACGAATATCTTGTTCCAATGGCGAAGTATCGCTCTAAAATCACGCTGGACAAAGTAAAGATGCTGGAACACGACTTTGACGCGATTGACAGCCTGCAGAAGAAGGATTTCTTCGAAAGTGCTTCTCAAACGTTCGTGCTGGACAGAGACAAAAAGATGAACTTGCAGATTGGCAAGAGAGAGCTATATTACGACGACAAGATGAAACTGTTTCAGGAGAAGGAAAATTTGAACGAGGCTGTGGCTTCCGGCGACAACGTCGTGGCTGTTATGTCTCCGTTCATGCCAACAAAGAAACCTATAAACACGTTCGCTTGCACGTTTTTGAAAGTTTTCGCTGTCGCATTTGTCTTATTTGTTATTCTGACTTTATTGGCAGACTACAGAAAAAAGATTTGCGGCTATCTGAGTGGCGGAAAGTCGGACATCTAATATAAGTTTTGCATAATGATAAAGAAAGTATGCGTATATTGCGCTTCAAGCACCCAGATTTCTGAGGTTTACAAGAACGAGGCAAGGAGGCTTGGCGAACTTCTTTCTGAAAACAACATCGCTTGTGTTTACGGAGGGGGCAGCGTCGGACTTATGGGCGAACTTTCTAAAAGCATGGTGGATAATGGAGGAAACATCACCGGCATCATTCCGCAGTTTATGGTGGACGAGGGCTGGGACAACGACTTTGTCGAAGAAATTGTTGTTGGCTCCATGCACGAGCGCAAAGCGCTGATGGTTAAAGACGTTGACGCAGCCATCGCGCTGCCTGGAGGATGCGGCACTCTTGAAGAGCTGCTCGAAGTAATCACTTGGAAACAATTAGGACTCTTCACAAAACCTGTTGTGATTCTTAACATAAACGGCTTCTTCGACCCTCTGCTGGATATGCTGAACAAGGCTGTGGACGAAAAGTTCATGAGGCTGGAACACAAACAGATCTGGTGCGTGGCAAACAAAGCCGACGATGTGCTGGACGCAATAAACAATGCTGCCGAATGGAGCGAGAACGCTCGTGGTTTTGCCGCAATGTAAAAATCTTTTCTGATGGACTTGATTCTGTTCAATAAGCTTGCCGAAAAAAGACGCGCTCTGGCGGCTCAGCTGCTTGACCCTGCTGTCGCAGGCTTTTGGAGCATGGTTGTTGACAAATATTCGGAACAGGCCCATTTCATCTTTGAACTTTTGCAGAATGCTGACGATGCCGGAGCCTCACAGGCTCGCCTGTACCTGAACGAAGACAGCGTCTCTTTCGTACACAACGGAACTGAGCCTTTCTCTGTGTCTGACGCTGATTTGGAGGGAAAAATACCTAACGGACACATCAACGCAATCACATCCATCGGCGCAAGTTCTAAGCAAGAAGGGAATCTTATAGGAAAGTTCGGAATAGGATTCAAATCTGTATTTCAATACACACTAAAGCCTCATATAGAGGACGATAACATCAGCTTCCAAATTGAAAATTATATAGTGCCAGCTTTGGCGGATAGAAAAAATGACGGCAGACGATTTTGCGGAGAGACGCTTTTCGTTCTTCCTTTCTATAAAGATGGAAGTTTTCATGAAATAGAGCAAAAGCTTTCAAAACTTGAAAACCCGCTGCTTTTTCTCCCTAAACTGAAAATGGTATCCGTCTTCGTAAACGACAAACTTTTCAAAGTGTTCAGAAAAGAATGCTCCGGACAATGCAACGAAAACACGTTCTGCTACAGTTCTGTCGCAATAATCACAGAACAAGACGACAACCGGCTAACCAAATACAGCCATGTGTTCGACAGAACCACAGACCCGCACAAAGGTCTGAAAATATCTGTCGCATTCCCATGTGACAAAAACGGCTGTCCAATCGTTTCTGACGAAGAGCGCAAAACATACTGCTACTTCCCCACTTACGAAAAAAGCGGATTAAGTTTCGACATAAACGCTCCGTTCCTTTTGACAGAAAACAGAGAGAACATAAAAAGAGAGGAAGAGTGGAACTTAAAAAATATAAACGACCTTGCAGAACTCGCCTGCGACGCGCTGCTTTTCCTCTGCAGCGAAAAAAAGGTTATAAACGACAACATATTTGACATTGTGCCGACAGACAAGTCGCTCTTTTTCAACAAAAAGAACGAACCTACGTCTTTGTTCCACACTTTCTACACAAAACTTGCAGACTTCCTGAAAAGGGCGGATGTATTCTGGGCTGAAGGCGAATACATAAGTTCGCGGCTAACGCGTTTCGCAGCAGAAAAAAGCATCGAAAAGTTATTTGATTCCGTCCTGCTGTCAAACCTTTTCTGCAACAATGCCGAAGAGAGCAGACGCTGGGCCTTCTCTACGCTTCACATAGGAAACAATTCAGAAGAGAATGTCAAGATTCGTAGAAAATTAGATTATATAGAGGAACACAGTCTTGTCAGTTCGCACGTCTCCGCTCAGCGCATCGCCGAAAATATAACAGACACCTTCATCGAGTCGCAAGAGATTAACTGGCTGAAACGCCTTTACACTTTCTTTGGGTCTCACAAAGGCGTTTACAACTCCGCAAGCTCCGCGCTTCGTGCTAAGCCGTTCGTACTTTGCGAAGACGGCAAAGCGCGCAGAGCCTTTGCAGACAACGAGCCGGAGCCGTGCATATACCTGTCGTCCGACGACAACTCATCTTGCATTTGCCAAGAACTTCTTTCTGACGACAAGTGCAGGTTCTTCTTTGAAAACCAGATCGGGCTGAAAAACCCTGGTCTTATCTCCATAATCACAAAGAGAATCGACTCTTACAGAAACTGTTATGTAAACATTTCGGACAAAGAGACAATCTATTCAGACAACAATCTCTTCGTCAGATATATTGCAGAAAACCCGTACGACACCGAACAGCGCTCCGCATTTCTGAACATGTTCAAAGGACTTGCGTTCATTCCGTCTGCAACTCCGGACGGCAACTTCTGTTTCGCCACCCCCGAAGAAGCATATTTTGACACAAAAACGCTCAGAGAATACTTCGGCACAAACATAGAGGCACGCTTCTTGGAACACGCGCTTCTCGCTGACGGTTTTGAACCTGCAAAACGAGACGACGCATACCGCTTCTTCATGTACTTAGGAGTCTCTTTTTACCCAAAAATCAAAAAAACAGAAAGAGAGCCTTCGCCCGAAATTCATCAGAAACTCAGACTGAAACCTAAAAGCCTCCGTCAATACGACAACGGCAACCAGTCAATATCTGATGTTGAATTTCAAGGCTTCGACCATTTTTTAAGCAATATCTCAAAAGAGAGTTCGGCTGCATTTTTTCATATGTTAAAACAAAACATAAGAGAACACGGCTCCTACATCTTCGACCGCTCCATCGAAGGCACTTTCAGATATGTGGAAAAGTCCAAACAGACATTCACAGAAGAGAAAATCATAAACACAACCGCAAAACAGTCTCTGTTCGGAACAAAATGGCTTGCGAGAAAAGACGGAGAGTTTTGCAAACCTTCGGAAATAGCTAATTCCGAAGAACTTATGGATTGCTACGACCTCTCTTCTTCTGAAATATTTTTATATCTCGGAATTAAACACGACCCAATACTCAACAAACTTACAGAAAAGCAGAGAGAGTCCATAAAACTGATTGAAGAGTTCGAAAAAGCAGGGATTTCAATAGATGATTTGCGCATTTTTTTGAAGAAAAACATAAAAAAATGTTAAAATTGGCTTTTTTTACTTAATTTTTTTGTTTTGACACTAATTTTTTTATTACTTTTCGGGGATTTTATGATTTTATAGGAATTAAGTAGTAATCAAATTTGTTTACAATGAAAATATACACAATTAAAAATTTGGCTTTATGCGTCTCTGCTGCATGCGTTTTCAGCGCTCACGCTGACACTCAGTCTGTTGTCGTTTTAGACAAAGAGAATGCCAAACACACTTTCCTCGTTGACACCGAAAACGGTTATCTGAAAACAACGGCAACTTATTTGGAAATTTACGAAAACTTACAAGTTAGCGACAAGGCAAGAGTTTTTGAGTACGCCAATATAAGCAAGGTTTTGTTCAACCAAGGCACTTCCAACACAATGAAGGTAGTTTCTGGAGAAAACATATCTGTTTTCCCTAACCCGGCTTCTGAGTTTGTGAACATAGCCAATTATAACGGAAACGAGGCTTGCGAACTTTACTCTATCGACGGCAAATTCATCTGCGCTAAAGAGATTAAAGGCAAACGCATCAACATCAGCGACTTGGCTTCAGGAGAGTACATACTGAAAATTGGTGACAAATCTTTTAAATTGATTAAGAAATGAGAAAGCTCTTTTTTACAACTCTGATTGCGGCTGTTTGCTCGGCTTCGGCTTTCGCAGAATATAAAATGTATTTGATGGGCGACACTTCTTTCTGCCGCCCTGCCGACAGTTTTTCGATTAATATAGGCGGTGACAACATAAAAATCTCCGGCAACGGCGAAGAGGCGTCGTTTTCTAAGGCTGCCGTTGACGGCATAAAGTTCCTGAAACCGCTCGTAATCGACTTTTCTGACCTTTCCGCCTCAAAAAACAGTCCTGACGGCGTGACGGTTGACGTGGTAAACAGCGACGTGACCGTGACTTTCGCTGAAGACTTTGGCGTAAATCATTATGACGTTATCGTGACCGGAAAGTCTGACAACGGCTCCCTGACTATCAACCAAAGCAGCAAGCTGACACTTACGCTGGACAACTTGTCGCTGTCTGCAAAAGGAAAGTCGGCTATAAATATCGTGAACTCAAAGAATATCAATGTCGAGCTTATTGGCGATAACAAAATCGGCTGTTCTGAAAATAACTCTGAATTTAATGCGGCTATCTACAGCGAGGCTTCGCTCATTTTCAACACAGAATCTGATGGCAACCTCAGCGTAAAGAGCAACGTGCACGGTATCAGAAGCAGAGAGGGAATCTCTCTGGACAACGCGCAGATCGCTATCAACGCAGACAAGGACGGTGTGAGAGCTAACGACTACTTTATTTTAAACTCCGGCTCGCTGGACATAGAGGCTTTGGGCGACGGTATTGACGCTAACAAAAGTTACATAATCATAAACGGCGGTAGCCTGAGCTATAAAAACAGTTCTACTTCTGTTGACGTGAAGGCTCTGAAGTGCGACAGTGACCTGACCGTGAACGGCGGCAACATCTCCCTGACTTTGAACGGGACAGACAACAAAGGTTTCTCTACCGGAAAATACGAAGTGAACGAGGCGACTGCTGATTCCGCTTTCGGAAATGTGATTGTGAACGACGGTTTTATCGAAGTTTTCATGAACGGAATAATGGAAGACGGCGACACATCTTCTTGCTCGGCGCTTAAGGCTGACGGTGACATACTAATCTACGGTGGCGAGTTCAACATCGAATCTGGAGAAAAGAATCACAGAGCTAAAGGTCTGAACGCCGACGGCGACGTGAAAATTTATGACGCAATTATAAATATAGAACAGAAAGGTGACGCTTGCCGAAACATTGCCAGCGAAAATAACATATATATCGAGGGTGGCAAATTCGACCTTTATACAACCGGAGGACTGATTAACGAAGGCGATGTGATTAACGAATCTTCGGCTTCTTGCATCAAGGCGGACAACGGCATCTTTGTGAGCGGAACTCCTGAATTCATCCTCTACTCAGAGTCTGTTAAAGGCAAAGGTATGAATGCTGACTCTACCATTGTGATAAACGGCGGAAAAATTGACTGCACTATTTTCGGAACTGGGGCCAAAGGCTTGAACTGCGGATACGAATTTGGCGGAGAGATTGTAATCGACGGAGCAAACACTATCGTCAAAGTAAATATCTTCGGCGGTGGTCTTCACGAAAACGATGTAGACGACTCTAAGGCATCCGGCATCAAATCTGACGGCAATGTGGAGATTAAAAACGGAAAGGTAACAATCGATGCTGCCAACGAAACGGAATCTACGACATTCGAAGCCTTAAGAGGAATCAGTGCTAACAATAACGTGACAATAAGCGGAGGCTATACGAAAATCACTCTTGATGATGCGACAGCCAAAACTTACGCCATCAAGGCTGACGGTAAAGTATATTTGAAAAAAGGCTGTCTGGAATACAGTTGTCCGGATTCTGAAGTTGCGGAAAACGTTAAAGTAAAACCGTCACCAATATTTATCGAAGAATAACAGTTCTGCACAAATAACAACAAAGCGGAGCCTTTCGTGGCTCCGCTTTTATTTTATTGCAAAAACATTAAAAAATCGGACGTCAAAAACACACGCAATCTCAATATTTTCAATAACTTTGCGAAGACGGTTACCGCAAATCGGACCGTGATGATTTTGAAGGACATTTTGCTTAGGCTGCACACATTTGCCAGGAAACAATACGGTCATCAAGTGAATATGAGCAAGATAAGTAAAAAGAATTCAAATGCATCCGAAGCGGAATTTATGACAAAAAAATTAAAATCGTAATTTATATAAGTTGCCTAAAACAATTCAAGTCTGAAGAATTTATGAAAGCAAGCGAACTTTGTAACATTATCGAAAAATACGCTCCCCTGCGCTATCAGGAGAGTTATGACAACTGCGGGCTTCAGATTGGCGACGCGTCGCAAGAGGTCAGCGGAGTGCTTATCACTATGGACGTCACAGAAGAGGTCGTAGAAGAGGCCGCCAAAAAAGGCTGCAACTTCATCTTGGCGCATCATCCCCTCATCTTCAGAGGATTAAAAAAACTCACAGGAGGAGATTACGTGCAAAGATGCGCGATAAAAGCCATCAAAAAAGATATTTGCATCTACGCCTGCCACACCAACGCAGACAAGATACACGGCGGCGTAAGCTTCAAACTTGCCGAAAAGCTGGGGCTTGCAAACTGCAAGGTTCTTGCTCCGGAATACGAAAATCTGCTTAAATTAGTCACGTTCGTTCCGGCGGCACACACAGAAAAGGTGTTAGACGCATTGCACGCCGCCGGAGCCGGCACTTGCGGAAATTACGACCGCTGCAGCTTCAGGCACGAAGGAACAGGCGCATTCAGAGCTAACGAAGGCTGCAGCCCGTTTGTAGGCAACAAAGGCGAAATACACGAAGAGAGAGAAAACAGAATAGAGATGATTCTGAGGCCGGAACTGAAGTCCGGAGTGATTTCGGCGCTGCTGAAGTCACATCCTTACGAAGAGCCTGCTTTTGACTTAATAGAGCTGGACAACCGATTTTGCGCAGGCGGACTTGGAGTTGTGGGAGACCTTCCGGAACCGGTAAAGTCAGAAACATTTCTGTCAAAGCTGAAGGAGACTTTAGGCTCTGTCATAAGGCACACGGAACTGACAACGCCTACAATAAGCCGCGTGGCGCTTTGCGGAGGCTCTGGAGCCGAGTTTTTGCCAAATGCGATAAAAGAGCGAGCGGACATATTCATCAGCGCAGATTTCAAGTATCATCAGTTTTTTGATGCCGAAAAACGCATAATAATTGCAGATGCAGGACATTTTGAGACAGAACAGTTCATAAAAGAGTCTTTTTTTGAGTTAATTTCAAAAAATTCTGCTAACTTTGCAATTCATTTGACAGAATATAAAACAAATCCGATAAAATACTTATAAAGTATGTCAGAAATTAAAGATACAAAAGATTTTACGGTAGAAGAGAAGCTCAAAGCTCTCTACGACCTGCAGTTGGTAGTGTCTGAAATAGACAAAATTAAAACTCTCCGCGGCGAATTGCCATTGGAAGTTCAGGACCTTGAAGACGAAATCGCAGGGCTTTCTACACGTGCAGAAAACCTTGAGGCTGAAATCAACGAGGCTGCGACAGCAATCTCAAACAAGAGACTTGACATCGAGACTGCCAAAGGGCTGATAGAAAAATACACAGCAGACCAGGACAATGTGAAGAACAACCGTGAATACGAATCTCTTACTAAAGAAATCGAATATCAAGGTTTGGAAATCGAGCTCTGCGAAAAGAAGATCAGAGAGTTCTCTGCTAAACAAAGAGAAAAGGAAGATGAACTGAACGTCACCAGACAACGCATAGAAGACCGCAAGATGGACTTGGACCACAAGAAGACTGAATTGGATCAGATTATCGCTGAGACAAAGCAGGAAGAGGAGGCACTTCGTGACAAGGCCAAAGCTTTGGAAGAGGTTATCGAGCCGCGTCTGCTAAGCGCGTTCAAGAGAATCCGTCAGAATGCGCGCAACGGACTTTCTGTCGTTTACGTTCAGAGAGACGCTTGCGGCGGCTGCTTCAACAAGATTCCGCCTCAAAGACAGGTTGACGTGCGTCTTCGCAAGAAGATTATCGTGTGCGAGTACTGCGGCCGAATTCTGATAGACCCTGAACTTGCTGAAGCATCTGGAAAGAAATAAGACACATTCATAATCTTTTCATATCTTAGTCTTTCAGACTTAATTTGGTTGTTGAACGGAGACGTGCACACGTCTCCGTTTCAATTTTATTGACTTTTATACAAAAAAAGCCGAAGTTCTGGAACCCCGGCCTTTTTGCGGCAATTGCAAACCGTAATTAAGAAACTGCGGTTTGCAACCCATATCCTAAAATCAATTAAAACTTGGATCCTTTGGCTATCATAAGCACAGGATAAACAAAATCATAAACCCACTTCTGAGAAAACTTAAACTTCTCGTTATACTTGCGCACATTCTGCGAAGCGCGGAACAAATCGGCACCGCTCCAGTTAGTCTTGCTAAAGACATCAGCTATTGCAGTCTGAATAGAGCCTTTAAGCATTTTGTTGAAAATCTTAGGCAAACGAAGCTTCCACTGAAGCTCGCTGCTAAGCACCATCAGCAAGTCGTTAAGCATACCCTGAAATGAAACAAAATAAGACTGAACATCCTGCTGCTTCTTGCACATTCTGCGTATAGACTTGTCCAGCTCCGTAAAAAAGTCGTCGTCCATCTTATACACCTGCTTGATCATTTTTTTAGCAGCCACGCGCTCGCCTTCGCCAAGACGTCCGTTAAGAGTCTGCACCTTCAGTCTGCGCTTAAACATCGCCAACTCCGGAATCATATTGATATTATTGATACCCAAATGCGAAGCCATAACAGCCTGAATGTAAACCCTCACCAAAGAGATATACTCCTCTTCCCTGTTACGCACTTCCTCTTCTCTATCCGCTTGCTTTTTCTGCAACTTATCTAATAAACCCATAAAACATTAAAATTTCAAATGCAAAACACATATCGGCACAAATTTAGCGATAAAAACTTTCAAAAGCAAAAGTTTACGCCTTTAGTCGTCGCTGCGCCCGCTAAATATGCTTATATAGTAGAACAAAGTGGCGAGAGAAGTCAAAGCGCTCGACACGTAAGTGTAAGCGGCAGAACGCAAAGCCGACTTAGCCTGCGAATGCGTCTCGCCATAAGTGATACCGGCACGCTCCAGCCAAGCCACTGCACGCATGCTCGCATCCACCTCCACAGGCAGAGTCACGAGGCTGAAAAGCGTTGTAACGGCAAACAGCAAGATGCCGATTAGCAGGAGATGCGGAAACACACCGATAAGCAACACGCCAGCCATCAAGACCCAGCTTACATAATTAGAAGCGAAGCTGACGACAGGCACAAGCGCAGAGCGCATTTGCAAGAAAGAGTACGCCGTAGCATGCTGAACCGCATGACCGCACTCATGAGCAGCCACAGCCGCGGCAGCCACACTCCTTCCGTTATAAACATCCTCGCTCAGATTGACAGTCTTTTCCACCGGATGATAATGGTCGGTAAGGTATCCGCTTGTAGAGACCACCTTGACATCAAAGATGCCATTATCACGTAACATTCTCTCTGCAACCTCTTTCCCAGAAAGGGCAACCGGCACTTGCGAGTACTTTTCAAATTTTTTCTTCAGATTCAGCTGAACCAAATAACTCACAAGAGATATCCCTAAAAATAAAACAATAAAACTCGGCATATCAATATTAATTTAATTAAACAATCAGTTTCAAACAGCTCACTTTGCCAGCAACAAGGCTTTCTGCAAATCACGTTTTACCATTCACAAGAAACCATCTCTGCCTAAATCACACAGAAGCAAAGCGTCATTCTACATTTAGGATAAGACAAAAACCTTGCCAAACGCGCCAAACTGCCAAAATGTCACACTCAACAATTCCGCACAGACAAAAAAAAGGAGCGGCAAAAGCCACTCCTTGAAATATGCAATCAAATTATCTTGTTGCAAGTTTGAAGTTGATAGGCAAAGTAAACTTAGAACGAACCTTTTTGCCTTGGTTCGAAGCCGGAGTCCAAGCAGGCATAGCCTTCACGACCCTCATAGCCTCTTTGTCAAGCGCCGGGTGCACACCACGCAACACCTCAACATCAACAATAGAACCGTTTGTATTAACCACAAAGCTTACAATCACACGACCCTGAATACCATTATCAGAAGCATCTTCCGGATAGTTAATCGCTTTGCTCAAATACTTATTCAACTCAGCCTGGCCACCAGGGAACTCAGCTTTCTTTTCCACACGCACATAAATCTGAGGGTCGTCGATATCGTCCTCTACCACCTTTTCCGTAAGGTCCTTTATCTCGGTTTTAGCATCGTCACCCATCGGACCTATATCACCAACATCCTTTTTATCATTATCAACCGTCTCAAAGTTTTCGGTTGGTGCTGGCGGTGGTGGCAGAGCTTCCTGTGGTGGCGGTGGTGGCGGAGGTGTGTTATCTTGAAATGTATTCATAATTTCTTCCTCTTCCGCTGCGTCTTCTGTCGCCTGCGTCACCTCGTACGCTTTGACGCCAGCTTCCGTCCATTCAAAGACAATGTACAAGAATCCGAGCGCAACCACCAACCCGAGAAGACAAAAGATTGACTTTTTGTTCTCCAAGTCAGCTCTTGGCGTTTTCTTTATTTCCATGCTTTTAGAATATTATTAGTTACTACTATTTTTTTCTTTTGGGCAAATGTAGCCATTTTTTTAGAATTGCTCAACTTTAAACCACTTTTTTTTAGAAAAAAATCTATTTTTCAATTCACTGTCGGCAAATTACTATAATCTTTTGAATATCGGAGCATCTGTTCTGTAAAACTTTCGTCGTAAGTCACAATTACATTCACGATATTGCCGTCACCGTCAGTAACCGTCTTGTATGCCGGATTAACAAATCCCTTATAAGGCGCCAGATTCAGTTTTTCGTAACGAGCCTTCACCTCCTTGTGCAGATTCAAATCGACCTTCACCCCATACTTTTCCACAATATTTTTAGCCGCGTCAAAATCGCCTTCAGACTTTATTCTTTGAATTTCAGCCAACAAAGAGCCGAACAGGCCTCTCAATTTTTCGTAATCGTTAATTTTCACGAAATGCTTGCCGTCACGTTCCGCAAGTTCCACGACATTATCCGCCTTACCCTTTTCATAGACCCATTTTGCGATAAGCTGTCTGTTTCTCATGTGAGCCTCCTCCACGTTATTGCCCAACTCGATTCTCACAAGCTGAGTCATCAGTCCGTTCATCATAAAGCTGTAGTATTCGGCCTTATACGCCTCGCTGTTAGGTAGCAGACCAAGTTCCACCAGTTTTTTGTCGGCCGCATAATAAAGACCGAAAAGGTCAGCCCTCGCCTCCTCTATCGTTGCGCCGTAAGCCTTCAGCGCATCTTGGCTCACGCCCGGCAGCAGCTGTCCGGAGCCATGCCCGAGACACTCGTGCAGGTCTGTATGAATATTGCCCGTCACAAAACCGTAAGCCTCCATCAGTTCACGTTCGGCGTCGCTCCACACGAACTCCTCCTTGAAGCCGTTGCCTTTGGCAGCCTTGTCGTACGCGTCCGTTATGTTCTCGATAGTCACAGACTTAGAGCCATGTTGCTGCCTTATCCAGTTGGCGTTAGGCAGATTGATGCCGATAGGCGTAGGCGGGAAACAGTCGCCGCCCAGCATAGCCGCCGTGATCACTTTAGCAGAAACCCCTTTGACTACCGGCTTTTTAAAACGAGCGTCAACAGGCGAGTTATCTTCGAACCACTGAGCGTTCTCGCTTATGGTCTCAGTCCTTTTTGTAGCTTCCAGATTTTTAAAATTGACGATAGACTCCCAGCTAGCCTTCAGTCCGAGCGGGTCACCATAAGTTTCGATAAACCCGTTGACAAAATCGACGCGAGAGACCGAATCTTTAACCCACAAAATACTGTAATCATCAAACTGCTTAAGGTCGCCAGACTTGTAATATTCAATAAGCGAGGCGATCACTTTTTTCTGCTGAGGATTTTCCGCCACCCCTTCGGCCTTTTCCAGCCAGAAGAGAATTCTCTCTATTGCTCCAGAATACATACCGTCCTTTTTCCATACTATCTCCCTCAAAGCGCCATCTTCGCCCTTTACCAGTTTGCAGTTCAGACCGTAAGACACCGGCGTAAGGTCAGCAGAGTTCCTCATCGCATCATAAAAAGCCTCGACCTCAGCCTGAGAGACGCCCTCGTAATAGTTATTGGCAGAAGAGGCTATCAAATCGTCGCCATCCGCCTGATTGACACGTTTTTTCAGCAAATCAGCGTCAAACATCACCGGCACAATCACGTCAAGCAGGTGCGTCTTGCTTCCGCCGAACGGCTCGAGCGGCAATTTATCATCATCAATCTCATTCACGCAACGTTTCAGATAATCCACAGAGAAATCCGGCAGGAATTTATCCGTCGCATAATGGTGATGAATACCGTTAGAGAACCACACACGCTTAAGATACACCTCCAGCGCTTTGAACTCGTCCGTCTCCTTATCGTTCGCATTAATATAAATAGCCTCCAGCGTTCTTCTCACCGCAAGGTTGTACTTGCAGTTCTGGTCATAAAGAATGTCCCTGCCTTCGAGAGCCGCCTCGGAGAGATAATAAATAAGCTTTTTCTGCTCAAGGCTCAAGCTGTCAAAACCTTCGACTCTGTACCTGAGCACCTCAAGGTCATAAAACTTATCCACCGTATATTGAAAATTTCCGCCGGCCGCCTCCAAACCCTCAGAGTCAGCCGCAAACTGTCCGCCGCACGAACAAAGCCCAGTAATAGCCATCATCATTATATAATTTTTCATTTTACTCTTTATTCTTAACATCAATATTTTCCACAAAGACCCAGACGTTTCCGTCCAGTTCAAACGCGTCGTAGGTGAAGTCGGGTCCATAGTGCGAGTACACACCCGTAAAGACAGGCTCCGTAGGGACAAGATGGTCAAAGACGATCATGTTCAACTCCTTTTCGTAAGAGAGAGCCACCTTCGCCTCGGCGCTATGCTCAAGCACGAAACGCTGCAAAGTCTTCCGTTTAGTCTTCAGCACAAGTTTCCCCAAGTACGCCGATTTGCCGTTGAAAGTCAGCACGTCAATCACCTTGAAGCTAGACGCCACATTGTTGCCTCCCCAGCCAAGCAGGACATAATAAACATCACGTCTGCGCTTTACCGGAATCACCTTGTAATAAAGCGCACCATACCAGTCGTTCACATTCACGCGTTTAGAATTAGCCGGAACGAAAGCCTTGGACTTTACCTTAAGCTGGACCACATCCGCCTTTCTGCCCTTTCTCTTAGGCAAGCGCTGGACAAAGCCTCCGTACCCGTATGTTTTGTCGCTCAGCGGATAGCTCCACGTATAAACGCGCACCTTGTTATCAGAAGAGGTCACCTTTCCTAAAAAAGGCAGCGAGGCGAACGACTTATAAAAAGACGCCGGCTCTTCGAGTTCCGTCTTCAGCGTCCGCTCAATACGTCTGCTGATGTCATGCTTAAGGCTGTCAGTCTGGCAATTCTTCAGCGAATCAAAAAGCACGGCGAGCCGAGCCTCGGCATCCGTCGGAACCGTCGTTTCCTGCCCAAACAGAGGAAAGCCCGCCACCAGCATCAATATGTAAAGCACTAAACGTTTCATGAACTCAAAGGTAATATTTTTTTAAGAAAACACAAAAAACAGCTCAAAACATTCGGCACAAGCCTACTCGTCAAGATACACCTTTATGCTTCCGACCCTGATTTTAGACTCCACGAGCACCGGAATCTGTCGGCTGTCTGCCGTTATCCACACATACACCGGCTCACCGCTCGCAAAGATAGTGCCCTCGCCCACTGTCGTAGAACACTTGAAGCAATCATATTTCTTACCGCTCTTCGCCTTAATCACCTCGCGTCCGAGCACCCTGCCCTCCAGTCTGTGAACAGCATCATTATAAATCACGTCAAACCCCACAGATTCATCTTTAGACAAACCGCTGACGTCCATATTCCGCGCAGTGTAAACCGCGTTGATAATGTCCCACGAGCAATCAGGGAATAACACGACCGTGTCGTTCAGAGCCGTTCCGTTACGCCACGCGCGTTTAGAGTATGAATTTCCGCTGTATACGATATCCTCCTTAAGCAGATTTCCGTCCTCCCTCGTTTCAGAATAATAAGCCACCGGCTTCAGTGAGACGGAGTCCATAAGAGCCGTGTGCTTTGTGTCAAGGTCATAGACCCAGCGCCACTCCTTCATGCTGTTAGCAGAGACCGTAAACTTATAATTAGCGCCCTCCGCCGCCACCTCAAAAAGCGCCACGCCGCCCTTCACCCAGATGAAGCCCCAATTATAATATGCGCTATATTTCAGAGACTCGCCAACCCTTATAGCCCGGTTAGCCTCAACACACTGAGCAGAAGCGGTCACCACCAGCATCTGCAAAAGCAGGAAAAACAATATCTTACCCAATCTGCACAAAATAAAAGAATCAGTCAAAATTCAACATAGAGAACCTGTCCTTTCCGCCGACGTTAAAATCCAGCACGATGCTGCGTCTGTAAATTTCGTTAACACGTCCGCCCACCGCATTCCGAAGATTCTCCTTTCTTTTCTCCTCATACTCTCCCTTCAATTTATTGAACTCCTTCCGAGCCGACAAGACCGCCTTGAAATTATCCGTCTCACCCTTCAGCAAGAAGACCGCAGCCGCCAGATAATCCATGAAGAAGCGAGCCGTCATCACCATGTTCAGCGACTCCTCCGGCTCATTTTTATAAATCATAAGAAGATTATTTCTAAAATTCAAGAACGTTTTCCGCGGGTTCTGCACATTAAGCGTGCCGCCCCCCACATGAAAGACAACGCACTGCGGCACACACACGATACGGAACCCCCTTGCCCTAAGCCTCCAGCAAAGGTCAATCTCCTCCATGTGCGCAAAGAAGCCGGCATCAAGTCCGCCCACCCTGTCAAACACCTCTTTTCTGATGCAAAGCGCCGCTCCAGTAGCCCAAAACAGGTCAGTCACACTATCGTACTGTCCCTCATCCTTCTCCACCGAGTCAAAAATTCTGCCTCTGCAAAAGGGGTATCCGAAGCGGTCTATGAACCCGCCGCACGCGCCCGCATGTTCGAAGAGCTCAGGCGAGGCGAAAGAGCGTATTTTAGGCTGACAAGCCGCCACGTCCCTGTTAGCGTCGAGAAAATCCACCATGGGCAAGAGCCAGTTTTCCGTGACCTCCACATCAGAATTTAGCAGCACCACATACTCCGCGTCAACCTGCTTCAGCGCACGGTTATACCCTTCGGCAAAGCCGTAATTTTCATCAAGCGCAATCAGTCTGACCTCCGGAAAATTCGTCCTTACAAAATCAACAGAGCCGTCGTCCGAAGCATTGTCGGCCACAACCACCTCCACCCCGTCGCCAGACGAGAACTTGCACACCGAAGGCAAGAAACGCTCCAGCATCTCCTTGCCGTTCCAATTCAAAATAACAACAGAAACCTTCATCATTTATCACCTTCCGTTGCGTCCGCCCGCTTGTGTTTCCATCTCTTATGAGACCACAACCAGCAAGCCGGGTCGCGCTTTATCGTATTTTCAAAAAGTTCCACATACTTGTCAGTTATTTCATTTTCTGCAGTCTCCTTCGCATTAGGCGAGACAAGCACAAGCTCGCACGAATAATAACCGCGCTTCACCTTCCGCACATCAAAATAGATCACCGCGTCGCCGCCCTTTCTGGCGATTCTCTCCGGCCCCGTCAAGAAAGGCGTCTCCTGATTAAGGAACGTGTTCCAGTAATTAAGATTGTTTCTCGACGGCGTCTGGTCAGCAATAAAACCTAACGCAAAAGTCTTGCCCTCCCTTCTCAGCCCCAGAATAGCCCTGAGCGCGTCATTCTTAGGAATGTTCAGCGTGCCGAAGCGCTTGCGCAAGCTAAGGAAAAAGCTGTCGAAATATTTGTTTTTCAGCGGTCTGTACAATTCGCCGGCCACAAATCCGTCTATATTCTTATAATCTATAAATATAGATGTGATCCACTCCCAGTTACCATAATGCCCTAACATCACGACCATGCTCTTCTTCTCCTTCGCAAAATTCGCCATCATCTCAGGATTAACGAAGTGCATTCTTCTCTGCATCTCCTCGTCGGAGATATGAATCAGTTTCAGCGTTTCAGTAAACACGTCAACAAAGTGGAGATAGAACCGTCGCTCAATCTGCTTAATCTCCTTCAGGCTTTTGTCAGGGAAAGAGTTAGTCAGATTCCGCCTCACCACCTTCTTTCTGTATCTGACGACATAATAGAGCAGCAGATACACCGGATAAGTAATGACATACAGCACCGGCAGCGGAAGCCAAGCCAGCACCCACACAAACGCGTAAAATATGTAAAAAACTACCGCAGACATACCGTTATCCCTGCAAAGATTCATTTATGCTCTCTATATAATCAAGCAGTTCCTCCCTGCCCATCTGATTTTCAGACGACGTGACGAAGATAGGCGGCAGTTCCTCCCACTGCTCATAAAGCTTCTCCTTATAAGCTTCAAGATTCTTCGCCAGCTCGTTCTTTCCGAGTTTATCCGCCTTAGTGAACACGATAGAGAACGGCACGCCGTTAACCCCAAGGAAATCGAAAAACTCAAGGTCAATCTTCTGCGGCTCAAGCCTGCAGTCAATCAGCACGAAAAGGTTCACCAGAAGATTCCTGTTAAGGATATAGCCCTTGATCATCTTCTCCAGCTTGTCCCTGCTATCCTTTCCCACCTTAGCGTATCCGTATCCCGGGAGGTCAACAAGATACCAGTCATCGTTCACGATGAAATGGTTTATCAGCAACGTCTTTCCCGGCTTTGACGAAGTCATAGCCAGTCCTTTATGGTTCGTCAGCATATTAATCAGCGACGACTTTCCCACATTAGAACGCCCGATAAACGCATACTCCGGACGGTTATGATTCGGACACTTGGCAACCATAGTGTTGCTCATCACAAATTTAGCATTTTTTACTATCATAATTCAAAACATTTTCAAAATTAAAGAGATTACCCTCAGTTCATAATTCTGTAAACAAGTTCTTTAAGCAGTTCATTTTCAGAGGCAGAGCCACCGCCGAACCCTTTAGAACGCGCGTCATACTCCCTCAGCAGCGAGATTATCTCCATAGTCTTCCAGCCGTTATAGTTTTTAGCCGCAAGATGATAATCCTTTGCAAAATAAGGGTTTACGCCAAACGCCTTAGCAACCGACGCGTCACTTTTGTCCGGCAAATAATAATAAGCCATCAGATTTGCGAAGAAGTCAAAAAGCGTGGAGACCGTAAGCAAGAAAGGATTGCTTTTCGGGTCCTTTCCGAAGTGCGCCACGATTTGGTTCACCTTGAACACGTCCTTGTTAATCAAAGCGGCGCGAAGTTCAAAATTATTGAAAGTTTTGCTGATGCCGACGCTCCGCTCCACCATTTCCGCCGTGACGCTCTTCACGCTGGCAGGCAGCCCGACCTTCAGTTTGTCCAGCTCGCTCACCACATTGCAAAGGTCCGTGCCAAGGTACTCCGCAAGCATCTGCGCCGTCTTCGGGTCTATGCTCAGTCCGAACGAAATCAGATATTCAGAGATGAAAGCCGGAATCTGATTGTCGTACAATTTCTTAGACTCGAACAGCACCCCCACCTTCGGCAATTCGACCGCAAATTTCTTCCTTTTGTCCACCTTTTTGTACTTGTAGCAAATAACAAGCACAGTTGACGGCTGCGGTTTTTTCAGATAAAACTCAAGTTTGTCGATGTCAGAAATACTCTGAGCCTCCTTCACGACCACGAGCTGCCTCCGCGCCATTACAGGGAAACGCTTCGCCGCGTTTATCACGTCCTTGATATTGACGTCAGAGCCGTACATGACCGTCTGGTTAAACTCACGTTCCGTCTCGTCGAGCGCGTTTTCTATTATGTAGTTACAGATAACGTCGATGTAGTAAGGCTCCTCTCCGGAAAGGAAATAGACCGGTTTGAAGACACCCTGACGAAGTTCTGCAAGTATGTTCTGATAATCTGAATTTTGCTTTGCCATTTATGCCAAATTTTATTATCTTTGCCGAAGCACAAATATAGTAAAAAAATGTTAGAACTAAATTTGCCGAGGTATAAATTTAAGACGAAAAATGAAGCGGGCCGGCTTATGATTTTTGATCGGTGCCGCAAGAAGCACGTTGCCCTCACCTCGGAAGAATGGGTTCGGCAGAATTTCGTGGAGTACCTCATCAACGAGAAGAGGTATCCGCCCGGACTAATATCCAACGAGTCCACCGTCCACCTTAACGGGCTAAGAAAACGCTGCGACACAGTGATTTACAACCGCAACGGCCAGCCCGAAATCATAGTGGAATACAAGGCTCCGAACGTGACCATAACGCAGGAGACGTTTGACCAGATAGCGATGTACAACTTCAAGATGCAGGTTCGCTACCTTATAGTCTCCAACGGCATGAACCATTTTTGCTGCAAGATAAACTACGAGGAGATGCGTTACGAGTTCTTGCGCGAAGTTCCGGAGTGTTTTTTCTGAATATAAATTAAAAAGCGATATAAAAATGAGAACAATTTTCACCGTATTCTTAGTGCTGATTCTAAGTTTAGGAGGTTTTGTGTGGTACCGCTACTACTTCGTGTTTGCCGAAGGCGTGAAGAGCGGACAGCTGAACGACGTCAAGAAAAAAGGATACATTTTTAAAACTTACGAGGGCAA
This sequence comes from Paludibacteraceae bacterium, assembly GCA_017632345.1. GTDB lineage: Bacteria > Bacteroidota > Bacteroidia > Bacteroidales > Paludibacteraceae > RGIG9379. The sequence goes on from JAGBRL010000087.1 coordinate 22,344, forward strand.
ACTCATACAGTCTGGCGTAAAAAGCTCCGGCACGTCCATACAGTCCAACGAGTTTGTGTTCTCTATCGAAGACGAGAGAGTTGCAAAGCAGCTGGAACTTGCCAGCGGCAAATACATAGACTTGCACTACAACGAATACATATCCTCATTGCCATGGAGAGGAATGTCGCAATATGTGGTTGACAGCGTGATAGCCATTCACGACGAGAAAGGGTTCTGACGATGCAATACGACAGACTACCATCCACGTTGCTGGAGAATGCGGTCAGCGAGTTTTCGCGCCTGCCGGGCATAGGACGCAAAAGCGCTCTGCGGCTTGCTCTGCACCTTCTGAAGCTGGACAAAGAGGATGTGGAGCAGTTTGGCAACGCCTTCATCGCGCTCCGCAACGAAATCCAGTACTGCAAGGTGTGCCACAACATATCTGACACAGAGGTCTGCTCCATCTGCTCAAACAAACAGAGAGACAGACAGACGCTGTGCGTTGTGGAGAACATAAAAGATGTGATGTCTGTGGAAAACACGCAGCAGTTCAACGGGCTGTACCATGTGCTGGGCGGCGTGATTTCGCCAATGGACGGAATCGGGCCGTCGGACCTGAACGTGGACAGCCTAGTCGGGCGCGTGGCAGAAGATGGGGTCAAGGAGGTCATTCTTGCGCTTAGCCCGACAATGGAGGGCGACACCACAAACTTCTACATCTACAGAAAACTTGCAGGGCTGAACGTCGAGGTTAGCACCATAGCGCGCGGCGTGGCGATTGGCGACGAACTTGAGTATGCCGACGAGGTGACACTCGGACGCTCCATATTAAACAGAACACCATTTAAAGAGAGTATAACAAAATGATCAGAAACTATTACATTAGCATAGCAATAGCGGCTCTGCTTGGCATTGCGGCTTGCGCGGTTCCGGCAAACATGATTACATTGTGTCCTGACGTAGTGACAAATCTGGAACGAATTTCGATGATTCTGCTCTTAGCGAGCATCCCTCTGGCTCTGAAACTTTTTCAGAAAAAGACAGAAATGATAAGTCCGGACATATCAGAAGAGGAACATTACAACATATCTTTGCACTGGGCGAACGTAAGAATATGGATTGTAGCTTCGGCCCTATATGTAAACGAGGCTCTTTTTGCAGTGACAAAAAACTCGTCCATGATATTCTGCTGCCTTATCGCAGCCATCGTCTTGGTCTTTTTTTGCAGATATAAAAAGAGATAAGAAACCACATCAGCGACGTTTATAATCAGAGCTACGGTGAAGGTTGCCTAAAAAACGAAGGCTGAACCCTGCAAGAGAGTTCAGCCTTTTTTCGTTCTTGCAATCAAAAGCCTTTGCAAGAGCGTCACAATCACAAACGCTCAACGCACAAAGCGTCGTTGAGGGCAATGATAGCCTTTCCGTAATCGCCACGTTCTATGACGAACTGCATATTAACCTGACGCATAGACTGCGCGAAACATTCGATATTTATATTGTTGTCAAACAATGCCTTAGAAGCCTTGTAAAGGAATCCCGGATGCGCAATGTTAGTTCCCATGCAGCAAACCAAAGCCACCTGTTTTGTTGTAATCTGATAGAACGTTTCCTTCAGTTCCTCGATAAGTTTCTGAGCCTGCGGCTTATCCCAGATAACCATAGTTATACTGTTTGCGTTAGTCGATTTCAAGATATAGCTTACGCCATACTTTTCGAACACCTGCATAACCTTCAGATCATAACCCACTTCGCCAACCATCATAGGGTCGTGCACCTCTACAGCAATTACCTTGTCTGTACCTGAAACAATCTCTATGCGCGACTTTTCCGTGAAATAATCCTTAGAGATCAAAGTGCCCGGATGCTCCGGCTCGAAAGTGTTCTTGATTCGGATATTGATGCCCGCCATTTCGAGCGGCTTTGAAGCCTTAGGGTGAATAGCCTCCATACCCACATCGGCAAGCTGGTCCGCAACCATAAAGTTAGTGAAGCCCACAGGGATAGACTTGTCTGTGCCAACCAGCTTAGGGTCTGCAGAAGACAAGTGGAACTCTTTGTGAATAACAGCCTCGTCAGCCTTGACCTCTACCGCGATTTTAGAGAAAGTGACTTCAGAATAGCCTCTGTCAAACGCGCGCATTATGCCTTCAGTGCCCTTAGTGTAACCGGTAGCCACGCAAAGAGTTTTAGAGAAGTCGATGCCAGCGAAAGACTTTTTGATACGTTCGTCGATAGTCAAAGACTCAGAATCGTCGAACCCGCACAGGTCAACGAAAGTAGCGTTAATACCATGATTCTTTATGATATTGACCGAGTTGAACGCAGAATGAGCCTCGCCGATAGAAGAGAGAATCTCTCTTGCGGCAAGATAGATGTTGTTTTTGTTCACATAACCCGAAGCCGCAACGTTGTACATGCTCAAAAGATAGTTCTTAGCCTTGGCGATTCGGTCAATGATAAATTCGTCCGCAACCTTCTGGTCTAACTTTATACTTTCGTAATTACGGTTAAGCGCAATAAGTTTTTCGCAAAGTTCGTCCAGCGCGTCTATATAGTTTTCGTCATTAACAAATTTAACATAGATGCCAGGCTCGCCGGTTTTCTTATGCTCCAATAACCAGTTTGTAACGTTATTATAGGCCGAAACCACAAAAATTCGGTTATACATCTCAGCCGGAGTTCTTTTTCCGACGATGATGTTTTCCATAACATCCTGGAACTGAGACATTGAAGTTCCACCAATCTTTTCTACTGTAAGCATTTTACGATAATTAAATTAATTTATCTTGAAAATATCCGCAAAGATACAAAATTTGACGTTATAACATAAGGCAACCCAAATAAATTACGAATTAAAATTTGCCATTTCACAACTTTTCTCCGCGACCAAGCCCTCATCACCGCTCTATCAGCCTGCTGTTGAATATCAGGAACCCTATGTTCAAGCCTGCGTTCCACCTGTATCTCGAGAAATCATAATTATTGACGAAAACGCTTGCGGTCAGGAAGTCCAGCTGCACGACAAAAGACATTTCATTCACCGCCGACGGGTCTGCGAACAGATACCCCTCAGAAAAGTAACGCGAATCATAAACATTTGTATGAGGCAGGAACAGATAAAACTCATGACGCAGATGAAGCTGCTCGTTAATTCTGAAAATTGGCTTGACTCCCAGTGCCAAATAGGCGTCGGAGCGGAACTCACCCTGAAAAGATGTGCGCAGATGGTTCGTAGCCTCGAAAGCCGGGACCATAAGCAGGTTTTCGGCATTATTCGTCCCCAGCTCAAAATTAGAGTACACACCCTCCAGATAAGAGCCAATCACAAAGTGTTTGGAACATTCGAAATAGCGTTCAAACTTAGCCGAAGCCTGCAGCCACTCCTGCTTGTCATTCCGTTCCACATGCTCATAACGCACCGGCAGATAATCCGAATCTATAATAGGCTCAACAAAACGGCTCCGTTTATTGGCAGAGATATAATTTAGCGCGACAGATGCGTTTGAGCCACTTATAGAAAACTGCTTGTGAGGCATGGAACGTTCGTCATACTTTATCGTATAGACAAACATGTCCCACTTCGACTTGTCCAGTCTGTCTCCACCAACCCAATAAAAGTCGCCTTTGAACTCGTTGTAGATGCGTCCGTGGCCCATTCCCAGCTCCATCTTTCCGGTTTGCAAGAAAGGGAAGCTCAGTTTGAACTTTCCGAACATCTCAGACTGCACGTCGCCCACCCTCTCGTCAGAATATAAAGAGAAGAGCGACCTGTTGTTGTAAGAATATCTGTTGAACGTTCCGTAAAGCTTAAAATAGACCGGCAGCCCGATAGGCAAATCGCTCTTCATCTGCAAATGCAAGTTGTTGTAAAAATTCCCGAACTGCCCGTTGGCAAGCACGCTGTAAGAGAAACTGTGCAAGCCTCTGTACTCGGCTCCGAAGTACAGCTGATTATGCATCGAAGAGATATTTCCGCCAAGCCCCAGCACAATATTGTCGTCCATCTTCACATCAAGCACAAGGTCAAAATATCCGGTGGAGCTGTTATAAACCGCATGAGGGACAATCTCCTGAAATTTTTTGTCCGACATCAGTTTCATGTATTTGGAAAGGAACTCTTCGTAAGAGAACAATTCGCCCTTATCATGAAAATTTCTGGAGATATAGCTTCTCTGAGCCGGAGTGACGCCGCAAATCTTGATGTCCTTAAACACCAGATTTGGCAGATTAGCTCTGAAGACGCCTCTTTTTATTGCCACATAATCAGCAGAGACCTCCCTTTTGACACGTTTTTTTATCTTATCCAGGCTGTTCATTATAGAGTCGTAACCCATTTGCGAAAGCTGGTCTATCTTGTGAAAATCGAGCAGTCCCACGTCATTGCAGTCAAAAGAAAACAGGAAGCCCTCCTCCTCCGAAATGTCATAGTCCGTCTTGCCCATAATCATATTTTCGAGCTGCCCAATAATGTCAGACTCGTTTGGCTTGGACGGATTAGACGAGACATTGCTTCCGATAATCACATCAGGCTTGAAATCCTCCGCCATCACATCTTGCGGAAAATTATTATAGATTCCGCCGTCATGCAAAAGCCTGTCGTTAATGGATATAGGCTTGAAGACAAACGGGAAGCTCATAGAAGAGCGCACCGCGTCGCCAAGGTCGCCACCCCTGTGCACCACCGTCTCTTTAAGATAGACATCAGAAGCCACACATCTGAAAGGTATAAAAAGGTGGTCAAAATCACCTTCGCAAAGAGCGGTAGCCTGCGTGAACAACTTCAGGAAAGCGATATTCATCTGAGTAGGCTCAATCACACTTTTCGGCAGCAAGTGCGAGTTAAACGTGAAAGAGTCCGTCACGCTAAGTTTCACATTAATAAATTCGGGAGTCAGATCGTTGCGTTTGAAATAGTAAGTGCGGCTCTCGTCCAGTTTTCCTCGCTGCCACGCAAGGAACTCGTCGGACTTTATCAGCTCCTCCATCTCGTCGGGAGTATATCCCATGGCATATAAAGAGCCAATAATCGCGCCCATGGAAGTGCCGGCAATATAGTCTATCGGCACGCCGTTCTCCTCCAGCGCCCGGATCACACCAATATGCGTGCAGCCTTTCGCCCCTCCGCCGCTAAGCACAACACCAACCGTCTGGGCAACCGCAGCTGTCTGAGAAAATAAAGCAAAAGCTAAAAAAGCAACAATACTAATTAGACGCATATTCAAGAAATCCCTAATAATTTGAACGTCAATCCATTGACCTCAATATCATTATCAACCGACAGACAGCGCAAAAGTAGTGAAAAAAACAACCCCTTATATATTTTCTTGCAGTTATTTTAGTCTCTTTAGCCTTAAACTTTGCTCTTTTGCACGAACAGGAACAACAAAAGCCCCAATGTCCGCAACTCAAGCGCAGACAAAGGGGCTTTATAATACGAAAAAATTACAGAACGTAACTTTTACAAGCACCTTAGTTACAGCATAGCAACACTTCTCTTGACAAAGTCGCTCAAAGCCTCTCCCTTAAGCAAGTTATTAGACAGTAGCGCAAGGTCAACAAGCTGCTGCACAGTCTTATTGCTCTTTGCGAACGCCTCGAACACGTCAGACTTAGCCTCTCCGTTCTTAGCCAGCTTAGCGTCGATGTCCTTAATCTCGTCTTTGATGGCCTGCGCAAGGTCTTCGTCCTTCTTGTCACCTTTCAAATCCTTGCGTTTAGCTTCCAGCGCCGCAATTTCGTCAACAATAGGCTTAACCTTCGCAGCGCACTCAGCCTCCTCTTCCGAAAGAATTTTAGCCACAAGCGGATGAGCGGCGTTCACAACAAAGTTGTACGAGTCCGGCATCTCTCCGTAGAAGCTCATCATAGGGTTCTGTCCGTTAGCCGACATCTCCTTCATACGTCTCATAAACTCGTTCTGAGTGATATAAACCGGCAGTTCCGAGCCTTCGATATTTTCAAAAGTCACAACAAAGCTCTGTTTACCTTCTTTAGGCAGCAATTTTCCGAACACGTCAGAAAGCGCGTTCTGCTGCTCCTGCGAAAGGCTTACAGCCTTAGCGTCCGACTTAGGGATAAGTTTCTCCACAATGTCAGAATCGACACGCACAAAACGCTTCTTGCCTTCAGACTTATGCTCCATTCTGCTGATGAAATGCACGTCGAGCTGTCCGTCCATCAGCAACACGTCGTACCCCTTAGACTTTGCGGCCTCGATGTAAGAGTGCTGTTCAACAACGTCCGTAGCATACAGATAAACAAGGTTGCCGTCCTTGTCCTTATGATTTTCACCGATAAGCTTTTCATACTCTTCCTGAGTGTAAAATTTATCGTCAACATTTTTAAGCAGAAGGAATTTGTCAGCCCTTTCTGCAAATTTTTCGTCAGTAAGGACACCATATTCGATAAAGATTTTCAGGCTGTCCCACTTGCTTTCAAAGTCGGCGCGCTGCGTGTTGAAAATCTCCTGCAGACGGTCTGCCACCTTCTTTGTTATATGGCTTGAAATCTTCTTCACATTTCCGTCGCTCTGAAGATAACTTCTTGACACGTTAAGCGGAATGTCCGGAGAGTCAATCACCCCGTGAAGCAGAGTCAGGAACTCAGGCACGATACCCTCAACCGAGTCAGTCACAAAAACCTGATTGCAGTAAAGCAGAATCTTATTCTTCTGAATTTCAAAATTGTTCTTAATCTTAGGGAAATACAGAATACCGGTCAAATTGAACGGATAATCCACATTCAGGTGAATATTGAACAGCGGCTCTTCGCCCATCGGATAAAGCTCGCGGTAGAAGCTCTTGTAGTCTTCATCCTTCAGGTCCGCCGGTTTCTTTGTCCATGCAGGCTGAGTGTTGTTTATCACGTTGTCTTCTGCAGTTTCCACCTCTTTGCCGTCCTTCCACTCCTTCTTCTTTCCGAAAGCGACAGGGATAGCGAGGAACTTGCAATATTTATTAAGCAAAGAGCTTATGCGAGCCTCTTCAAGAAAATCCTTGTTTTCATCATCGATATAAAGGATGATGTCTGTACCGCGGTCGCCCTTCTCCACATCTTCGAAAGTATATTCCGGATCTCCGTTGCAGCTCCATTTAACAGCCTTCGCGCCCTCCTTGAAAGACTTTGTGACGATTTCCACCTTCTTAGAAACCATGAAAGAAGAGTAGAATCCCAGACCGAAGTGCCCGATGATAGCGTTAGCGTCATTCTTGTACTTTTCCACAAACTCTTCTGCTCCAGAAAATGCAATCTGATTGATGTACTTGTCAATCTCTTCCTGAGTCATACCGATGCCTCGGTCCGAAATAGTCAAAGTGCCCTTCTCCTTGTCCAGCTTAACCTGCACAGCCAAGTCGCCAAGCTCGCCCTTAAACTCGCCAACAGACGACAACGTTTTCAGCTTCTGCGTAGCATCAACCGCATTAGACACCAATTCACGAAGAAATATTTCGTGGTCACTATAAAGGAACTTTTTGATAACGGGAAAGATGTTCGCCGTCGTTACACCTATATTACCTTTTTGCATATTATAAAGTTTTTATTTATTCTAAAACATCTAATAAACTACAATCAAATGGAGTGCCAAACTGAAAAGACTGACAAAAAGTCAGTTTCAAACCATTTCACTCTGCCAGACTTCAAAGGATTCATGACATAATTTGTCATAAAAGAAAAAAGGGAAGCCTCACGACCTCCCTGTCTCACATAAATATTCACATTATCAAAAACTATATATGGCGATTAAAGAAAACCGTTTCTTGATATTCTTCAAAAAATAAGTTCTCTTATTTTTTCGCCTACAAAGTTAAATGCTTTAACATTACGTCACAATCCCTAAAATTAGGTATTTTGCAAGCAGCTCTAAAAATCAGGGAGTACAACATTCATTTGAAAATTATTTTTGTGGAGTTCACACCACTTTTTAATTTCCTTTAATTCTTTATCATTTATCAATTCACAATCATTTGTTATGGTAGGGAAATCCTTGACGAGGTCTTTCAAAATTGTTGCTGAATATTTTGATAGATTGCAATATATATTGTCATCTTCATAAGGATCTCCTCCATAAGATCCTATAATAATCCGTTTACTATTTTCCGTTAGAATAAAAGAGATTAGCAAATCACAAAAATCCCTGTTGGCTACGTACTGAGTTTGTTCCAATAACAAACTAAAATCTTCATTTAGTATATCCGAATCAGATGTTGCTTTTTCTAACAACGATAATCTTTTCAACAAAAAATCTTCGAATCCTAAACGAATCAAAGTATTTTCCATACGAATATTCACAATTTTGTGTTTCCTATATTTTACCTTGTTTTCTTCGTAAATAGCCAACAAATCATCACGAAAGGTTACATCGTTTAAATTAAAAAAATATGCTATCAACCAATAATCATAAGTCTTACGTAAATTCTGCAATAATAATTTATTGGATTCTAACGAAAGCCTTATATTTTCAATATTTAAATATATTTCTTTTGAAACATCGACAATATTTGATTCTCCTACAATCAACAAGGAATCCATGGTATTATTATCTTTCCCCTTGCATAAACTATCCGAACACTGACTCATGTGGGTTATCAATGAATCTATCTCTTCTGTTATCCTATTTTCAGAAAATGCATTTAGACAACAAAAAAGCATTATAAGAGATAACATATTTGTTTTACTCATACTTTTTGTAATTATTTTTTCTAACCGCAAAACCTCATACTGATTTTTTCTGAATTTAAATCAGTGCCCTTTTACTTAGCACCCGTCCGTCTCTTCCTCTTTTGAGGCCGGCTGGGCGTATTTCACCTCAAACTTTTTGTAAGTTTCCACCCACTTAAGCATTTGATCACGACTGTCGCTCACAAATTTTTCATCTTTGAGAGTGTAAATCTTACCCATTCCTTTATAATCCTCCACCTTCTCGTACTCGGACATGTCCGGCAAATCAAAATCGTTGGGGAAATAGAGTATCCAGCCGGGATGAAGCGTCAATTTCGGATGCTCTTTGATTTTCTTTCTAAAATACCATGGATAAATACCGGCATATTTAGGCTTGAAATAATCTATCAAATCATTCATCACTTTCATTCCCCATTCAAAGACGTTTTCATCTGTCTCCGGAACTGCTATATTCATTCCATTACCACTGAATTGATGTCCAATACTGCAGGATATTTCATATTTTACATCTTTACTCTCTTTGTACTGATACCAATATGAATAACCGCCCCAATCAGAAGAGTCTTCGGTTACCACCTTAACATCTTTGTTGTACTTTCGGACATATTTACCGTTCTCTTTTATGAATTTTTCTGCCAAAGAATGTGCCAATTCTGTCTCGCTGTCGAACTTTTCTAAATCAATAAGATTCTCTTCTTTTTTCAAATAAGAGATGTACTCCCACTTTTTTAGACGCTTGCTATGCTTGGCAATGGTCATCAACACGTGCGCCACATCCAAGCTTGCTTCCCCTATTGTTTTTGAACAATAGGGGAAAATGATATTTAAATTAACATTTCTCATTGTTGTTTAATCCATTTTACTTTTATATTAATCGGAGTAGGTTCAGCATTATCGAACAATTTTTGAATGCCTTTTGCCCCCAATTCGGTTGACACATGCCATTCGATTTTAACTTTGCCTCCTACTGCTCTTATTTGACGTTCTGCCTGCTTCAATATGGCATCAGCACGCTTTTGGTTTTTGATTGTGATATTGTCAAGGTCGTTTGACACTCATCCCTCCACTTTCCACTCCGTGATATTCCTCTCCTCGGTTGAGAAATTGACCCCGATTTTCACGACATGTTTATTGGCTGAGATTCTCTTTGCATATTTCTTCTCATCTATCTGAGAAAGAGCCTCCTGCGCCGAGCCGTCACGCTTGCACTCGATAATGTAGGCACACTGCTCGGTCTCGAAAAATATGTCGATTCGTCCGCCAAGCACCGGATGCTCCACAAACACGTTATGCCCCGTGGCGCGAATCAACAGGTAAATCATGTTACGGAAGTTGGCCTCAATCAGTTTCACATCC
>JAGBRL010000088.1 GCA_017632345.1 Paludibacteraceae bacterium
GCGTCTGGAATTCGAGGTTCAGTATAAGCCGCACCAACCGGAATTACTTTATCAGGGTCTGCACCTCTTGCGACTAACAGACTACGAAAATATTCCGCCCTTTTCTGAGATAGTTTTTCATTGTAACTCAGACTGCCTCGGCCACCACGGCCATCAGTATGACCAACAACTAAAAACGTGTCATTAGGGAAAAGAGAAACAAATTCTGCCATCTCATCCCATTGAGCAATATCCTCAGGTCGAGGAGCTACGCCCCAAAAACCAAAACTATAGTCCCATTCAAACTTTTGTTGCACTGCAGTAATATCTTCTACATTTTCCTGTGCCTTAGCCTCCTGACAAGCTACCATAGCAGTCGCACCAGCAGCCACTCCGATAATTTTCAGCGCGTTGCCAGCCTTCTGCTTTTTGCTCAATTGAGCCTCGATGTACTGACGCTCACGCTCGCAGTTCGGACACGTGCCTGCGCATTCTCCTTCAAAGCTGCATTCGGCAGGAGTGTACGGGATTCCGTTGGCTTCTGCAATCTGTTTTCTGACGCTTTTGAGCACTTCGCAAGTTTTTTTGCCTCTGTTCATGATGGGATAATATTTTAACTTCGTGATAATTTTTAGCAGATAATAATATCATTGGCTTTCAAGCTCCCGTTGTATTTTATCATCCAACTCTTTCATTCTCTCCTTAGAGTAAAATTCCAGTGTGACACGACGATTTTGATAGTGTTCTGCTTCGGTCTGTGCGTCAGGAATTCTGGGTTCAGTGTAAGCTACGCCAACAGAGATTATCTTACCCGGGTCTGCTCCTTTTTCGACTAAATAACGACGAACCCAATCCGCCCTCACCTGCGATAATTTTCTATTGTATTTTAGACTACCCCTGCAATCTGTATGACCAACAACTAAAAACGTATCGTTAGGAAAAAGAGAAACGAATTCTGCCATTTCATCCCATTGCGCAATTATATATTCAGGTAGCCGCCGTGCAAAAATATACTCATAAGAATCCCATTCAAACTTTTGTTGCACAGCTGCTATATTCTCTACATTTTCTTGCGCCTTAGCCTCCTGACAAGCAACCATAGCTGTCACTCCTGCCGCCACGCCAATGATTTTCAGTGCGTTGCCAGCCTTCTGCTTTTTGCACAATTGAGCCTCGATGTACTGACGCTCACGTTCGCAGTTCGGACACGTGCCTGTGCATTCTCTTTCAAAGCTGCATTCGGCAGGTGTGTACGGAATCCCGTTGGCTTCCGCAATCTGTTTTCTGACGCTTTTGAGCACTTCACAAGTTTTCTTGCCTCTGTTCATGATGAAAAGTCTTCAAGTTATTTTTAGAAGAGGCTAATTTTGCCTCTCTCAGTTTTACTTTTTCAAAGTTTCCAATCTCTTCATTGCAGGCTCAAATCCTTGTTCGGCCGAAAGCCTAATCCACCTTTCGGCTTCCGCTTCATCTTGCTGAACACCCCAGCCGTTTTGATAAAAAACACCAAGGTTCATCTGTGCCTTTGCATGACCTTGTTCCGCTGCAAGCCGAATCCATTTAAACGCCTCCAAGAAATCCCGCTCCACACCGAGACCTTCTAAGTAACACGTCCCCAGATTGAGCAGTCCCTCTGCACAATCCTGCTCTGCCGAGAGCCGATACCACTTCACCGCCTCCGAATAGTCTTGCGCAACACCTATTCCGTACTGATAAAAAAGCCCAATATCACTCTGAGCTATCGCATAACCCTGGTCTGCAGAAAGCCTGATCCACTTATCCGCTTCCTGAACACTTTGCGTCACTCCTTCGCCCATTAAATAACATTTGCCAAGATTAAGCTGGGCCACATCATGCCCCTGCTCGGCAGAAAGCCTGTACCACTTCACTGCTTCAGAGTGCGACAGCGGCACCCCTGTGCCTGTGTGATAACGAGCGCCAAGGTTATTCTGTGCATCCGCATTCCCCTGCTCGGCAGAACGCTGAAACCACTTCGCAGCCTCTGCATAGTCTTGCGAGACACCTATCCCGTCTCTGTAACATTTACCAAGATTGTTCTGAGCCTCGGCATCTCCTTGCTCCGCCAAAACCCTGAACATATCCGCTCTATTTTCAGAGGTGCACCCCACGTTCAGCACAGCGACCAGCAACAGCAACACTCTGCTTGCTATCTTCAAGATTTTACTTGCCCTCATAATAAATCTCAATAATTTTCAGTTAACTTTTAGTTCATCCAACATGGGACAATCTGCACTAATACGGCTACTGCAATGTAAAAAATCAGCAAATACAAAACCTTGAGGCTCTGTCTGTTCTGCTCTTTTTTGTATAACAAGAAAAGAATAAACGACCAAAGCACACACGCAAACATGCCAAATCCATACATAAGACGACCGCCTGCCCATTTCTGCAAATAAAACAAAAGTCCGACGGCAAGAAGCGCAACAGCCATTTTAGCCAGAGGCTGAAATCTGTGACTCATTCCCTCTACCTCTTGCGGCAAATCCCTTTGATTGTTTCTACCAAAGTAAATAGAGTAACCATACACCAACGCAACAAAACAAAGAGCTATCGTTGACAATACATCAAACATATAATTTCCTGCCGAACTCAATTTGTAGGCCACCGCTAAAAAAAACACAACAGGAGCGAAAAAAAACTCCAAACGATCTAACAATTTCATTTCTTTAAAAACTATCAAAAAAACAAACTTAAGCTCGGTTCAATCTCAACCAAGACATGAACCAGGCCTATACAAAAGTACAAAAAATACAATTATCTTAATATATGTTAAAAATCTTTTTTCCTATTTTTTTATGAGTTACTTTTGCAAAAATAGTTAAAGAGAGATGGAAGAACTTATTTTTATCATTGTGCTTATTTTACTGAATGGAGTTTTCGCAATGTCGGAAGTCGCGCTTATATCCGCCAGAAAATCACGCATATCAGCAGAAGCGAAACGCGGAAACAAGTCGGCTCAAAAAGTGCTTGAGCTTGCAGAAAAGCCGGAGACGTTCCTTTCTACAGTCCAGATAGGGATAACTCTGATAGGGATTTTGACCGGTATATTTTCCGGCAACAAAATAGCAGCCACACTCACAGATTTCCTTATCTCTTTTGATATGAACGCCAACTACGCGCATTACATAGCTCAAACTTTCATAGTAGCTTTAGTAACCTTTTTCTCCATACTGTTTGGCGAGCTCGTCCCTAAACGCATCGGAATGGGTTCTGCCGAGAAGGTGGCGCTCCTCACTGCAAGACCAATGAGTTTTTTATCTAAGGCAACTTACCCTTTCGTATGGCTTTTGTCACAAAGTTCAAAATTAACTTTTAAAGTGTTAGGACTAAAGTCTGAAGACAGCAAGGTAACTGAAGAGGAGATTAAATCGCTCGTGCAGGAAGGCACAGAAGACGGCGAGGTGCAGCAGGTCGAAAAGAACATTGTGGACCGTGTTTTCCTTATGGGCGACTTGGAGATAGGCTCCATAATGACGCACAAAAACGATGTGGTATGCCTCGACTGCAACATGGACACTGACACTGTCAGAAACGTAATATCAGACTCGCTCTTCGGATTTTATCCTGTCGTGAAAAATAGTTTCGACAACCTTATCGGCGTTGTGAATATAAAAGAACTCGTGCTGCATATACATGAGACGGAGATGGAGCTTGAAAAACTGGCTCACACTCCTGTTTTTTTTCCCGAAAACATGAGTGTTTACAAAGCGCTAGAGTCGATGAAGGAACTTGGTGTCAGCAGAGCGCTTGTATGCGACGAGTTCGGCTCTTTCTCCGGCATAATAACGATGAAGGACATTCTCGTCGGGCTTGTCGGCAATATTGACGACACAGACGAAGAGCCTGAAATCATAGAACGCGAGGACGGAAGCTGGCTTGTCTCCGGACAATGCTCCATCCTTGATTTTTTATCTTACTACGACAAATGCGACCTTATAGACAACCTCGACTGCCATACTGTTGGCGGCTTGGCTCTTGTGCAACTGCAACATCTCCCTAAAACCGGAGAAACTTTTTCATGGAAGAACTTCAAATTTGAGATTGCCGACATGGATGGTGTAAGAATAGATAAATTGATTGTGTCGAAATTGCATTAAGGAAGCTTCTCTAAAATCAAGTCGAGATGATTTTGAAAAACCGCAATACGCTTGTTTTTTTTTCAGAAAAGACAAATTTTTATTGCGCGCACGACTATTTTATATTAAATTTACGAGCCTGTGTAATAAAGCTGACAGGCTCTTGCACGCAACAGAAAAACACACCTTTCGGACTCTGTTTTTTGTCTGAATTTCAATAACGGCCGGCTTTGCCTATTTGCGCAAAAAACGACAAATATTGCAAAACAAAATGTTATGTTCCGTGCATCAATACAGAAAATTCATGTTCCGGCTTTAAGTCCGGACCAAACTAATTATAAACACTTTAAATCTAATTAAAAATTATGGCAACAGCTACAGATTTTCTAATGGATATTTCTGACAATATCTCTGGCAAGCAGAAAATGGTTAAACGCCTATTTTCTGACGAAATTGTTCCTTCTTTGAATTTTTCGGAACCTATAGGTCTAAGAACGTTCCTTTCGGTCGTGGGGTCTCCTATCATCATCAGCTCGCTCGACATGGGCTTGAACACAATGTCTGACTTCAATAAAAAAATCGACGGGCTGCCATGGCCTAACGGAGGAGCTCCTCTTGCCAAAACAGTGAACAAATCTGTTTCTGACTTCGAAAACATTGATGCCGACGATAAAATTGTTGTATTGGTGACTGGCGGTTCTGACAATTTCAGATACGAGATGGGCGACGTCGCATACGAGATTAACAATGCCAAAGGAGAGGTCAGACTTGTTGTGCTCGGCATCAATTTGTCTGAAAACGACGAGAAGGACGCAATCTCAAGCATTGAAAAATGCAACGGCGCATTTTGCAACATAAAGATGAACGACGATAATTATGAAAGATTCGAGGCTAAAGCGCAACTTGAGACATTCTTCAACGCCTTGAAAGGCAAACCTGCCGCGCCAAAAGTTCAGGAACCTGCAAAAAACATCGTGAAGGAGACTCCTAAAGCCGAACCTGTAAAAATAGAGTTTTCAGCTCCTACGATAACAGTTTCTGAAAAGAAAGCGGCCGCAGAACCTCAATTCGAATCAATAAAACCGATAGAGGTAAAACCTGCTGAAATTCCAAACGAATCAGAAAGTGCCGATGAAATCGACGTTTTTGACGTGCTCGCGAAAAACAACGAAGCCATAAAGGCTTGCTTGCTAAATAACGTAGAAGCGTTCAACCTTCTGTCTGCTCGCCTTGACAGCGCCAACGCAAAGATTGACAAATTAATTGCAGACGACAAGGCTGTTGTGATAGAAGAGGACTCGGAACTTAACGCTGAAATTGCAGATAAGAGCCGCGCCATTGTAATGCAACTTTTGCAAAGCAAATACCCTGAACGCGTCAAATCTGTAAACAATACCGAAAAAGGATACGACTTCCAAGTCTGGCTTGACAACGAAAGCGTTGAGTACCGCATTGCCTGCAAAGGTCTGCTTGACGAACAGCAGACATTCTGCATGGCCCGCAAAGAGTGGGAGGTTTGCATGAAAAACAACCGAAATTATCAGGTATATCTGATTAACAATATGTCTTCACAGCCAACAGTAACAATCATAGACAATCTCATGGGCTGGCTGCTGAAAGGCAAAATCGTGCCGTGCGCTCCAAAAAACAAGAAAGTAAAGGCAGACACAGTAACATTAACCATAGTTAAATAAAAGCCAAGCGGCCCCTAAAGAATCTCTTCAGGGGCCGCTCTATTTTATGCAACGTCTATCACTGCTCTTTCATTTAAATATTCAGGCTTTCCGCCTTGCATTCCTTCTGTCTGGAAGGCAGAGCAAAAGTTTTTCGCAGTATTACGTCTTTAGAAAATCTTAAGTCAACTTACATAAATTAAGTCAATTATAAACGGTGAATTTATAGAACTCACCTTTAATCAATCTATATCAAAAGTCTTTCCCTTTACCAGCCATGCTACACCAAACAAAAGGAGCAGTATAGATTCAAATATCATCGTGAAATATCCCGGTAAAAAGCCTAACACCTCAGACAAAAGGAAAAAGACAAGACAAACGACCATTCCCCAGCCGCAGATTTTAAATACAAGAGTCCGGGTAACACCATTGCCTTTTGTGAACTGCATCAGTATGTTCAAACTGAATGATAAAAAAAGTAAGCCTGCACTTATGTTATGCACTATCTGACTTGTGCTTGGAGAGAGCTGAAACAAGCCTATCGGCTTTTCCGGGTCGAGCCAAACTGTATTGCAAGGGAAAAAAACAACACCAATAGCAAACAGACCTGACGCAAAATTTATTCGTCTGTCACTTTTGTCATATCCCTGATAAGTCATTAGAAATATAGCCGTGCTACTGAGCATCATTGTAAGCACAGGCGACAAATGATAGGTCGCGCTCAAACTATAACACCACTCTTCCGGCCTATTTTCTATAAAAAGGCAACTAGACACACATAACACCGGCAACAATATACCAAGCCAGCCAATAACTTTTCTCTGTGTCAAATAAGACAACATCAAAGGATCTGCCATAACTAAAAACTGATTAAATTAAACAAACAAATATTTTACCTTACGCAGTTAACGCAAGATTTTCAAAAGCGAATCGCGCACAGCCACAAAAGCAGCCCTGTTGGCTTCACTTACTGGCTCTACAGACGGAGACTCCAGTTTAAGCGGATTAATAGGACTTCCATTCTTATAAACTCTAAAATCCAAATGAGGCCCAGTTGACAAACCAGTGCTTCCGACATAACCGATAACCTCGCCTTGCTTCACATAAGAACCGACGGCAAGACCCTTCGCATACTTGGACAAATGCAAATAGGCCGTAGAATAAGTGCTGTTATGCTGAATTTTGACCGTATGACCTCCGCCTTTATGAAATCCTTTGGAAATAACCTTGCCATCTCCGATTGTCATGACTGGCGTGCCGGCCGGAGCCGCATAATCCACTCCATGATGCGGCCTGCGAATCTTCAGAACCGGATGAAGGCGGCTATGACTAAAGTGCGAACTAATCCTCGAAAACTTCAACGGAGCCTTCAGAAAAGCTTTCCTAAGGCTATTTCCGTCATAATCATAAAAATCCAGACGACCATTCTGCTCAAAAGGCACTGCGTGAAAATCCTTTCCACAGTGAGTGAATATGGCAAACCTGATAGAATCAACTCCCACAAAAAGGGTGTCAACCCAAGTCTCCGTATAGCACACCTCAAATTTGTCGCCCTTCTGCAAACCAAAAAAATCAATGTTCCACGCGTAAATATCAGAAAGTTCAAAAGCCAGCGCTGTAGGAGCATCCGCATCAGCCATTGCATTCCACAAAGACGACGAGATCACTCCTTTAACCACCTTCTCCTTCACCGTCACATTCTTTTTGTGCTCCCAGACCTTCAGACTGTCCGTAAGACAAAAAACAATGCTTTCCGTCGGAGTTGACTCATATATGAAATACTTTCCGCATTTAACCGAATCTCCTGTAAAAATAACGCAATAAG
Organism: Paludibacteraceae bacterium; assembly: GCA_017632345.1. GTDB lineage: Bacteria > Bacteroidota > Bacteroidia > Bacteroidales > Paludibacteraceae > RGIG9379. The sequence continues at coordinate 7,575 of JAGBRL010000088.1, forward strand.
GGTTGCCAGACCTAATCTTTTTCACATTAAACACCTTGCTTGCATTCTCTGCAAGGTTATGTATATTCTGAGCCGAGACGCCATATTCAGAAAGCACGCTTCCCAACGTCTTGTTTTTAGGGAAACGCCCCTGTTCCAAATGCATGCTGTCCGTAAACTCTATCCCGTAAACCATCTGCTTCTCCGCCTTCTCTATAACCTCCAACGTGTCATGCAGAGCCGCATTCACCAACGAATCAACAACCACACCTTCAGACTGAGACGCTCTTCTCGCATCATCGCAAGAAAAGAGTCCCAAAACAAGAGCCGTAAGCAATACTACACACAAACGTTTCATAATCAACACCTAAAAAAAACTCCAAACGCTATTTCCTTTCCGTGTAAACAATGTCTATACGAGGACGCTTCTCTTCAGACACAGCCTCCGAGCCGTAGAAACAAACCGCTGTCATCCAATTCTCCTGATTATAGAAATAAGAGCCGTTCACAGTTGATATCGACACAGGAACAACCACCATATCCTCCAAATCAAAAGAAGTCTCTCCGTTCTTCATCCTTTGCATGGCGTAAGTGATGTCGAAAGAGTAAACTCCTGAAGTATCGTACGCAGCAGAAAAAGAATTTATCTTATCCGGCGACTGATTTCTGTAGAAGAAATTGTCTATAGAATCCTTGTTGACAAGAAGCATAAAAGAATTAGGATTCTTGCTAAATTTGGTCTCCCAGTCCAATTTTTTTGTGTAAAGTTTGAGATACGCACCATTGAAAGAGACCTTAGAAGTATCAGAACCATTCTTGCTTAAAGAGTCAAGCACAGTCTGGAAAGGAATCTTTACTGACGTGTTAACACCGGAAGGCGTAAACGTATAAGACGCACCCTTGTCGCTCTCCAGTTCAACAAACGACTCTTTCAGGTTTATATGCTTTATCACATCAGCACGCTCAACCGCCTTATTTGCAGAGAAAAACACTCCTAAAGTGAGCGGATTAAAACGTTCTCCATTAGAGCCTCTCAACTCACGAGAATCCACAATAGTGTCTCGTCCCTCGTAAGTTGTGTGAATCTTAGCATCATAACTGTAATACAGATAAATTCCAGCAACCGGAATCTTTATGATTCCACCCTCGTTAAATGAGTGAGAAACATAAATTCCCTTGATAATATCGTTAAATTCAGACTGTTTCTTCACACTCGACCCTGACGTGTAGATGCTGGCCAGCTTTTCTCCATACTCTTTCGACAAAGGAACTCGCAGACGACGAGCCTTTGCCACCTGATAAACAAGCGAGCCCAAAAGTTCGTCCTTATCGCAATACAAAGCCGGGTCTGTATTAGAGTAATATTTGACACCACCCGGCAAAGTTCTGTTCAGAGCATACACATCTATAGCCTGCAACGACAAAGAGTCGCCAATAAAATCGTCAGAATATTCAGCATGAAAAAAGACAGAGTCCACCGACAAGCCGGAAGGATCCGTTATCTTCAGAATATTGCCGAACTTAGGATTAAAGTCTGTCAAAAGCGTATTCAGCACGCCGTTCACAGTAGAGTTCTTAGTTACAACAGTCGTGTCAGGAATAAACACACCGCCCAAACGTCCGTCTATCTGTGTCAAGAATTCAGCCTGCGTCACGCCAAACTTAGGGTCCGTGTACTGCCCAAGAATGAAGTTTGCAGACTTGCACAGAGAAGAGTCCGCCAAGACGCTTTCCGTCTGCACATTAACCATAAAAGAGGAGATGCTCAGCACATCCTCCGAAGGCTGAATCAAAGAACCCACCTCACCATTGTCCTCGCAAGCCATAAGCCCCAGAGCCGACAAGATAACTGCAAAATGTCTGAACTTCATCAAAATACACTTTTTATTTCACATTAAAAAAACAAGCCGGAAGCCTTACTTCAGCACTTCATCATAAAACGCGTTATAAGCGTCCACATAAGAATCAGGTCCGGCATAAGGCAAGAACAACTTGCCCTCGCTTTTAGCATACTCAACGACGTTTTTGTTAATAACCTCGCTACCCTGAATAACTCCGTCAGAATACTTGACAGCAAATTTCGCAAGGTCTTCAAACGAGACCTCCTTGCCAGCCAAGTCCGCAACGTCAGAACTTTCAACACCGTCGATTATCGCTTTTTCTCCAAACCTGCCGCTGAACGGCGACTTAAACTCGTCACCATAAACAGAATAAACAACCTTAGAGTTCTTAAAGAAAGGGTCAGAACTAAAGGCAGTCTTTATGTAAAGAGGCGCCAAAGCCGTCATCCAACCATGACAATGAATCACGTCTGGCGTCCATCTCAATTTCTTGACGGTCTCAAGCACACCGCGCACATAAAAGATAGAACGGTCTTCATTATCGTCAAACTCTCCGTTTTCATCAGAAGTCATTCCTTTACGCTGGAAAAAGTCGTCATTATCGATAAAGTAAACCTGCATTCTGGCAGACTGGATTGATGCGACCTTTATAATGAGAGGATGGTCCGAGTCATCTATTATCAAGTTCATTCCAGACAAGCGGATAACTTCGTGCAACTGATTTCTGCGCTCATTAACACAACCAAACTTAGGCATAAAAGTACGTATCTCACGACCTTTTTCCTGTATCATCTGAGGCAAAAACCTGCTTATGTTAGAAATCTCGCTTTCCGCAACATACGGAAACATTTCCTGCGTAATGTATAAAATTTTAGTAGCTTCCATTAACACTTTTTTATGTTCGCACTCACAAAAATGAGGTTTGCAAAGATAGTGATTTTATCCGATTTTGGCAAAATGTAGTGCCTTCTAATCGTTAATTTATGTTAAATTTATAACTAAACTAGACAAAAAAGTGTTTTTTCTTTTTCATTATTATATTATTTTGTTCCTTTGTACAAATTTTAACAGATTAAATAGCATTGGTATATGAAGGTCATAGAAAAAACATTTGAAGTTACAGGCGCCGTAAGCCTGCTTGAGTCGCAGGGCAAGACTGTCGGCTTCGTGCCAACTATGGGCGCTCTGCACGAAGGACATCTGACTTTGGTAAGAAGATGCGCGGCTGAAAACGACGTGTGCGTTGTCAGCATCTTTGTAAATCCTACTCAGTTTAACAACAAGCACGACCTCGAAACTTACCCGAGAAACCTCGAAGCGGACATCAAACTGCTGCAGTCTGCCGGGTGCGACGTGCTTTTTGCTCCGTCCGAATCTGAAATATACCCGGAACCGGACACCAGACGCTTTGACTTCGGCACGCTCGACAAAGTGATGGAGGGTGCTTACCGTCCTGGTCATTTCAACGGGGTGGCTCAGGTTGTAAGCCGTCTATTTAACATCATAAAGCCGACAAGGGCTTATTTCGGCGAAAAAGATTTTCAGCAGCTTGCCATAATCAGAGAAATGGTGAAGCAATATAACGTTCCGGTTGAAATTGTAGGCTGCCCTATCGCCCGCGAAGAGTCCGGACTCGCGCTAAGCAGCCGCAACCAACGCCTTTCTGCCGAGGGTAAAGCGGCCGCGCTTTCTATTTCCAAAGCTCTCTTCGGCAGCGTGTACCTTAAAAACGAAAAGAGCGTGAGCGAACTGAAGGCTTGGGTAATCGACAAGATTAACTCAGACCCTATGCTCGAGGTGGAATATTTCGACATTGTTGACGCTCTGTCTTTAGAGTCTATAGAAAACTGGGACGAAACTGACAACGCTGTCGGGTGTGTAACCGTATATTGCGGAGATGTGCGCCTTATAGACAATATCCAGTACGGGAAGTTCAATTAATTAAATATATCAAAAATGCTCATAGAGGTTCTTAAGTCCAAAATACATAGAGTTACGGTAACAGAGTCTGACTTGAATTACATTGGCAGCATCACGATTGACGAAGAGCTGATGGAAGCCGCAAACATAATTCCGAACGAGAAAGTTTTCATTGTTGACAACAATAACGGTTCGCGATTTGAGACTTACGCAATAAAGGGAGAAAGAGGGTCTGGTGTCATATGCCTGAACGGGGCAGCCGCCAGAATGGTGCAGAAAGGTGATGTTGTAATAATCATGTCTTATGCCACAATGGACTTTGAAGAGGCTAAAAACTTCAAACCTTCGGTTGTTTTCCCTGACACTGCGACAAACAAACTGTTAAAATGAAAACGTTAAACAGGGCGACTTGTGTAAATTACGATGTGTAATTTGCATTCTTGACTCGGAGGCTTTTGCATCCATGGTTCTTTGCCCTGACACGGCGTCTGTATCGCTCCTTCAAAGGTGTGACAATCTGAGCAAGGCGCATTTCAAGATGTTCTCGACCTTATATTTTATAAATTTTGCAAAAAACAAAGGCTGCCACGAAATCAATCACGGCAGCCTTTTTTGTATAGGATTTTCATTACAATACTCTATGCTCCTCTACCCCTTCTATGCACATTCCGCTAAGCGGACGCGATGGGCACAAGTTCTCGCAAGCTCCGCAGCCTATGCACATTTCAGCGTTGACTGTAGGAATCCTTTTGCCTTCGTAATCAATCATGGCGATTGCTCCTACTGGACAATGACGCGCGCAATTGTCGCATTTCTCGCCCTTGTTCGCCAAACAATTATCCTTATGCCAAACCGCAACGCCTATCTGAATAGAAGATTTCTCAACTACGGATATTGGCTTAATTGCTCCTGTTGGACAGACTTCAGAACACTTCACGCACTCTGGACGGCAATATCCGCGTTCAAAACTCATTTCAGGCTGCATAAACGAGTCCAAACTGGCCGACGGCCTCAAAACTCCGTTAGGGCAAGCCGACACGCACAACTGACAGGCTGTACATCTGCTTGCAAAGTTACGCACGCTCAAAGAGCCTGCCGGCTTTGGCGACACCTCTCTCACCGGCACTTTCTTGTCTTCTATAACCGCAAGCCCGCCATCCAGCTTTTTGCTCTGCGCCTTTACCGCTGCTGCAGACACAGCCATTGCGGACACCGCTATAAACTTACGACGCGAATCATCTACAACACCATCAGCAACCTCTGACTGGCAAGTTTGCGCCTTATGAACAAACCTAATCGCCCCTTTGTTGCATTTATCTATACAGTCCATACACGCAACACAACGGCTATAATCTACCGAATGTTCCTTTGAGTTAATGCATGAGGCCTTGCAATTCTTTGCGCACAAACCGCACGAGTTGCATTTTTCTGTATCTATAACAATTTTAAACCATGAAAATTTAGACAAATAGCCCAATATAGTGCCAACCGGACAAACCGTATTGCAGTATGTGCGTCCTCCTCGCCATGCCAAAAACGACAGAACTCCAAGTAAAGCCAACGCCAAAGCAATGCCTAAAGCGCTTTTCACCCAAACATCATTCTCATAAAAGAGATAGCTGTCGTTCGCCTCCGCAACACTTGCCAGAAGATTATTGCACTGTCCGTAAATAGGAGACAGAAGAGACGAGACAATTAGTCCGAAAGAGCTGTATGGCTCCAACAAAGCGGCAATCCCCGCCAATCCGGGAACTATCATCAAAACAACATATAAGCCTAGAAAGACACACCGCACAGTCTTCTTCTCCTTGGAAAAGGAATAACGGTTCTTTTTGAATTTCTTTCCGAACCACGCAAACACATCTTGCATCACACCGAGCGGACAGATCACAGAACAATAAACGCGTCCAAAAAGGAGCGTCAGCAACACCAGAAAGACAAGCACTCCAATATTAACAGCCAACACTGCCGGCACGAACTGAACCTTAGCTAACCAGCCCAAAAAACCGCTGACAGTTCCTGTGAAATCCAAGAACAAAAGCGTTATCAACGCAAGAAAAACAACTGCAAATGCAATTCTCAATTTTCGTAACATACAATCCTTAAATGTAATTATTTATACTTTAAAATCAATGCCTCAAAGGTATAAAAAAACGTTGAATTATTCTCGTCGCGCACAAATAACATCTCTAAATTTATTTTTCAAACCAGACGTCACTTTCTCACCAATGTAAAATGTCCGCTCAAATCATAATCCAGAAACTCAAGGTCTATGACATACCAATAGTCAGTAGAAGGCATATCAACACCATTATACGTTCCGTCCCACCCCGGATACTGATCCACGTACTCTACCAGCAACTTGCCGAATCTGTCATAAATTCTAATCACATAATCATCATACTGCTCAATATTTTCAATCTCCCACAAGTCTTTTACTCCATCTCCGTTTGGAGTGAAATGATCTTCCGGTATAATAGGGATAAACACAAAAAAGTTTGCCGTATCAACACAACCCAAAGCGTCCTCCACCACAGCCTGATACATACCTGCCTGCAAGTCGCTGAAAGCGCTGTCTCTGCTGAAAGAGTTACCGTCAAAACTGAAATAATAAGGCTTTGAGCCTTTTCTGACGACTACATGCCCATCACCCTGCTCCTGCTCAACCCTGACAATCTTAGGCACGTCGAAGATTTCAACAGAAACAGGCACCTCTTCTCTGCATGTTCCATACTTTATCTCCACTTTATACTCAACGTTTGTATAAGGCCTTACAGAAGGATTTGAGACAGTGTCACTGCTCAGATAAATACGAGGCGTCCATTTATAACTTGCCCCATCTATCTCTGTCACGCTCAAACTAAATTCGCTTAGTTTGCACCCTGCGAAGCTGAAAGAGTCCGGCAACGGCACAGCCACATCCTTAATCACTTCAGTCTTTATATATAGCGGACACCCATTCGCACCAACAGCAGTGTCGATCAGCGTCGTGTCTTCATCAAAAGCAACACCACCGATAGTTACAGGAAAACCTTCACAAAAATGCACCGCTGGCCTCTCCTCCCAATTTGCAGGGAGAGTGTCAATATCAACTTCAACAATCACACTGTCACAACCAAACCGACCTCTTATCGTGTCATAAACAAGCACTTTGCCTTTATAATAAGATCCATTTAACTCGAACGAATCATTTTGGCAGATAAGCACCTCTTTCTCCATATATTCAGGCCTTGGCAAAACCGTCAGATGCACTCCCACAATACTATCGCACCCGCAACTGTTAGCGCCTTTGAACGTATCCACAAAAAAGCCGGATTCAAACCGCTCTGCACCTCCAAAATCATAACTCTCACCATAGCAAATTGTGTCCTTAAAATAATGCTCCGTATATTTTCTCTCTATACTAAAAGACACTATGCTATCACAACCATTAGACGCAACCAAAGTATCCACATAATGACCAGTCTCCTTGTAAACCTTTCCGTCAACAATAACAGAATCCTTGCTGCAGAACTCGAAAGACATGGCAGTGTCCTTTTTATAAAAATCAGAGATATTAACCACCACATCAAAAGAGACAGGCGGCGAGCATCGGTCTAATTGTCCCCAAACCGTATAAGTCCCGTTCATCAAATAAGAAGCACCTCCGATAGACGGATTCTGTTCATCGCTTCTAAAACCGTTCGGGCCAATCCAGTGAAAATCCTCCAACAAATTTGAATTTGCATAAAACCGCAACGTAGAATCCTTGCAGCCAGGCATCACAAAACCGGCGGTCAGCTCCACAACCGGCTCCGGCTCGCACTCAGGAAAAGCCTGCTCATTGCGGCAGTCAGAAAAATTCTCGTAGTACTCTGTGCCGTTAGTTATGTCTTTGTAATGTATAGAGATGAGAGTGCCTCCTCCATATTCCCAATAGGCTGTCAGATGTCCAATTCTGCATATCGAATACCTCTCCACCCTATTCACATCCCCATCTTCCAAAAAATAAAGCACCCCATCTTTATACTTAAAACCTAAAGTAGAAATTACCCATCCCATATTTGACCTTAAGCCTTTTTCTGAATCCCTCACTTTTGACTCAATCTCAATACGCTTAACATTATCGCCACTACGCAAAAATGGATTTTCGGGTTCTGAAAACACACTCATTCCAGCTACCGTGCGACTTAGAACCCCACTCTCTACAGTATACGTCAACAATTTAAATTCTAACTCAAATTCATCTGTTATACAGCTTGTATCCGAAAAATAAAATTGCGGCATCCAAACTTTATCTCCATCATACCCTGGTATAGCCGCTCCATATTCCGTACCAGAAAAGATTTCGTCTGCAGTATAATATTCAGTCTCTCCCGTTAGCCTATTTTCAAGCATCCCAATCCATCTCGAAGTTTCCGCACACGCCCCCTGTCCGTATGCAGCCCCTACAAGAGACCAAAGCACACAGACCAAAACCACGATCTTATATTGAAAACATTTACACAACATAACCGAGCGTGCAAATATACAAAATAGAATCCAAAATCACAACGTAAATTTTTGTAAAATAATCAATTAACATTTTTTAACTACGAAAAGAGCGATTAAACAAGACATTCTTCCGTCATATCATATTGCCGTCCTTGCTCTCCTCAAACTGCTCCGGATATAGCACAACGAAACTATTGTCCGCGAAATATTTAGAAAGATGCATCGGCAACTTCTCAAAAGCCGGATTATACGATATAGCACCCTTGCGGGAAGACAGCACCACAAACAAGTCATTGTTCCTCAGTTCGCGGGTAAGAATCAGGAAGTCGTCCCAATCATCAAGCACTTCGAAAGAGGTCTCCACGCCAAACTTATTCCTCTGAGCCAATATATGAATCTGTTTAAGTGTAGGCTGAGGCGCAAAAAACACAGTAGTGGCCCCTATTTGCTTGCAGACATTCTTAATACGGTCATACCACTTTACAAAACCCACCTCAAATTCGGCCTTTTCGGGCACAACCACAACAAGACGTTTTATCGTGTTTATAGGCTGTATAGATTTGTAAATAAGTATCATCTGATTTGTAGCCTTCAACAGGTTGTCTGTTTTCGCCCCGAAGAAAGAGTCTGCAAAATGAGCCTTATGGTGCAGTCCCATAACCACTTCTGTTATGTTATTTTCCTTGATGGTATGGATGATTCCGCTTGTCACATTCACGTCGTAACGCATTATCATACGCACGGTATTATCTGTTGCCGAAGCTATCTTCGCCGCCTTTTCAAGCAGTTTTTTACCCTTGTCAACACTGCTGTTCACGGAACTGTCCGACGCCACATTCAAAGCGTACAGCGGCTCTTTGCTGCGTTTTTCCTTCAAGATTACAGCAAGGTCCATCAAACTGTTCAGCGTCTCAGGATTATAAAGAGTGATCAAAATTCTATCTACAAGCTTGCCCTCTTTCAGGTTTTCATCTATATGATTCTGCTGCACAGCTAGCGACCTGGCCGCACGTTCCGTGGCAATAGAAGATATGGTGCAAGTGACAAGTATCATTATAATAGTTCCGTTTAGCAGGTCGTCGCTAAAAAAACGGATAAACTCTCCGGTTGAAGAGTTGAAAATCACCGTTTTATAACCGATAGTCACAACCGCAAGCGTCGCCGCAGCCTGAGCGTTGCTCAGACCAAAGATCAGAAGTCCCTCGTCTTTAGAGAAACCGAAGGTTCTGCGAGTCAAAACTGCCGCGATGTACTTAGACAAAGTTGCCACCACGCACATGACCACAGCCACTATAAGCGTTGTGAACCCTGAAAAGACAACCCTTAAATCGATAAGCATGCCCACCCCTATAAGGAAATACGGAATAAAAAGCGCATTTCCCACAAAGTCCAGACGATTCATCAGCGGAGAAATTCGCGGAATAAACCTATTCAGTGTCAGCCCCACGCCAAACGCGCCGATTATAGGCTCCAGTCCGGCAAGCTGCGCCAAGAAGCCTCCCAAGAAGACCATTGCAAGCACAAAGATGTACTGCAGAATACTGTCGTCGTAATGCTTAAAGAAACTTTCCGCAATCTTCGGAAAGACAATTGCAATAACCAGCCCGAATATAAGCACAGAGACAAACAGCCTCACCCAAAAAGCGCTGTTAATGTCACCCTTAGTAAACCCAATGATAACCGCAAATATAAGCAGGGCAAGGACGGTGGTTATCATCGTACCTCCGATAGAAACGCTCACTACCCTGTTTTTAGTCACGCCAAACCGGCTCACGATGGGGTACGACAGCAAGGTGTGCGACGCATACATACTCGCCAGCAAGACGGCAGACAAAATTATATACTTCCGGTTGCTCATCGCGCTGAGAGCCAATTCCGGATTTCCCGGCTGAGACGGAATGTTCTTCAAAAGGAAATAGCCGGAAATAACACCGATAACCATCGGCACAATAAATGTCATCAGCCCGAAGAATATACTTTTTTCCTTGTTTTTCTTGAAGTCTGTAAGGTCTATCTCCAAACCTGCCAAAAACATTATATAAAGCAGCCCCACAGCCCCGAAAAGTTCAAAGCTCTGGTCCCTGCTCAAAATATTAAATCCGTTTTCTCCAAGTAAAATACCCGAAATAATAAGACCTATGATATGAGGAATACGGAAACGGTCCAAAAGCATTGGCGCGAACAAAATAACGAACAGCACCAATGAAAATATCAGTATCGGATTAGAAAGAGGCAATCCTAAATCTACATTTGCAAAAAATTCATCAAGTTTCATAAGAGACTTTTTTTAACAAATTACACTGCAACCCCGCTTGCTTTGCAAATATATACAAAAAAAATTCATTCTTTGAAAGAAAGATAAAAAAACTGCCGACATTTCAAATAAAAAATAAGATTTCACGTCGACTTTTTTCTAACTCGCTCTAAAACTCCACTACCGTTATGCCTGCGCCGCCAAACTGCACGTGCTCGTCGTGAAAAGAAGAGACTCCATGCACTGTATTCAGATACTCGCGTATAATCTGCCGCAACGCCCCGGTGCCGGTGCCGTGCAGAATACGTATTCTGTCAACACTCAGAATCAAAGCGTCGTCAACAAAATACTGCACCGCCTGCAACGCCTCGTCGCCTCTCATGCCTCTCACGTCTATTTCACGCTTAAAGTTAAGTGACCTTTGCCGAATATCTTCCGTCGTATCCACAGAAACAAACGATGAGCGCTTCATCTCTTTCTTTATCTGAGTTTTACTCACACGCTCCAACTTATCAACCTTAACTGACGTCTTCAACATACCAAACGCCACAACCGCGTTCTTGCCCTGAAGCTCAATAATTTCACCAGCTCCGTTCTGCCCCTTTATTCTCACATTATCACCTATCTTCAAAGCCGCAAGTTCCTTAGATTGAGCAGTTTGACCTTTTTGCTGCTGTTTTTCTCTCAACTTTGCAATCTTTTTGTCTATACTATTCTCAGACACATTTGCTTCATCAGAGTTTTCACTTTTAAAACGTTCAAACTCCTTTCTTATTTCCTTTGTCTTTTCCTTTTCAGCCTGAGCCTCCTTAATCTTACGGATTGTGTTTTCTATCATCGCATTTGCCTGCTCCAGCATTTGCTTCGACTCAGATTTTGCCTGACGCACCACTTCCTTGCGCTGCGCGTTAATGGCGGACAGTTCAGACTCATACTTAGCCTCAAGCTCCTCTATTCTTTTCTCCTTCTGCCTGATATTCTGACGCTTAGTCTCCCAGTAACGTTTGTCGCGAGCTATATCCTGCAAATATTTGTCCATATTGATGTAATCAGCTCCGACCTTCTCCGAAGCCTCCGCAATCACACTTTCCGGCAAGCCTATCTTACGAGCTATTTCAATCGCAAACGAGCTGCCCGGATTTCCTATTTCAAGTCTGAAAAGCGGCTGCATCAGATGTCTGTCATAAAGCATGGCTCCGTTCACAACCCCCTCCGTCTCTGTCGCAAAATGCTTCAAATTAGTATAATGAGTTGTAATGACGCCAAAAGCCTGCTTGTTATTGAAATGTCCCAACAGACTTTCGGCTATAGCGCCGCCAATCTGGGGCTCGGTCCCTCCGCCAAACTCGTCAATAAGCAGAATAGTCTTCGCATTGCAGTTTTTGACAAAAAACTTCATATTTGTAAGATGTGAACTATACGTGCTAAGATCATTTTCGATAGACTGCTCATCACCTATATCTATAAAAATCTTTTCAAAAAAGCCAATGTGACTGCCTTCTGCCATAGGCACAAGCATACCGCACTGAAACATGTACTGCAAAAGCCCAACCGTTTTGAGACAGACTGATTTGCCGCCCGCATTAGGACCCGATATAAGCAAAATCCGGTCGCCTTTGTCTAACGTTATATCAAGCGGCACCACAGACTTGCCCTGGCGCTGATGAGAAAGGAACAGCAACGGATGAACCGCATGGTACCAATCCACCACCACTCTATTTTCGGTAACAGGAAGGACACTATTTGTCTGAACGGCAAACAAGGCCTTCGCCCTTATAAAATCTATCTGCGCAAGAAATTCATAAGAGAAGAAAAGTTCATCAACACGAGGCCTGATTTCGTTAGTCACAGATGTTAATATACGTATAACTTCGCGACGTTCCCGACTCTCAAGCTCACGTATTTTATTGTTAGCCTCAACCACAACTTCCGGCTCTATAAAAACAGTTTTCCCGGTTGCCGACTCATCATGCACAATACCCTTTATCTTACGTTTAAACGCCGGCGACACTGGGATAACGAGGCGTCCGTCTCGCATAGTAGGATTCACATCCTTATCCACAAAACCGTCGCTCTGGGCTTGCCTCAAAATCCCTTGCAAACTGCGCGATATAGAACTCTGCACAGCCAGCATCTCCCTTCTGATTTCCAGCAGTTGCGGAGACGCATTATCCTTCACCTGTCCAAATTTATCCAGAATCCGGTCTATGAGCACAAGCAGTTCAGGGAAAATAAAAACATCGCCTGCAAGTTTCTTCAGATAATAATACTGCTCCTCCTCTTTATTGTTAAAAAAACGAACCAGCAACCCGATAGTCTCCACAGAACGTCTCAAATCAAAAAGTTCCGCAGAGGTAAGGTAAGTTCCCTCAACCGCGATTTTACGCAGGCAGTCCCTCACATCGTAGTAATTGCTCACTGGGAAATCATCCTCTTCCTGCAAAATGCGCACAAACTCAGCCGTCTGGTTCACAAGGTCAAGCACGACCTCATAGTCAGAAGAAAAACACATTTCGCTAACCTTGTCCCTTCCCAGCTGAGAAAGGCAATTTACGTTCAGCAAATCACGAATTTTGTCAAACCCTGTTTTTGTCTCAAAATTATCCGGATACGTCATTTTTTTCAATTTGGCGCAAAAATACAAAATTTAAGATTCAAACAGAGCATTTGTCTGATGTTTTGCAAAGAAAAAGGTCCAAACTCTGAAGTTTGGACCTGAATTTGTAACGAGAAAAACAATTATTCAAAATCAAATTCAAAACCATCCATTTCCCCTAACAAGTCATCAAATACTCCTTGAGGATCTTCAAGACCTTTCGCCATAAGATCAAGCGTAATCAAACCTTCTTCCTTTGTCATTTCTGGGGCTTTGTATTTTGCCTCCAAATTCTTTCCATTTCTTGTGTGAGAAACATAATCAAAATCTAAATCTTTTACACTTTTTTCTCCTTCAAGCGCAAGTTCTTCTGTTGGATACTCTGACTTTACAATCAAAAACTCAGACACTCCATTTTTAAAAGTCATTTTAAACTCAGTCTTTGTCCCATCAAGTCCAGTTGCCGTTTTTGAAATAAAATCCTCTTCATCTTCATCATCGCTGCAAGATGTAAAACTAACTGCACTGAAACAGCAAAACAACACTGCCAAAACCACACTCAATCTTCTTTTAATTAATTCCATTTTAATAAATTTTAAAATTAAACATTTTTTTATCTGGTATAAATCACCACTCATTAACACATAGTACAAATACCGTGCCAAAAACAGTTCAAATATACAAAATATTCTGTTAGTCCAAAAAAAAACTCCCAAAGTCCAAATGTCCAACTATCATCTTTAAACTTTTCTCCCCTAAAAAGATTTACGCTCGCAAACTTTAGTTAACTTTGCAAAAAATTTAATAAACATGACACTATCTTACGCTATAATAGGAACAGGGGCGCTTGGCGGATATTACGGAGGACGCTTGGCTAAGTCAGGTAACAACGTTCATTTTTTGCTTCATTCTGATTATGAATACGTAAAAGCCAACGGACTTAAAGTAAACTCTGTGACTGGTGATTTCGTCATCAACCCTATCAACGCATATAAAAGCACATCCGAGATGCCTAAGTGCGACGTGGTCCTGGTCTGCATGAAAACCACGCAAAATCACCTGCTTAAGGATATGCTTCCTCCTATTCTGCACGATAATTCGGTTATCATTTTGCTGCAAAATGGTTTGTGTCTTGAGGAGGAGCTTGCAGTTCAGTTTCCAAATCACACCATAATGGGAGCAATGGCTTTCATCTGCTCGTCTAAAACCGGCAAAGGCGAAATTTCGCACTTCGATTATGGCAGAATAAACGCGGGCGTTTTCCAGCACGACAAAGAAGAGATTGTTCTTCAAATAAAAAACGATTTTGACAAGGCTGAGGTGCCGTTTGACATAGCGCCTGACCTGGCTCTTGCCAGATGGAAAAAACTTGTCTGGAACATTCCTTACAACGGACTTACAGTGGCACTGAACACGACAACAGACAAAATCATGAAGTCAGCAGCCGCAAGGCAGCTTGTCATTGACATGATGAACGAGGTTGTTGACGCCGCAAATGCTTGCAACGTGAAGCTGGAGCGCAGTTTTGTAGATGAAATGCTGACTTTGACGGATAACATGACTCCGTACTCACCAAGTATGAAACTGGATTTTGACAACCGCAGGAAAATGGAAATCAGAGCTATTTACTCAAATCCCATCGACAAAGCAAAAAGGCACGGCTATCACATGAAAAAAGTGGAAATGCTGCAACAACAGCTGTTCTTCATCGAAGAAAATATTATTTTTTGTTAAAAAAATCTAATTTTTCTCATTTAATTGAAATAATTAGCCGAAAAGGTTTATATTTGCTGATTGTTAGGGTGCAGCCTGCATCTTGCGGACTGAAATTGGGTCTGATCTGTCTTTTCCTTTTAAAGACAGATTTCTGCAGGCGCTTACGGCTCTCGCCGCCAAAATGTCGTCTATGCGAAAAACATGCTGGCCGTGATGGCTCTCTGCCCTGCCTCTGCAATGTTCAACAAAGACCATTGCCTTTATTTTTACGAAATGGCTACAAAACCGATATTTCACTTTAATCCTAAAACAATGACGTATCAGCGTATCGACAACAAGATACGCTACAAGATACGCCAGTTTGGGTCGTATTTGCTAACGAGCGTGCTATCAGGATTGGCGTGCTTCGTCGCGTTTGTCATGCTTTTTGACTCTCCGCGCGAAAAAATTCTGCGCAGCGAGAAAGCTCAGCTTGAAGCGCAGTATGAATATGTCAACAAACAGCTTGTGCAAATACAGGAGGTGCTGACCGATATACAGCAGCGAGACGACAACTTGTATCGTGTTGTTGTGCAGTCGGAGCCAATTCCTTACGAAGTGAGAAACTTGCAGTACGGCACTGGTGTGAAATACGAAGACTTACGTAAACGCACAAGTTCGGACATTGCTGTGTCAACAACAAAGCAGATCGACCAGATAAAAAGGCAGCTGTATGAGCAGTCTAAATCGTTTGACGAGATTGTAGAGTCCGCAAAAAACAAGGAAGAGCGACTTTTGTGCACACCGGCTATCCAGCCTGTCCTCAACAAAGACATGAAGCGAATGGCTTCTGGATATGGTATGCGTATAGACCCCATATACAAGACGCCAAAGTTCCATGCTGGCATGGACTTTTCCGGAGAGCACAGAGCTGAGATATTCGCCACCGGCAAGGGCGTTATCGAATTCACGGGCTGGAAACAAGGATACGGAAATACCGTCATCATAGACCATGGTTTTGGCTACAAGACTTTGTACGCTCACCTTGACGGATTTAAACTTAAACGAGGCAACAAAGTCACGCGAGGTGATGTCATTGCGTACATGGGTAACACCGGAAAATCCACAGGAACCCACCTTCACTACGAGGTCAGGTACAAAGACAAAGTTGTTGACCCTAGAAACTTTTACTTTATGGATTTGAGCCCTGAAGAGTACGACAAGATGGTTAGGCTTTCTTCTAATAATGGTAATGTGTTCGACTAACGATAAAAAGCATTGAACTATAAAAACATTGAAAGTCAGGTTCTTCCATTGGGGACAGCCTGACTTTTTTACGCATACATTTCCCTATTCTGTCTTAAGGTATAAGTTCCATAAATTCACAGTTTATACTTTTAAAAATATAAATCGTGGAATGATAAACTTTTCGGCACTTTTTTGATTTATTTCGGCAAACATGCAACACAGAGGATTACACAAAACTTCTCAAAAAACTCCTCTACGTTAAGTTTTTGGAAAACCGGAAAACGTAAATGGTGTATGATAATGCGAACAGAATCTGAAATGTTTCACACATTTCTCTTCAATAAAACAAAAATCATAATTTTATAAATTCCTTATAAAGGAAAGTCCCGGAAATATCACTTTCCCGGGACTTTATTACCGCCTTCAGCAAGATTTAAAACGACTGCATCTGATGCAATTTTTTGTAATATCCGTTCATTGCAAGCAGTTCGTCGTGCTTGCCTCTTTCAACAATCTGACCTTCGTGCATAACACAAATTTCGTCTGCATTCTTTATTGTGGAAAGTCTGTGAGCGATTACAATAGTCGTTCTGTTCTTCATCAGATTCTCAAGAGCCTCCTGCACAAGCTTTTCAGATTCCGTATCCAGAGCAGACGTAGCCTCGTCAAGTATCAATATCGCAGGGTTTTTAAGTATAGCTCTTGCGATACTTATTCTCTGCCTTTGTCCTCCGGACAAACGTCCGCCACGGTCTCCGATATTGGTCTGATAACCATCTTCCGTCTCCATAATGAAGTCGTGAGCATTTGCGATACGAGCTGCAGCCTCAACCTCCTCTTGTGTCGCATTCTCAACGCCGAACGTTATATTGTTAAATATGGTGTCGTTAAACAAAATGGCCTCCTGATTAACATTGCCCATCAGAGAGCGCAAATCAAACAAGGTCAAGTTGCGCACATCCACACCATCTACAGTTATAGAACCTTCGTTCACATCATAAAAACGCGGCAGCAAATCTACCATTGTGGATTTTCCGGAACCTGACTGCCCCACCAGCGCCACAGTTTTGCCCTTTTCAATCGTCAGATTCACACCCTTTAAAATCCATTCATCAGCATATTTGAACCATACATTACTGTACTCGATTCCTTTAGAGAAAGGTTTCAACGGCTCTGCATTTTTCACCTCCTTCAGAGGGTTTTCAGCAGAAAGCACCGCATCGATTCGTTCCAAAGAGGCCATCCCCTTTTCTATGCTGTACATCGCTTTAGACAAATCTTTCGCAGGATTTATTATACTATAAAAGATTACAAGATAGTATATAAACTCTGCTGCGGAAAGAGAACTGTTATCTTCCAGAATAAGCATTCCGCCAAAGCCAAGAACAATGGCTATTGTCGTTGTGCCCAGAAACTCGCTCATAGGATGAGCCAGCATATACCTGCGATTCACTTTGTTTATTGTGTCTCGTAGCGTGTCATTCATCTCTCCAAATCTTTTGGAAACAGCTTTTTCCGCATTGAAAGCCTTAACCACACGAAGTCCGCCCAACGTCTCCTCTATCTGAGAAATAAGTTGGCCGGTCTGCTGCTGGCTGACAAGCGACTTCTTCTTCAATGACTTTCCGACCTTGCCCATTATAAATCCGGCCACAGGCAATACCATAAGCACAAACAGCGTCAGTTTCCAGCTTAGAATCAGCATTATGGCAATATACACAATTATCATCACAGGGTTTTTAGACAATAGTTCGATTGAACTCATGATAGAGTTTTCAACCTCCACCACATCCGATGTCATACGCGACAAAATATCCCCTTTCTTCTGTGTATGGAAAAACCCAAGGTTCAAATCCACAATTTTACGATACATCTGATTGCGGATATCCCTCACAAGCCCGGTCCTCAGCGGTATGATATAATAACTTGCCAGATAAGCAGTTCCAGTTTTGAACAGAGTCATCACAACAAGGAAAACGCCAAGCACGGCAAGCGTCTGAATTCCGCCGTTCTCATCTATATAATTGGCGACCCAGCAATAAGCGTTATTCTTTATCACATCTACGCTCCATTCGAAAGGCATATATTCGTAAACCTTCTTGCTTGTCTTAAAAAGTATCTCAAGAATTGGAATTATAAGAGCAAAGGAAAATAGGCTGAAGATAGTTGACACTATATTGCAAAAAATGTTAAGCCCCACATACTTTTTGTACGGCCCTACAAATCTTTTTATCAGAACTAAAAATTTCGGCATAAGCATTCTATTTATTTACCGATAAAAGTTTGCCGAAAGGTTGTTCTTCCGGCAAACTGCAAAACTATTTATATACCTGTGTAATTATGAGGGGTGATTGCGCGAAGTTCCTTCTTGACATCTTCCGAAACCTCAAGCGTCTCAACAAAATCACGAATAGACTTCTCTGTTATGCCCTCGTTTGTGCGAGTGAGAGCCTTCAGCGTTTCGTACGGATTAGGATAGCCTTCTCTGCGCAAAATAGTCTGGATTCCTTCCGCAACAACTGCCCAGCAATTGTCTAGGTCGTCAAACAAAGCCTTTTCGTTAAGCAAGAGTTTGCCAATACCCTTCAGCGAGCTCTGAACCGCAATTTCGATATGAGCGAACGGCACACCTACGTTACGCAACACAGTAGAGTCTGTCAGGTCACGCTGCAAACGAGATATAGGCAGTTTAGCCGACAGATGCTCCAGTATAGCGTTTGCCATGCCGAGGTTTCCTTCCGCATTTTCAAAATCTATCGGATTGACCTTGTGCGGCATTGCCGACGAACCTACCTCTCCTGCCTTGATTTTCTGCTTGAAGTATTCCATCGAGATGTACTGCCAGAAATCGCGGTTCATATCTATCATGATAGTGTTGATGCGTTTAAGGCAGTCAAAAATAGCCGCAAGATTATCGTAGTTAGAAATCTGAGTGGTCCACTGCTCACGCTGAAGCCCAAGTACATTGTTTACGAAATTATTACCGAAAGCCTTCCAGTCATTAGACGGATAAGCCACGTTATGCGCGTTGAAGTTACCAGTCGCGCCGCCAAACTTAGCCGAGCAAGGCACGTTCTTAAGCTGCTCTATTTGCACCTTCAGACGGCTTACGAAGACCATTATTTCCTTACCCAAACGAGTTGGAGAAGCCGGCTGACCATGCGTTTTTGCCAGCATAGAGATATTTGACCATTCGTTTGCCTTAGCTTCCAGAGCGCCTACCAGCTCGTCCAGCATCGGGCAAAGGCTTTTCTGCAGTGCATCCTTTATAGAATACGGAATCGCTGTGTTATTAATATCCTGAGATGTCAGTCCAAAGTGAATGAACTCCTTGAATTGCTGAATGTTAAGAGCATCAAACTTCTCCTTAATGAAATATTCCACAGCCTTTACATCGTGGTTAGTCACCTTTTCGATGTCCTTTATTTTCTGGGCATCTTCCAACGAAAAGTTTTCATAGATTTCGCGCAATTTGCCATAAAGAGCCTTGTCTAAACCCTTCAGATTTTCCAACGGAAGTTCGCAAAGAGCTATAAAGTACTCAACTTCGACCAACACTCTGTATCTGATTAGCGCATATTCAGAAAAATACGCGTACAGACCATCCACCTTGTTTCTATAACGGCCATCTACCGGCGATATAGCTGTCAAAACATTTAATTCCATATATAACAACCTTATAATTTATTTATTTTCAACACATTGGCAATAAAACTCCGCACATTAGCCGAATCTTTGCCTTTAGAAACTACAAATATAGTGTTTTTAATCTTAAAAGCAGGCAAAAATCCCTTGTCATATTCTCCGAGAAAAATAATTTTTGACAATTGCATAAAAAAGACGAAAAAAAATCTTGTTTACTGAATAATATTTTTACCTTTGTGCAATTTGAATAAAAAGACGATTTAGAAATGATTAATGCTATTACAAAAACGATCGAGTTGAACGATGGAAGAACCATCACGATCGAAACCGGGAAATTGGCTAAACAGGCCGACGGTTCAGTTGTAGTGCGCATGGGCAACACGATGCTGCTTGCTACAGTTTGTTCCGCAAAAGACGCAGTTCCTGGTACAGACTTCATGCCGCTGACAGTAGAATATAAAGAGAAATTTGCAGCAAACGGCCGATTCCCTGGCGGATTCACACGCCGTGAAGGCCGCGCTTCTGATTACGAAATCTTGATTGCGCGACTTGTTGACCGTGCTTTGCGTCCTCTCTTCCCTGATAATTACCATGCAGAAACTTTCGTTAATGTATTGCTAATATCTGCAGACGGAAAAGACCAGCCAGACGCTTTGGCAGGACTCGCAGCTTCTGCAGCTTTGGCTGTTTCTGACATCCCGTTCAACGGTCCTATCTCAGAAGTTAGAGTTGCGCGCATCGACGGCAAATTTGTAATAAACCCAACTTTCGACGAGCTTGAAAAGGCCGACATGGACATTATGGTGGGTGCGACTTACGAAAACATCATGATGGTGGAAGGTGAAATGGACGAAGTTTCTGAAGCAGACTTGCTTGAAGCTCTCAAAACTGCGCACGAAGCTATCAAAGTTCACTGCGTTGCTCAGAAGGAACTGATGGAAATGGTTGGCAAGACTGTCAAGCGCGAATATTGCCACGAAGAGACTGACGAAGAGCTTGAAAAGGACATCTGGAAAGAGTGCTACGACAAGGCTTACGCTATCGCAACTTCTGGCAATAACAACAAACACGAACGTGGCGAAAAATTTGAAGCTATAAAGGCTGAATATATTGCTAAACTTAGCGAAGAAGAAGCTGAAGAAAAGGCAGGTCTTATAGACCGCTACTATCACGCTGTAGAAAAAGAGGCTATGCGCCGCTCTATCCTTGACGAAGGAAAGCGTCTTGACGGACGTTCTACTACAGACATCCGCCCTATCTGGTCGGAAGTGGATTACCTTCCTGGCGCTCATGGCTCTGCAATCTTCACTCGTGGCGAAACTCAGTCTTTGACTACTGTAACTTTGGGTACTAAGCAGGACGAAAAGATTATCGACGAGGTGTTGATGGAAGGTCGCGAACGTTTCTTGCTTCACTATAACTTCCCTCCGTTCTCTACTGGTGAGGCTAAAGCTCAGCGTGGAGTTGGTCGCCGTGAAATTGGTCACGGAAACTTGGCGCACCGCGCTCTTAAGAGAATGATTCCGGCCAACTACCCTTATGTGGTACGTGTCGTTTCGGATATATTGGAGTCTAACGGTTCTTCTTCTATGGCTACTGTGTGCGCAGGTACTCTTGCTCTTATGGATGCTGGTGTTCAGATTAAGAAGCCTGTGTCTGGTATCGCTATGGGTCTTATCACAGATAAAGACAATGTTAAGTACTCTGTGCTTTCTGATATTCTTGGAGACGAAGACCACTTGGGCGACATGGACTTCAAGGTGACAGGTACTAAAGACGGTATCACTGCCACTCAGATGGATATCAAGGTTGACGGACTTTCTTATGAAATTCTAGAAAAAGCTTTGAACCAGGCTCGCGAAGGCCGTCTGCACATCTTGGGCAAGATTGCTGAAACAATCTCTGAACCTCGTGCTGACTTGAAAGACAACGCTCCTCGCATTGTTGTGATGATGGTTCCGAAAGAGATGATTGGTGCTATTATCGGCCCTGGTGGAAAGATTATTCAGGACATTCAGGAAAAGTCTGGAGCTGTTATCTCTATCGAAGAGATTGACAATCAAGGCCGCGTAGAAATCTCTGCTGTGAACAAGGCTTCTATCGACGAGGCTACTCGCAGAATCAAAGCTATTGTGGCTGTTCCTGAGGTTGGCGAAACTTACGATGCAAAGGTTAAGTCTATCATGCCTTACGGAGCGTTCGTAGAGTTTATGCCTGGCAAGGAAGGTTTGCTTCATATCTCTGAAATTGACTGGAAACGCTTCGAGACAATGGAAGAGACCGGTTTGAGGGAAAATGACATGATTCAGGTTAAGCTTCTTGACATTGACCCTAAGTCGGGCAAATTCAAATTGTCTAAGAAGGCTCTGCTTCCTCGTCCTCCTAAAGAAGACAAAGGTGAGGGAGAAAAATCAGAAAGACCTCATCATCACGACAAACGCAAATAAATATAGGTTTGCTATGTTATAGATAAGGAAGAGGGTGTATCAAAACTAACAAGTTGAAGGACACCCTCTTTTTTAGTATCAAAGACTCAAATCCTAATAAACCCAGACAATACTTACAATATGTTCAATATGTTTCATCTTAGTTACGACATCATTTACCAAATAAACACAGATGCCCCTTTTGAGATAAAAAAAGACGGACATTATTATTTAATTAACAAAAAAAGGTACGAAGGTATGGTAAAAGGAAATAAGGGCTTTTTAAAAGAAGCTTTTGAATTTTCCAATAGTAGAAATTCAAGACCTTCTATTTGGTTTGAGGTTAAAGAAGGAAAACCAAGATTAATGATTATGTCTATTCAGGCAGGAAATAGAGCTATTTTCTTTTTGTTGATCCTAGGCTTATTTAATCTGATATTTGTTTGTTCTATTTTGGGAACAGGAACATTTACCTACGATTTCATCGTATTTCCCTTTCTTGATATATTTTTTCTCGCTGTTTGGGCCTTTATCTTCTATGATGCAAAATCTTCAGCAGAAAACGATTTCAAAAAAGAGTTTAAACTGAAGAAAATATCAGAAAAAGGGACTTACAAAATAAGAATGGATTTTTAAGAGTATGTAGCTACTTTGAAAACTCGCAACTTTTGGTATAGTCGTCCTGAGAATTGGCTCATTCAAAATTCATCGGATGCTGAAAAAAATCCCGAGCAACCATGTCACTCAGGATTTACATTTTCCATGTGTCAGTTTATTCAAAAAACGCTACAATTATTTAGCCAGTTCCTTTAAACAAACTCTCAAAGAATCTTCCCAATAAGGGACAGAAACACCTGCCGCTTTAATCTTCTTCTTATTCAGAACACTATATGCAGGACGTTTAGCTGGAGTTGGATATTCGCAGCTCTCTATCGGATTCAACGTGATATTGATGTTTTCCAAACGGAAGATAGCCTTCGTGAAATCATACCAACTGATAACACCTTCATTAGAGAAATGATACAAATCGAAGCCTGTAAAGCCTTTGTCCAGGAGAGTCATGATAGCCACAGCCAAATCAGGTGCGTAAGTAGGAGTTCCAACCTGATCAAACACAACGCCAAGCTGCTCACGCTCACGACCCAGTCTTAGCATCGTCTTTACAAAATTATTGCCAAACTCACTGTAAAGCCAAGCCGTCCTTATCACCAAAGCGTCACATCCGCTATCCTTAACAGCCTGTTCGCCAGCCAATTTTGTGCGTCCGTAAACACCAATAGGGTCAGTCTGAGCCTCCTCTTTCAACGGCTCATTTGCTGTGCCGTTAAACACATAGTCCGTTGAAACATGAATAAGCTTCGCACCTCTTTTCTTTGCAGCTTCAGCCAAATTCTTAGGACCTTTGACGTTGATGCTCTCAGCCAAAGCCACATCAGACTCCGCCTTGTCCACCGCTGTATAGGCCGCACAATTTATGATTGCATCAACAGACTTTTCTTCCATCAATCTGTCCAAAAGATTCAGATTAGTAATATCCACCTCTGGCACATCTGTAAAAAAGAAGGTATGCTGCGGATAATCAGAAGAAATCTTCTTTATCGAATTACCAAGCTGACCATTTCCTCCCGTCACCAATATATTCATACTGCAAAAAATTAATCAATTATTCAAAAACAACAGCGTCTGCAAGCTTCGGCAATTTGCAGTCCTTTTCAGAAAGCAACACTTTGTCAGCCTCAATGTCCCACTTTATACCGATTTGCGGGTCATTGTATATGATTCCGGCGTCGGCCTGCGGAGCATACACATTATCCACCTTATAAGTGAAAACAGCCTCCTCGCTCAGCACCAAAAAACCATGAGCGAAACCACGCGGAATAAACAGCTGACGCTTATTCTCCTCGCTCAACTCGACAGCCACATACTGTCCGAACGTTTCAGAACTCTTACGCAAATCAACCGCCACATCAATAACCTTACCTTTAATCACACGCACAAGCTTAGCCTGCGAAAACTCTCCCTTCTGGTAATGCAAGCCACGAAGCACACCATAAGAAGACTTAGACTCATTGTCCTGAATAAAATCAACTTTGCCCACGTGCTTTTCAAACTCCTCCTTTTTGAACGCCTCAAAAAAATAGCCGCGCGCATCATTAAAAACCTTAGGTTCAATAACCCAGACACCCTTTATTTTCTGTTCTATAAAATTCATACTGCAAATTATTTAGCATCCAACAAAGACAATATGTACTGACCATACAAAGTAACCTTGGAACGTTCGCCCAAAGCGCGCAACTGCTCATCGTCAATCCATTTATTACGCCAAGCGATCTCCTCTATGCAAGCAATATAATAACCCTGCCTTTTCTGGATGGTCTCCACAAAATTACCAGCTTCAAGAAGAGAGTCGCAATTGCCAGTATCAAGCCACGCGAAACCACGTCCGAAAAGCTTCACATTAAGTTTACCCTCTTCAAGATACATTTTGTTCAAGTCTGTTATTTCATATTCACCACGAGCCGAAGGCTTCAGAACCCTTGCCTTTTCCGTAACCGTCTTATCATAAAAGTACAAACCCGGAACAGCATAATTAGACTTAGGCACTTTAGGCTTTTCCTCTAACGAAATAACCTTTCCGCTCTCATCAAACTCCACCACGCCATACGCTGTAGGGTCCTTAACGTAATAGCCAAAGATTGAAGCTCCGTCTTCAACCGCAGCAGCAGCTTTCAGCATTGCGGAGAAATTCTGACCATGAAACAGATTGTCGCCCAAAATAAGGCAGCCCGCCTCCCCGTTAAGAAAATCGGCACCAAGCACAAAAGCCTGAGCCAAGCCGTTCGGTTGCTCCTGCACCACATACTCAAACTTCATGCCCAAATCCTCGCCAGAGCCGAGCAGCTGCTCAAACATCGGCAAGTCTCTTGGAGTAGATATTATCAACACTTCACGGATACCAGCCAGCATCAATGTAGATAGCGGATAATATATCATAGGTTTATCATAAACAGGCATTATCTGCTTAGAGATAGCCTTAGACAACGGATAAAGCCTTGTGGCGCTTCCTCCTGCCAAAATTATACCTTTCATTACATTTTTTTAATAAGAACAAAGCCAAGGTTTGCAGACATACGTCCGCAAACCTCAACTCTGAGAAATTTCAACTAAATTTATTTTTTCAAAAGCACCTTCTGGATAGCGTTATCCAATTCTGCTTCTGGAAGAGCTCCTCTGTTAGCCTGCGGCTCGCCATTCATAGGAATGAACACAAGCAACGGAATGCTGGAAGCTCCTGCCCATCTTGCCAAATCCCTCTCTTTGTCAACATCAATCTTGTAGATAACAATGTCATCCTTATATTTCTTTGCAAGATTATCAAGGAATGGAGATATAGCCCTACAAGGCCCGCACCACTGCGCATAGAAGTCCAATATGCAAGGCTTGCTACCAAGATATTTCCAAGCGCCACCTTTGTCAAGGTCATAAACATTTTTCACAAATTCTGCCTTTGTTATGTGTCTAACCTTTCCGTAATTGGCATCCTGAGACTTTTTAACAGTCTTAGTTGTCTTTGCCTTAGACTTATTCTGAGCGTAACCGCAACTGCAAACAGAGCCAGCCAAAAGCATTGACAAACACATCAAACCTATTTTTAAAATTCTATTCATAACTAATTTTTTTTAATATTTATAAAGCGAGCCAAAACTCATAAAATTTAACACTCAAAAATAAGCAAGAAAACTCATAAAAACAACCCAAAGCTCCTACTTTATTTTTCAGACCCCAAAAATAGTTTATATTGTTGAAATATCAACATCCATTCCATTAAAATATTCAACAAAACTACCTATTGAACTCACGACCATAAAAATAGCCGCCACCCAAACTATAAGCAGAAACCATTTCAACGTACTGTCATATTTATAGAAACTCTTGTTCAACATCAAAATGAGAACTGCTACTGGTAAAAATAATACAACAATCGTGCCAAATAGCAACAAAAACACATTGCTCCAAAAATCTGGCATTGTATTATACTGAATATCAAATAGTTCTTTTACAAAAACAAACGTGCCACCTGCAAATAGCAAAAAGCACAGCAGCAAAAGCAAGCACAAGCCTGCTCCTGATATTAATAATATTTTCGTCCACGGAACTATCTTTCTTTCATCCTGATTAACAGAGTCTGCCTTTTCATCCGAAAGTTCAACAACCTCCAGACCTTTATTCTCCGGCATAAAAAGCCAAGCCAGAACATACAAGAAAGCCATCAAAGGCAATTGAAACAAGAGCAAAGAAATGACAACCACAATAATTCTGAGCAATGCAGAATCTATACCTAAATACTTAGACAGACCGCCAAGTACCCCGCCCAAAAATTTGTCTGTGCGAGACCTAAACAATGTGTTATTACTGTTATTATCCATATTTATATAACTAAATCCTATTCAGACTAAACGTGACGCATATGCATGCTCCTTAAAAACGCATTAAGCAGGAACTCTGTTTCACTATATCACCGCCTCATAAATACGCTTTCCGTCATGCTCAACCCACTCCGGCTCTTCCTGAACGGTCTTGTTTTTCAGGAAGGAGAAGGTGACAAGATAACCTTCGTTAAGGCCTCGTGTTTTGAGGTATTCCGCAAGCTGCACTTTTCCTTCGACCTCGTATTTCTCGCCTCGCCAGATGTTCAGCTCGATGACGAACTCCTCGCCTGCGAAACTTACACCC
>JAGBRL010000089.1 GCA_017632345.1 Paludibacteraceae bacterium
CCGATAAAATGTGTACTTTTGCCCATGGTTATGTTTTATATGTGCAATTCAAAGATAACCAAAAAGGACTGAATCTTGCAAGTCAGATTCAGTCCTAATTTTTTTTATTGCTTAAAAAGTTTTATCGGACACTAATAATTTAAAATTCGCTTCAAAATCATCTCGACATAATTTATAGAAGTAGCCAAAAACAAAAGGAGTTGCCTTTTCGAGCGACTCCTTTTATCTTTAAGTGTTAAAACATCATTTCCAGAACAACAGACTATCTGTTTATCAGCACCATCTTTCCGTCTATTATATAAAGACCTTTTGGCAAGGAACTTTGCACCTTTTGGTATGGGGCCTTTTGCAGCAGAAGAGTGCCGTTTGGAGCGTACACATCAACAAGCCGGTTGGGGTCTGACGGTTGAGAGATGGCCGAAGCCATGTGTGTCGTGGCAGGAGTGCCGGCGGTCACGTTGAAGATGATGCGGAATGTGGCAGTTTTGCCGTTTTTATCAAGGCGAAGAGCCTGCCCGAAAGTGATTTTCTGTCCGTCCGTCAGTTTGCCGGGAAACTGTCCGACAGTGAATGTCAGCGTGTTGGGATTGAACTCCGAATAGACGTGACTGTTGTAGTATGAGTTTACCTTTCCGGAAGCGTCGAACCAGTGACCGTGACCATTGGCAGTGCTTCCGGAGTTTTCCAAGTCCAGCGAGTTTGGAGCCAACGCCCAGAGCGTAACAGAGCCATCTGCCGGCGAAGCGCTCCAGCTTTTCATCAGTCCGGCAATCTCCTTAGGCTGCATTTTAAATGCGTTGCCGAGCGTTTGTAAATCTTTACCTGAGATTGTCACATCCGCGCCAGAGTGTCCGGTTGCATCCAAAGGAAAATTCACGTTCAGCGTAATTGTAGCGTCGGCAATTGCGCCTTCGGGGTCGGTTATGTTTACATGTCCTTCGATGCCTGTGTTTACAAAAGAGAGTTGATAAGGCCATTGGTCATCATTCTTATCCTCCTCGTCCCACTTGTGGACGATGTAAGCAGATGGAGCAGGCGACACGACCAGCCAGAGCCTTTCTGTATTCTCCGGCACGACGAAGCGGAGCGTGTCGTTGGTCCAGCCAGAACCTTTTCCGTAAACCGTATCGGCGGCATTGTAAACACGTTCGCCGTCGGTCGTGAGCGCAACATATCCCACGCGGAACCCTCTCATGTCAGCCCCCTCGAACGTGTTGTAATTTGTAACCGTCTCAAAAGAGCCGTCGTCGTTCTTGTTGCACACGCCGGGGTCGCCGTCAGCCAAAGCCTCTCCGGCAGGCATCGCCGTGAAGACCGTCGCAATCTCTCCTCCGTTCTTAGGAATCTGAAGCGGAACGAGATTGTAGCCAGTACTTTGCGGTGCACTTGAGTACGCCACCTGCATTTTGCCATTTCCCAAGTCTATGAAATTATAGTGATGTTTGCCCACATAACTGGTCTTCATATCGCGCAGAGCGTCTAAATCCCACGTCGCAAACCTTGCCGCCGCATCGTAGCACTCCGCATAAAACTCATCAGAAGAGATGCCAGTCACCGCCATATAGACCTGATGCTGGTCCGCACCCTGCACCTTGTTCCCTCGCCAAATCCGACCGATGATGTCAATGCCGTGTTTTTCGGCCTGATAATAGTGAAACAGATAACTTGCATAACGCTGGTCTTCGTGCGAAATAGCCTTGTGATGATTGCTCATGTAGGTCTCCATATTGTAATTTGTCAGCGCCTCTTCCGGGTATGGCTGGAAGGACTGCCATTGGGCGGTCTGTTCCCAGTAGGTGCTGCCTTGCCCCACCTCGTAGCGAAATCCGGCAAATCCGCCCAAGTCGCATTGACACTGATATTGGAAGCTGTGTCCCATCTCGTGCGCGATAGTCGAGCCGACCGGGTGGCAGGTGCTTGGGCTGATCCACATTCCGCCGATGAGATTGTCGAATCCGGAGCCGTAAGCCATCCATTCCGTAGTGTAATATAGGCAGATGACCATCTTATATTTATCCAAATTAGACTTTCCGACGCCAGTCTCCGCAAACTTCAGCACATTGATGTTCAAGTCGTAAAAAGACTCCAGTTTGGCGAGTAAGTCGTCAATGTCCACGCGGTATTCGCTTGGCACCGCGTCCGAATTCGGGTCGTTTTGCCCATATCCGTCGGCCCAGAAGACGATGATATTATCGCTCTCGCGGCTACGTTTTTTGCACCATTGCTTAGACTCGTCAGACTCGCTGTAGCCCTCGCTTTTCATCTGTTCAGGGATGTAAATAGACTTCTGCGCGAACGATGCTGCCGAGCAGGCGATGCACAGGATGAGAAGAAAAATGTGTTTTTGTTTCATGATGATATGTAATTTAAATTAGGTCGAAATGATTTTTCGGAACAAAAAGATTACAAAATGCAATTTTTAGAGGTCCCGTTTTAGTCTTTTGCAAATATATTTTAAAGTTTTGAAAGTCAAAATATAAAAATGATTAAAGTCAAGCCTTAATCCTTGCAATGTCATTTTGGCATAGTGTAAATAGTAAATGCTGACATTTTGTCCTGATTGTTACTCTTTAAAATCTTTGGCAAGGAATTTGAAATGTTATAAACGGAAGCGCGGACGAACCATTTAGAGGTGAACGGTGTTTCTTATATGATTTTGAATATTCACTAATTTTCTACGATATGAACTTTGACAATTTCACAATTAAAGCGCAGGAGGTCGTTGGCGAAGCGGTAAAGATTGCGAGCAGCAACAGCCAGCAAGCTATCGAGCCTGTTCATTTGCTGAAAGCGGTTTTGAAAATCGGAGAGAGTGTAACTAACTTTGTTTTCAGCAAGTTGGGAGTAAATTCGGCTGCGGTAAACGCTGCGGCTGACAGTATGTTAACCCGTTTGCCGCGCGTGCAGGGCGGAGAACCGTATCTTTCGGGCACGGCAAACACAATTTTGTTGAAGGCGGAAGAGTACTCAAAAAAGGCCGGTGACGAATTTGTGTCGGTCGAGTACATACTATACGCATTGCTGAAAGAGCAGAGCGAGGTCTCTACTATGCTGAAAGATGCGGGACTTACAGTTTCGGACCTTGAGGCGGCTATAAAAGACCTTCGTAAAGGAAATAACGTGACGAGCCAATCTGCAGAACAGACTTACAACTCGCTGGAGAAGTTTGCGGTGAATCTGAACGACCGCGCTCGTGCCGGCAAGCTTGACCCAGTTATCGGACGAGATGAAGAGATTCGACGTGTGTTGCAGATATTGAGCCGCCGCACAAAGAACAACCCGATCCTGATTGGTGAGCCGGGTACCGGCAAAACAGCTATCGTGGAAGGGCTAGCGCAGAGAATTGTGCGCGGTGACGTGCCGGAAAATCTGAAAAGCAAGAGACTTTACTCGCTTGATATGGGCGCGCTTGTGGCTGGCGCTAAATATAAAGGGGAGTTTGAAGAGAGACTGAAGGCTGTCGTGAATGAAGTGCTGCAGTCTGAAGGCGAAATCATCCTTTTCATCGACGAAATTCACACTTTAGTGGGTGCCGGACGAAGCGACGGGGCGATGGATGCTGCCAATATTCTGAAGCCTGCTCTTGCGAGGGGCGAACTGCGCTCTATCGGGGCGACTACGTTGGACGAGTATCAGAAGTATTTTGAAAAGGATAAGGCTCTTGAACGACGTTTCCAGACTGTTATGGTTGACGAGCCGGACGAGCTTAGCACTATTTCAATTCTTCGAGGTCTGAAGGAGAAATACGAAAACCATCACAAGGTGCGTATCAAGGACGAGGCGATTATCAGCGCGGTGGAACTGTCTAGCAGATATATAACCGACAGGTTTTTGCCAGATAAGGCTATTGACCTGATTGACGAAGCGGCTGCGCGTCTCAGACTGCAGATTGACTCGGTGCCGGAGGAGCTTGACATAAAGGAACGCGCGATAAAACAGCTGGAGATTGAGCGCGAAGCGTTCAAGAGGGAAGACGACAAGCAGAAGCTTGAGTCTCTCAATCGCGAAATATCTGAGCTGAAAGAAGAGCGTGACGAGATAAATGCTCGATGGAAGGCTGAAAAGGAAATCATCAATAAAATTCAGCAGAAAAAGATTGATATCGAAAACTTCAGGTTTGATGCAGACAAGGCGGAGGTGGAAGGCAACTACGGACTTGTGGCTGAAATCAGATACGGCAAGATTAAGGCCGCAGAAGAGGAGATGCAGAAGCTGCAGGAGGAACTTAACGAGAAGTATTCAGACTCGCGCCTTATAAAGGAGGAGGTTGAAGGAGAGGACATCGCCTTTATTGTTTCGAGGTGGACAGGAATACCGGTAAGCAAGATGATGCAGAGCGAAAAGGAAAAGTTGCTGAATCTTGAGACTGAACTGCACAAACGTGTGGTTGGGCAGGACGAGGCTATCAGCGTGATTGCAGATGCGGTCAGACGTAGCCGTGCGGGGTTGCAGGACCCTAAGCGTCCGATCGGGTCGTTCATCTTCCTCGGCACAACTGGTGTGGGAAAGACGGAACTCTCCAAGGCTTTGGCCGAGTTCTTGTTTGACGACGAAAATATGATGACGCGTATCGATATGTCCGAATATCAGGAGAAATTCTCTGTTACAAGGCTTATCGGCTCGCCTCCGGGGTATGTCGGCTACGAAGAGGGCGGTCAATTGACCGAGGCTATCAGACGCAAACCGTACTCTGTTGTGCTTTTTGACGAAATCGAGAAGGCGCATCCGGACGTGTTCAATACGCTTCTGCAGGTGCTTGACGACGGCCGTCTGACTGACAATAAAGGTCGTGTCGTGAATTTCAAAAACACGATAATTATAATGACCTCGAACTTGGGCTCTGACATTATCCGTGAGAAGTTTGAAGGTTTGAACGACCAGAATAGGGAAGAGGTGACAGAAGATGCAAAGGAGGCTGTGCTAGAATTGCTGAAAAAGACCGTCCGCCCTGAGTTCTTGAACCGAATAGACGAGATTGTGATGTTCTCGCCTCTTGACGAAGCTGAGATTCTGTCTATCGTCAAAATTCAGGTTGACAGCATTCTCAGAATGCTAAAGGGCAACGGGGTCACTCTGAACATCTCGGACGAGGCTCTGAAGTTCATCGCAGAGGAGGGCTACGACCCTCAGTTCGGAGCGCGTCCGGTTAAGCGCGTCATACAAAGACGCTTGCTGAACGAACTGTCTAAGAAGCTTATCTCGCAGACTGTGCAGCGCGACAAGCCTATCGTCATAGATGTGAAAGATGGAGAACTTATTTTTGAAAACTGATTTATAATAGATTAAACAAAAGCCCCGGAGCGTCATGTTTGTGCTCCGGGGCTTATTTTGCATATATGTGACTGCTTTTACTCTACAGTAACCTTCATCTTCAAATCCTTCACAGGGCGGTCGCCCACAGAAGTGGCAACCTTGGAGATTGCGTCAACCACGTCAAGCCCTTCAACCACTTCTCCGAAAACAGTGTATTCATCGTCAAGGAAAGGTGTTCCGCCTACGGTTTTGTAGTCCTTGCGCATCTGTTCTGGCATCTTGAACTCTTTGCCTTTGAACTCTTTTTCAATCTGAGCGATGATTTCGTTCTGGAGCGCGTTCAAGCCGTTTCTGTCGTTAGCGCTTACAAGTTTCTTCACTTCGGCGTCTCTCTCCTTCGCAATTTCGTTGAAGCGTTTCTGCTGAGCCTTCACGGTCATCTGCTTTTCCATTCTGTCCAACTCGGCATCGTTGTAAACCTTGCCTTTGACAATGTAGAACTGGCAGCCGGAAGAGCGCTTTTCAGGGTTCACCTGGTCGGAAGTTCTTGCAGCCGCCAAAGCTCCCTTCTTGTGATAATATTTAGGGTAAACGAACTCGGCCGGAATAGTGTATCCAACGTCGCCGGCACCAAGCTGCTTGCCAGCCGGCGCGCCTTTAGACTGAGGGTCGCCGCCTTGAATCATGAAGTCCTTGTTGACACGATGGAACAGAAGGTCATTGTAAAAACCCTCTTTCGCAAGCTTGATGAAATTGTCGCGGTGCTGCGGAGTCTCGTCATAAAGTTTTACCTTTATGGTTCCTAAATCTGTACTAATTACAACCATATTACCTTTTTGTGCATTTGCCGTCATAAAAGACGAAATTATAAATAAAATCGAAAATAACTTCTTCATTTCACTACCTCCTTTAAAATTTTTAATCAATTATTAATTTATTTTAATTAATTCAGTATCAGTTAATTATGATTAATTATTTGTTTTTTGTTCAAAAAAATCACCACAAAAATAAGAATTATGTTTTTTAGAACAAATATTCTTTGTAAATTTGCGCTGCGATCACAAAATAGTTACCAAAATTATTTAGTATTAAAAATTAAAAAAAATTCGCAATGAAGAAAGATATTCATCCAGAAAACTATCGCCCAGTGGCGTTCAAGGATATGTCAAACGGTGATGTATTCATTTCTCGCTCTACAGCAAACACAAAGGACACAATCGAAATCGACGGTGAAACATTGCCTTTGATTAAGCTTGAAATCTCAAGCTCGTCTCACCCTTTCTTTACTGGTAAGGCTAAGATGGTGGACACTGCAGGACGTGTGGACAAGTTCATGAGCCGCTACGGAAACCGCAACAAGAAATAATTGTGTTCGGTACGATTATAAAGAGAGGGGCTTTGTGCCCCTTTTTTTGTTTTGAGGATGACTTTCGGCGGTTGAACAATTTTCTGCGTCTGCTTGTTTCTCTGAAAGCGCCGCTGCCTGCCTTTTGATGACAGTGCGAAAAATCTGTCGGTTCTGCATTCGCGTGACTATTGCGCTTTTTGAGAACCGGCCTCTTTGACTCTTAAATTTATACGTTATGAGAATAATTATTTTCGGAAATAAATTCAGAAATGAGGTCGCTGATTATACGGCCACTCTGATTCGGGCTTTGAAAAGGCACAACGGCGTTTCTATCGTTGTTGAAGAGGAATTCCTCCAGTTCCTTAAAGAGCGGAATGTGTGCATCAGCGAAATTGACGAAACTGTTTCGGGCACAGACTTTACGGCCGACACGGCTTTCAGTATTGGCGGCGACGGCACTTTCATAAGAAGCTCGGCTAAAATAGGAAAGAAGAGAATCCCTATAATTGGTATTAATGCCGGACGGCTCGGGTTTCTCGCCGATGTTGACGGTAACGAGATTGACAAGGCTGTGGCTTGCTTATTTGCCGGCAAATGCCACATCGAGGAGAGGTCGTGGTTGAGGCTTTACACCGAAGACCATTCTTATACAGATTTCAACTACGCGCTGAACGAAATTGCGGTGCTGAAACAGGATTCGTCGGCAATGATCTCTATTCATACTTGGGTGAACGGCGTCTTTCTTAACACATATCAGGCCGACGGACTTCTTATCTCTACATCTACAGGTTCAACCGCTTATTCTATGAGCGTGGGCGGACCTATTGTCGTGCCGCAGGCTAATGATTTCATTATCACGCCAGTAGCTCCTCATAGCCTGAATGTGAGGCCGCTTATAATTCCGGACGCATGGGAAATAGAAATAGTGGTGGAGAGCCGTAACAAACATTTCCTTATCGCGCTGGACGGCCGAAATAACGTGTTCAATGAAAAGACAAAGCTGAAGATAAAGAAGGCTGCGTTCACGACTAAGGTCATCAGGCTCGAAGACCAGGATTTCTTCCAGACTTTGCGCTCTAAGCTTATGTGGGGCTCCGGCACAAGAAAATGATGTGCGTTCAGCCTGTTTTAGGTAAATTAGGCAATTTCTATAAATTAAGTTGATGGCGTCCGAAACAAATTTTGGAACATGAAAAACAAAACGTAATTTATAGAGGTTGCCTGGCTATATTTTTTGCAAGAAGCATAATTTTGATTACCTTTGTGAATTGGAAAAGTGTGTCAGCTAAGCGAGCGCTTGTTTGTTTTTTTATGTTCAGGCGACGTTTTCTGGTGCAATTTTTTGAACGGATTTTCGTTATTAACATATGGCTAATGCGAAAAAATTGCCAAGTAATTTAAATTAATGGAAGTGAATTTGAAAACTAGATATTTAGTTATCCTTTTAAGCGCTGCGTCGGCGCTTCTGCTGTATGGGTGTTCTGTAAAGAAAAATACAGGCTTGAATCGTGCATATCATTCAGTCACAACACGTTATAATGTCTATTTCAATGCAAACGAATCGTTTAAAAGAGGTTATGACAGAGTAGAGGAAGACTATGCTCCAAATTATTCGCAGATTATAGATGTCTATCCGTCTGGAAAGTCTGGGGTTGCAAAAAGCGACATGGGGCGTGCCGTGACAAAGTGCGAAAAGGCCCTGAAGGAGCATTCCATAAAGAAGAAGCCGAAGAAAAACATGAACAAGACGCGCGACCCTGAGTACATGGCGTTCTACAATAAAGAGGAGTTCAACACAATGATTGACGATGTGTGGATGCTTATGGGGCGGGCTAAGTTTTACTCTGGAGACTATCTTGCTGCCTCTTCAATCTTCACATATGTGATGAAGCATTTCTCCGAAGACCCTGCGCTGTGTGCTAAGGCTGCAATATGGAAGGCTCGCTCTTTTAAGGAGATGGACTGGCTTTATGAGGCCGACGAAATTCTTTCTAATTTGTCTGACGAGCACTTTACGCCGGAAATAAACTGCTTGTATTCAGGTGCTTATGCAGACCTTAAAATCAAACAGTACGAACTGAAGGAGGCTTTGCCTTTTCTTGAGACTGCAATATCTCTTGAGAAGGATAAAAAGCAGAAGCGGCGTTTTTTGTTTGCCGCCGGGCAGATTTGCCAGGAGTTAGGTGAGGACCAAAAGGCTTTTATGTTGTACGAAGAGCTGATTTCTACCAATCCGCCTTACGAAATGGCTTTTAACGCTAAAATACGTCAGACAGAGGTTTACGGCGGGCAGGATAGAGAAAAGATAGTGAAGTCGCTGCACCGTATGGCGAAAAATGACAAGAACACGGATTATCAGGATCAGGTCTATTATGCAATTGGTAATATTTATCTTGCTGATAAAGACACTGTTAATGCGGTGGAAAATTATAAGCTTTCCGCAGAGAAGAGCACGCGTCATGGCAAGGAGAAGGCTCAGTCGTTAATCACGCTCGGCGGATTGTATTACGAGAAAGGCGATTATTTTAACGCGCAGCCTTGCTATTCTGAGGCGGCGACGATCATAGACCATGAGCATCGTGATTACGAGAAAATATCTAATCTTGCGGCTATCTTGGACGAACTTGCAAAGGATAACGAAACAGTGACTTTGCAGGACAGTTTGCAGAAGCTTGCGGCTATGCCGAAGGAGGAGCGTGTGGCTGTTATCAAGAGCGTTATCAAGAAGATAGAGGAGGAAGAGAAGGCAGAACGGGAGCGTCAGGAGCAGGAATGGTTAAGAAACCAACAGCTTGACATGGAGATTGAGAATGTGGCAATCATGGACAGGCGAGCGTTGGGCGGAAATCAGCGTGCTGAGTGGTATTTCTACAACAAAAGCGCTGTGGAAAAGGGTAAACTTGAGTTCCAGCGCAAGTATGGTGTGAGAAAACTGGAGGATAACTGGAACAGAAAAAACAAGACTATAATATTCTCTGACGAACTTGCTGAAAATGAGGAGTCTGACGACGATATGCTTGACGACTCTGCTAAAGCGGAAAGGGCTTTGGCTAGTGCGGAGAATAACCCGAAGAGCGTGGAATATTACTTGAGGCAGATTCCGTTTACAGAAGAGCAGAAAATCAGGTCTGATGTGATGATTGCAGACGCCCTGTTCAATATGGGTGTGGTTTATAATGAAAAACTGGCTGATTATCCTAAGGCTGAGGCTACGTTTAATGAATTTGCGAGAAGATTCCCTAAGGATAAGCGTGTGGCTGACGGTTACTTCTATTGCTATCAGATGTTTAAAAAGCAGAAAGACGAAGGCACGGCTGATTCGTATGCGCGTAAGCTTGTGGCGGAGTGCCCGGAAAGCAATTATGCAAAGATTCTTTCTCAGCCGGATTATAGGCTGAAACTTGAACGTATGCAGACGGAGCAGGACTCTATCTATGCTGCGACCTACAAAGAGTTTGTTGCCGGCAATTTTAAAAATGTTATTGATAATGTGGATTATGTGGAGAAGGAGTATCCTGTATCTCCGTTAGTGCCTAAGTTCTTGCTGCTTAAGTCGTTGAGCGTAGGTAAGATGGGCGAGAGAGATTCTCTGAAGTCTTCTCTTAACGACTTGCTTGTCAGGTATCCTGAAAGTGATGTGGCCTCGATGGCTAAGGATGTTCTTGCTTTGATGAATCAGGGACAGACTCCTATGGCGGGGTCGGCTGCCGGACTTATGTCTATGAGAGACGAGCAGATTGTGGGCAGGGCGGAAATAGACGAGGACGCCCTGGCGCGCGGTTTCCGTGTTAGCGACGATTCGCCGTGCTTGTTCTGTGTCGTGACTAACCCGGACGATGTGCAGGAAAATGTGCTGCTGTACGAAACGGCTACGTATAACTTCACTAAATTCCTTGTGAAGGATTTTGATTTGAGGGTGAAAAATGGTATGCTGACCGTGGCTGGGCTTGAAAATATTGAGGAGGCTCAGTGGTACGCAGATGGTTATGTGAAGGACGAAGGCATCAAGAAGATGCTCAATGGCAAAGAATACAAGTGTTTTGTCATATCCGAGGAGAATAGCGACCTTATCGGACGTGGATTCACGCTGGAGGATTACGAGTGTTTCTATCGTGACAGTATCGCTTCGCGCAGAAAGTCTAAGAATGACGGATTCAAGGTTGAGCTTGTTGGCGATGAAAAGGCGGTGGAAGATATTACTAAAGAGGCTAAATTGGATATAAAGGAGGGCGAAGATCTTATGAAGGCCAAGGTTGCGGCTCCTGTTGAAAAAAAGGCGGAAACGGAGGCTCCGGCTGCTCAAAAGCCTGAAGGCAACGTTCCTGTGGTTAAGCAAGACTCGGCACTGACAAGCGAGGTGAAAACGCCTGTGCTGGACCAGAAGCCGGTCGCTGCTCCGGAAAAGCCGGCTCCTCCTGCTGAAAAGCCGAAAAAGGAACTTAAAAAGTATAAAGGTCTTTACACATATGATAAGGATGCTTCTCATAAGTTCGTGATACTTGTGAACGGCGGTCCGTTCGACTTCGGCAAGGCGAAGACTGCGATAGACAAGCACAACGCCTCTCAGCCTTTGCTGAACCTCTCTGTTTCGCAAGCAAGCGTGAAAGGCGCGAAAGCGGCAGTAGTGGTAGGCTCTTTGCCGTCGGCGGACGTGGCTAAGTCTTATCTGATGCAGTTCGTCAAAAATGCAGAGATAAAGAATGCGCTTAAGGGCGTTAGTTACCGTAATATCGTGATTTCTGACGATAACTTGAAAGTGCTGCAGGAAACAGGAAACATAAATGTTTATATGGAGCTGCTGAAAAAGATGTATTTGGGACGATGATGTTTTCGAACATTAGCCTAAAGATGCGGGAAAGGAATTTTCTTTTATGAAAATTCCTTTTTTGTTAAGAGATCTCCTCTTTTTTATGTTTACGGATGAAATTCCTGTAAGAGATTCAGGTCTTGCTCTTTGCTTTCTTTTAGTCTGGGAGAGAGTATCAACGTGTTATGTCTTAAGAAAATTTAAATGGATTTGCCGTGAGCGGTTTTAATGTTTGGCGCGATATTTGAATAATGTTAAATAAAGGGCGATAGTTTATGGCAGGCGGAGGCCGGGCAACGGGAGATTAAATAGCAATGTTCTCCAAGTCTGGAGGGTTTGGCAAAAGAACGAATTTGGCGTTTGCGTTACTGAAAAATATATTCAGAAAAATGAACGGAATTCTTCAAAAAAAACAGCCTTTAGCTCTTTGAATTGTCATTTATTTTTGTTATTTTCGCTCAAACTCTAAAATGTAAAGGTTATGGACGGTTTTGTGATAATTTGGCAATATTGGGCGATACTGGCTCTGCTCTTTGTTGTGGTCGAGGTGTTTACTATTAGTTTCGCTTTCTTGAGTTTCGCTTTCGGGGCGATAGGTGCGGCTATAGCGTCTGGCATTGGAATGTCGTTTGAAATGCAGCTTTTGGTCTTCAGCGTATTGACGGTTCTGAGCTTTGTTTTTGTGAGACCGCTGGCTTTGCGAATGACGCAGAAGTCAGAAGTTGAACTGAAGACGAACGTTCATGCTATGGTAGGGCGTAGAGGAGTGGTGGAGGATGATTTCACTGAGCTGGGTGGTCGAGTTTTAATAGATGGCGACAATTGGAAGGCAGTGTCGGAAGATGGCTCGCTGTTGAAAAAAGGAGACGTTGTTGAGATTTTGGAAATAAACAGTATTATAATAACGGTAAAAAAAGTTTAAAAATGGGAATGTATGTTTTATTAGGATTGGCGGCTGTGGTCGTTATCTTAGCTTTGAAAGGGTTTCAGATTATACCTCAGTCGGAAACTCGTATCGTAGAACGTCTCGGACGTTACGACAGAACGTTGTCTTCGGGCATCAATTATGTATGGCCTATCATTGACCGTACAAGGGAAATAGACGTTCGTAGTGTGCAGAATGTGAACGGACACATGTATGTTTACGTTCGTAAAACTGACAGAATTGACCTTCGTGAGCAGGTTTACGATTTCCCTAAGCAGAATGTGATCACGAAGGATAACGTCGTGACTGAAATCAACGCGCTTCTGTATTTCCAGATTATGGACCCGCTGAAGGCAGTTTATGAAATTGACAATCTTCCGAACGCTATCGAAAAGCTTACTCAGACAACGCTCCGTAACATTATTGGGGAGCTTGAACTGGACGAGTCTTTGACTTCGCGTGACACTATCAACTCTAAGTTGCGCTCGGTGCTTGACGACGCTACTAACAAGTGGGGTGTTAAGGTGAACCGTGTGGAACTTCAGGACATCACTCCTCCGAACTCTGTGCGTGACGCGATGGAGCAGCAGATGCAGGCTGAACGTAAGCGTCGTGCGGACATCTTGAACGCTGAGGGTGAAAAGCAGTCGGCTATCTTGAAGTCTGAGGGTGAAAAGCAGTCGCAAATCAACACTGCTTCGGCTGAAAAGGAATCGCAGATTCTTCGCGCGGAAGGTGAGGCTCAGGCTAAAATTTTGCAGGCAGAGGCAGAGGCTGCGGCTATCGAAAAGATTACGCGCGCTATCGCGGGAACTAACTCCGATCCGGCTTCTTACCTTTTGGCTACTAAGTACATAGAGTCTTTGAAGGAGATGACAAGCGGAAAGGACAACAAGACCGTTTACTTGCCTTACGAAGCTACTGCTGTATTGGGAAGCATGGCCGGTATAAAAGAAATGTTCGAAAAGGGCAAAAAATAAGTATCCTGAACATCAAGGCAAAGGTTTCGGCTTCTTCTGGGGCCGGAACCTTTTTGTTTGTGAACGGCTGTGTCTTAAAGTTTCTGTAAATGTGAGCAAGACAGACAAATCGGCTCCAAAGTTGTTTGAAGCAAAATCGACATAAAACTTAATTTGTATAATTTGCCTTGGTTTGGTTGGCAAAAAGTTCTGCTTGTAATGTGAAATTTGAAGTTGTCTAAATTTATTCTCTCTAAAATTTAATCAGTTCCTAACTTTTAACTAACTTTGCGGAATATATTTTCAGAATATAATTATTGCGTTATGATAAATGAATTGACACAGGCCGTTATTGCGGCGATAGATAAGCTGTATGGACAAAGCGTTGACTCTAAAATGGTGCAGATTTCAGCAACTAAGAAGGAGTTTGAAGGCGATTTGACTTTGGTGGTTTTCCCTTTTCTGAAAATCTCTAAAAAGGGTCCAGAGGATACGGCTAAAGAGATTGGCGAGGCTTTGACGGACTCGCCTATGGTGGCGAAGTTTAACGTTATCAAAGGTTTCTTGAACTTGTCGATTGCAAAGAACTACTGGCTGAATCTGTTTAACGGAATTTTGGCGGACGACGCTTTCGGCACTAAGCCGGTTACTGAAAATTCTCCGCTTTACATGGTGGAGTATTCGTCGCCAAACACAAACAAGCCGTTGCACCTCGGTCATATCAGAAACAATCTGCTTGGCTACAGCTTGTGCAAAGTGCTTGAGGCTAACGGTTATAAGGTTGTCAAGACTAACATCGTGAACGACAGGGGTATTCATATTTGCAAGTCTATGCTCGCGTGGCAGAAGTTCGGCAACGGCGAGACGCCTGAATCGTCTGGAAAGAAGGGCGACCATCTTGTGGGCGACTATTACGTGAAGTTTGATGTGGAGTATAAGGCTCAGATAAAGGAACTTATAGCTCAGGGCAAAAGCGAAGAGGAGGCTAAGAAAGAGGCTCCGTTGCTGCTAGAGGCTCAGGCTATGCTGAAAAAGTGGGAGGATGGAGATAAAGAGGTGCGCGAGTTGTGGAACATGATGAACCAGTGGGTTTACGCCGGATTTGACGAGACTTACAAGCGTCTTGGCGTTGGATTTGATAAGATTTATTATGAATCTACTACTTATCTCGACGGAAAGGCGAAGGTTAACGAAGGGCTTGAAAAGGGCGTGTTCTATAAACGTGAGGATGGCTCTGTATGGGCAGACCTCGCAGAAAACGGTCTGGACGAAAAACTGCTGCTCCGTGCTGACGGAACTTCGGTTTACATGACTCAGGATATCGGTACGGCTACTCAGAGATTCAACGAGTATGCGATAGACAAGATGATATATGTTGTGGGCAATGAGCAAAACTACCACTTCCAGGTTCTGTCTATCTTGCTGGATAGACTAGGCTTCTCATGGGGCAAGGACCTTGTGCATTTCTCTTATGGTATGGTGGAACTGCCGGAAGGCAAGATGAAGTCGCGCGAGGGTACAGTGGTGGACGCTGACGACCTTATGGACGAAATGGTGGGCACTGCCAAAGAGGTGTCTCAGGAACTTGGTAAACTTGACGGTCTGAGTGATGCTGAGGTTGACAATATTGCGCGTATCTGCGGACTTGGAGCGCTGAAGTATTTCATATTGAAGGTTGACCCTCGTAAAAATATGCTTTTCAATCCGAAGGAATCTATAGATTTTAACGGAAATACAGGGCCTTTCATTCAATATACGCATGCGAGAATTTGCTCTGTGCTGAGAAAGGCTGCGGAGGCAGGTATAAATTTGCCTGACGCTGCAGATGAAGGTCTGACTTTGTCTGACGTAGAGTCTAACTTGATTCAGAGCCTTGCAAATTTCCCTGCGGTTGTGGCTCAGGCTGGCTCAGAGTACAGTCCTGCTCTTATCGCTAATTATGTGTACGAACTTGTGAAGCAGTACAACTCGTTTTATCATGACTTCTCTATCCTGAAGGAGGAGAACGAGGCTCTGAAGGTGTTCAGATTATTGCTTTCTAAGAAAATTGCGGCGGTTATCAAAACAGGTATGAGCTTGCTTGGCATAGAGGTGCCTGAAAGAATGTGATTTTAGTAAAGGTGAATTTATAAAAACAAATATGGACTAAAGCTTGCGCTCCTCGGGGTGCAGGCTTTTTTGTTTTAGGTGGGTTCTGTAAATTCATTTTGAGTAAATTGCTGAGAGAAAGAAGGATGCAGCGCAAAGTCTGTGACCGACTGACAATCAGCAGGTTGCCGGAATAAATCAAAAAGTGCCGAAAAGTTTATCAACCCGCGATTTGTGCTTTTTTAATTATAAACGATGAATTTATAGAACTCTTCTTTAGATGATTTTAGCATTGAAGGCAGAACCAAAGTTCTTTAGATGTGTTTTTTATGAAAGAATAGGTATAATCGTCAAACTATTTTTTTAATGAGAGGTGAATAATCTCAAAAAAAATTGTACATTTGTTCTGCGGAACTCGTATGATGTTTTGTTTCAGAAGGGTTTCGATGATGTGATTTTATAAATTGCTCTGATCATAAATGTGTATGAGCTTGATAATGATATATAATAAAAGGTCATGAAGAAATTTGATGTCGTATTGATATTTGTAGCGTGCGTGTTAGTGGCAATATTGCTGGGCTTCAGCTCTTTTTCTGTAGAAACAGAGACTGCCGGTGGCGGCGGAAGTGGATTCTTTTCTACATTTATTAAAATTGCTCTTTCGTTTTTCTTGTTTTTTTACGTCATGGGTTGGAAACTGGCGCAGTACAGGGACAAAATGTACCCTCGGTTTCAGAAGTTGCTGGACTACCATAAGGTTGTGAGCGATTTTTGCCAGAGAATATTTAATTCTCTGAATGTGCCAAAGATTCCGTTGGGCGACAAGCTTTCGTTGGATTCTGCGCATGTTTTGGTGATAGTGCTTGTTTTAATATTTTTAAATATATTGTAATATGAAATCGATGCGTGTTTTATTGATCACATTTGTTCTGTTGGTCGGAATAGGTGTCTTTTGTAAATTGTTTGTGGGTGTTGAGCGAATTGATGCTGGATGCGTGGGCATTAAGGTGAACCTTGTGGGCGACAACAGAGGTGTTGACGACATCACGGAGGTGACCGGATGGGTCTTCTATCTGCCTCTGTTCACTCAGATTCATGAGTTCCCTACATTTACACAGGTGAAGGATTATTCGCCTTTTTACGTGAATGCGAAGGATGGTTCCGAGTTTACGGTTGACCCTACTTTCTCTTACTATGTTGACAGAAGTCGGGTGCCTCAGATGTTCCGCCAGTACAGAAGAAGTCTTGGTGAATTGGAGGATGGCTATATCCGTAATGTCATCATGGACAGCTACCGTATTGTAGCCAATCAGTTCCCGTCAGACTCGTTGATTAGCAACAGACAGGATTTTGAACTGGCTGTTCAGAAAATGCTGGTTGACGAACTGAACAAGGAAGGTTTTATTTTCCAGCAGCTTACTTCTAATATCACGGCGCCTCAGTCTCTGAAGGACGCTATTGACGCTAAGAACCGTACAACACAGGAGGCTTATCAGGCAGAAAATAAATTGCGTCAGGCCGAAGCTGAAGCAAAGGCTAAAGTCATTGCGGCGGAGGCAGAAAAGAAGGTCAACGACCTGAAAGCGTCAGCCCTCACACCTCTTATCATCCAGCAGATGTTTATTGAGAAGTGGGACGGAAAAATGCCTCAGTATGGCGAAGTTCCTAAGTTGTATCGTGATATGACTAAATAAATATCTGTGATTTAGACAAATCAGAAACAACTGATTTTTATGACATTCAGTCAGGTTGCTTGTTATAGTGTAAAAACTGTATAGGCAGCCTGATTGATTTTGAAGAGCGTTTTACTTAGGTTGATTATATTAGCGAAGGAGCGATGTGAGATCGTGACTGAGTGAATATGAGCAAGATAAGGAGAATGAATTCAAAAGCCTCTGATATGGGTTTTATGAAAAAAATGAAAAATCGTAATTTGCAGATGTTGCCTTATAATTCTGCTCAACCATCTCAAATCTTTGTTTTAATACGTATGTAAAATACCAAAGAAACTAAAATGTTGTTATTTTATATGTTATAAAACATATATCGCTTTTTTCTTGCTATCTTTTTTGCTTTGTATAAAAATAAGTTATATCTTGTAAATTCTAAAGGGTTGCTTAGGACTGTGAGACTTAAATTCACGGCGTTCTGCAGAGGTTTTGCGGCGGTTCTTTAGGGGTGTTTTCAAACGGTTTTTCAAGAAATCCGGGTTGTGTTCGACGTATCGGCAGAGCCTTGGAATTGTAGCATCAGAATTGCGTATGAGGGATTCTTTGTTCATAAAAATATTGCTTTACCCGTTCTCTTTAATCTACGGGGCGGTGGTGAT
The DNA here is from genome assembly GCA_017632345.1 of Paludibacteraceae bacterium. Classification (GTDB taxonomy): domain Bacteria; phylum Bacteroidota; class Bacteroidia; order Bacteroidales; family Paludibacteraceae; genus RGIG9379. Next base: position 17,710 of record JAGBRL010000089.1, read on the forward strand.
TTTTCGCAATTGGCTTTTTAACATTAAAGTTTTAAAGTCGAGGAGTTACCGCGCGTCCGGAAGCAAGGTTATATGCGTGGGTAATATCACAATGGGCGGAACTGGCAAAACCCCGGTTACGGAGTATCTTGTGCGTCTGCTCAAAGACAATTATGCTGTCTGCGTGCTAAGCAGAGGTTATAAACGAAAGACAAGCGGCTTTGTTCTGTCTTCGCGCAAATCGTCTCCAAGGGATATTGGCGACGAACCGTATCAGATTAAGCAGAAATTCCCTGACATAACACTTGCAGTTGACGGGAACAGATGCAGGGGGATTGAAAAGGTGCTTTCTTCCGTGAAGCCAAGGCCTGACGTGTTTTTGCTGGACGACGCTTTTCAGCACAGGTACGTGACTCTGGACTTGTCTATTCTGCTAATAGACTACAACAGGTTGATAACGGACGACCTGCTCTTTCCTGCCGGCAACCTGCGGGAGCCAGCAAAATCTAAGGACAGAGCGCAGATTGTGGTCGTGACGAAGTGCCCGGCAGACATAAAGCCGATTGAATTTAGGATTATAGGGAAGAAACTGAAACTCTACCCTTATCAGTCTTTGCACTTCACCACAACTAAATATGACGAGCCGAAGGCTGTTTTTGAAGCTAACGGCAAAGAGGTTAGAGCGGACTCCATCTCCGACTATGAAGCTCTCTTGCTGACCGGCATAGCAAATCCGGCTCCGTTTGAAGAGTATGTGAGGAAACTGGTTAAAAACGCAGAAGCGATTAACTTTTCTGACCATCACAACTTTTCTAAAAATGACTATTCAAATATAGAGAAGGCGTTTGGAAAGTTAAGTTCAGAAAAGAAAATAATAATAACGACGGAAAAAGATGCGGTCAGAATGAAGAATGACCCTAATTTTCCGGAGAGTCTGAAAAATCATATTTATCACATCCCGATGTTCATCAGCTTCCTTTATGGAGGCGAGGACTTCGACAAACAAATTTTAAAATTATGTGGCAAAAAATAAATAACACGTGCGATTTTCTAAAGTCGAGAACCGCGCTTCGTCCTAAGGTTGCCATTATTTTGGGCACGGGTTTGGGCGATTTAGCTAAGAATATTGAGGTTGCTGACAAGATTCCTTATTCGGAGATTCCTAATTTCAAAACCAGCACAGTGGCAGGTCATCAGGGATGCTTGCTCTTCGGTTACCTTGAGGGTGTGCAGGTCATGGCAATGCAAGGCAGACTGCACTACTACGAGGGTTATTCGATGTCTGAAATAACGTTCCCGGAACGTGTGATGAAGGTGTTCGGCATTGAGACGCTTATTGTGTCAAATGCTGCGGGCGGACTAAATCCGGAGTTTGTGCCGGGCGACATCATGTTCATCACAGACCATCTGAATATGTTCCCGGAGCATCCGCTCAGAGGACCTAACATAGAGGAACTTGGAACTCGCTTCCCTGATATGGGTGATGCTTATAACAAAAAACTGATAGCGAAAGCAGAGGAGATTGCGGCTAAACATAACATACCTTACAAAAAAGGTGTGTATGTGGGAACTCAAGGCCCTTCGTTCGAGACTCTTGCAGAATACCGCTATTTTCATAAAATTGGCGGTGACACGGTTGGTATGTCAACTGTGCCGGAGGTTATCGTGGCTCATCATGCAGGAATAAAATGCTTCGGAATATCCATCGTCGCTAACGTGGGACTTGACGCAAACATCAATGAGGTTTCTCACGACGAGGTGCAAGAGAACACGAAAAAAGCGCAGGCGAATTTGTCTGTCCTTATAAAAGACTTGATAAAGTTTTGCTGACAAAAACTCCTATTTTTAATGTTTTTATAAAAAAGAGATGCAGGTGAAACTGCGTCTCTTTTTCTCACGGAAATCTGCAATGAAACAGAACAACGAAATAATAGAAGAGATAACGCCGCTGTCTAACAACGACGTGTTTTACATTGCAGATAGAAGGAAGGCTCGCTTCGACTTTCCTATACATTGCCATGAGGAGTGCGAACTGACGTTCTGCCAAAACGCAAACGGAGCAAGAAGGACTGTCGGCGACAGCTCTGAGGTTATTGGCGATTATGATCTTGTCCTTATTACAGGCAGCCAGCTGGAGCATATCTGGGAGCAATATAAATGTGAGTCTGAAGAGATAAAAGAGATTACTATACAGTTTTCTGCCGAAACGATACCAGACGTGCTTCTCTCTAAAAATCAATTCTTCACAATAAAGAATATGCTTGAAAAGGCTCAGAAAGGGCTTTGTTTTCCAGAATCCGCAATACTTAAAGTTTATGACAGCCTTGTCTCCTTGCCTGCCGAAAAGGACGGGTTTTACGCAACTCTGAAATTCTTCGCAATACTTTACGAACTGTCGCTTTGCGAGGAGGCGTACACACTGTCCAGCAACTCGTTCTCCAAAGTAAACATAAACTCAGACAGCAGGCGCGTTCGTTTGGTGCAGAACTACATTAATGAGCACTACAAGGAAGAGATAAGGCTCAAACAACTGTCCGAAATGGTAAAGATGTCGCCAGTCTCTTTCAGCCGATTTTTCAAGCTTAGAACCGGAAAGAGCCTCTCTGACTACATTGTTGATATTCGCTTAGGACATGCCGCGCGACTTCTTTTCTCCACAACAAATACAGTTTCCGAAATATGTTACGAATGCGGCTTTAATAATATTTCCAACTTCAACCGCCTTTTCAAGAAAAATAAAAACTGCTCTCCAAAAGAGTTCAGGGAAATGTATAAAAAGAAGTCGCTTCTGTAAATTTAGTCAATGTCTTCCGCTTTAAGGTAATCTTTTAATCAGCCGGAAGGCTGTTTTGGTGTGTCTGACTAAGAGAATATGAGCAAGATAAGGATAATGAACTCAAAAGCATCCGAAACGGAATTTATGACAAAAATAATAAAAATCGCAAATTGTAGAAGTTGCCTGAAAAATATCTTTCAAACCAATCTTTTTTTTATTTCAGATAATGAAAATCACTAAACTAAATTTTTAGAAGTTGCATATTTTACATTTTACAAATATTTGGTTAAAATAATGTCGGTATATGCCCAAAATCAATACTTTCTTTGCGTAAAAAATAACCCATGAAATTTATACATTTTACATTATTCACAGTTTTTATTCTTATGAACATGACGAGTTGTCTTGATTCTGAAAAAGCGGCAGTGCTCAAAGGAAGAAGCTTGCGTGCCGACAGTTTGTTAGCTTATCTTCGTTCTTCGTCTTCGGATGGATATATGTTTGGTCATCACGACGCTACGCTCTACGGGCGCGAACGTGTGAACGGCGAAGAGAGAAGCTGGACATTCACGGAAGGGCGATGCGACGTCAGAGATGTGTGCGGAGACTATCCTGCTATTATCAGTTTTGACCTTGGACATATAGAACTGGGCGATTCTCTATCTCTCGATTTTGTCCCGTTTGACATGATCAGAAAAGAGATGGTGGCTCACTATAGACGCGGGGGAATTGTTACGGCAAGCTGGCATCTGAACAATCCTTTGAGCGGCGGAAGCTCATGGATAGAAAACGACACTGCGGCTCTGAACAGTAAAGAAAGAACCGTTGCGTCTGTCTTAGAAGGCGGCTCTAATCACGACAAATTCCAAGTTTGGCTAAATCGGCTTGCCGATTTCCTGAACTCCGTGAAAACTGAAGACGGCGAAAAGATACCGATTCTTTTCAGACCTTGGCACGAACACACGGGAAACTGGTTCTGGTGGGGCGCAAGCCATTGCACTCCGGAACAGTATGTTGACTTGTGGAAAATGACCCGTAAAGCTCTCGACAAATCTGGTGCAGACCATCTGATATACGCCTACTCGCCGGGTATGGAGTGCGGTGGCGACTCTGTCATCTATCTTGAACGGTATCCCGGCGACGACCTCGTTGACTTGCTTGGCGTTGATGCTTACGAATATTTGGACGAAGGAATGAGCTTGAAAGATGGAAACGCTCGGTATGCTGAAAATCTGAACACCATACTGTCTATGCTCACGACTGTCGGACTGAAACATGACAAACCGGTTGCTGTGACCGAAATGGGATTCGAAGGAATACCTTACGAACGCTGGTGGACTGAAGTTGCAGACTCTATCCTCTCTAAACACCCTGTGGCATACGGTCTTGTCTGGCGAAATGTGAAAGGTGATGTGACGCATCATTATGCTCCATATCCTGGTCACAGTTCCGTCCCGGACTTCATTGAGTTTTACAATCTTAAAAGAACGCTGTTTTTGAAGGACATCTGCAAAAAGTGAAGGCAGTTTATATAGATTGACGATTAGCGTTCGTCGCTTCGTGATTTAAGGCAGATTCTATAAATTAGGTCGAAATGCTCTTCAAAAGCATCCGAAACAGAATTTATAATTTCAAAATATAAAATCGTAATTTATAGAAGTCTCTGCAAAAAACTTGTCAGGAATAAACCTTTTTTATTCTATAGTTAAGAAAAACAAAAGATTAATATTACATTTGCATAGTCAAAGTTCGGGATGTCAAATCCGGACTTTGACTTTTGCGGCATTACATTGTCCGCTTGCTCACATAAAAAATTCAATCGATGGAAAAAGAATCTTGTTTTAAAGAACAGACAAACTCGCAGCTTGAGTTAGCGTATGACCTGATAGAGAACACGGGCGTGAACCTGTTTCTGACGGGCAAAGCCGGTACGGGAAAAACCACATTTCTCCGGAAACTGCAGAGGCAAAGTTACAAGCGCATGGTTGTAGTTGCGCCGACGGGCGTGGCAGCTATCAATGCCGGCGGTGTGACTATTCACTCTTTTTTTCAGCTTGACCTTGGGCCGTTCATTCCGGATCCTGGAATACAACGTAAAGAAGAGCCTTACAAATTCAACAAAGACAAAATAAATATAATCAAAAGTTTAGACCTGCTGGTGATAGACGAAATCAGTATGGTCCGAGCCGACCTGCTCGATGCGGTTGACTATGTGCTGAAACGCGTACGCAAGAGCCGTTTGCCTTTTGGCGGTGTGCAGCTGCTCATGATTGGCGACATACAGCAGCTGCCTCCTGTTGTAAGGGACGAAGACATTAGGGTGCTTAGTCCGTACTATACATCTCTGTTCTTTTTTCACAGCATAGCGCTGAAACAGACCAATTACGCCTGCATCGAGCTGAAACACATCTTCAGGCAGTCCGACCAAGTGTTTATCGACATTCTGAACAAAATTCGCGAAAACAACATAGACGACGAAACGTTGCAAACACTGAACAAACGTGTCCGCACGGACTTCAAGCCAAAAAGTGAAGAGAACTACATTATACTGACAACACACAACAATCAGGCAAGAAACATAAATGACAAACGCTTGTCTGAACTCAAGGGGAAAAAGCACTTATATGAGGCCACGATAAGCGGAAACTTTCCTAAAATGGCGTTCCCGACAGAGGAGACCCTCGAACTGAAAGAGGGTGCACAAGTTATGTTCATAAAGAACGACCCGTCGGCAGAGAAACGGTTTTACAACGGAAAGATAGGCGTTGTGCATCGTCTTGACGGCGAGAAAATCGAGGTCAAACTTGACGATATGGAGCAGCCTATCATAGTAGAGCCGATGGAGTGGGAGAATAAAAAATACTCTATAGATAAAACAACCAAAGAGATAAAGGAGGAGGTAGAAGGCGTTTTCATGCAATATCCTTTGCGTTTGGCTTGGGCCATCACTATTCATAAAAGTCAGGGGCTGACGTTTGATAAAGTGATTGTAGATGCGGGGCTGGCGTTTACGCATGGACAGGTTTACGTAGCTCTGAGCCGGTGCAAAACGCTGGAGGGGCTTGTGTTAAGTTCTCAGATAGACCGCGGTTCGCTCTTCAGCAATCATGAAATATTGCAGTTCAACAAAACAGCCGAAAGCAAAGCGCCTTGCAAGGAAGATGTGAAACGGATGCGCTCCGAATATTACCAGATGCTGCTCAACGAGCAGTTCAATTTCATGCAGCTTACGGCAGGGTTGGAAAATCTTGCTCGCGTAATTGACGAGTACTTCTACAGTCTGTACCCTGATTTTGTGAACAAGACAAAAGAGGCGTTGGCGGAACTGAAAGAAGGCGCAGAGAATGTAGGGAACAAATTCAGACATCAGATCAATCAAATAGGCACGGACAACATAGAGTCTGACGAAGCTATACAGGCAAGGATTAAGAACGGGGCCAAATATCTGCTCGAAATAATAGAACCTCTGCTTAAACCAATATTGGAACACTCTGTAGAGAGTGACAATCAGGAGGCTATGAAACGTTACGGAAACGCTTTCACGTATTTTGAAGTAGAGTACAGGATAAAGACAGCCACGCTCAGGCAGACTCAGGACGGTTTCAGCACAAAATCGTACATCGAGGCCAAGTCCAAGTCTCTCATAGACGTCACGGCACCGGGCAAGCGGAAAAGCCAGTCTGAAAAAATAACCTCCAACGACATAAGGTATCCGGACCTTTACAACGCAATACGCAGATGGAGGTCTGAACTTGCGAACGAGATGGGGGTGCCTGCTTACTCCATACTGCAGCAGCAGGCTTTGATTGCAATATCTAACATCTGTCCGAAAAATAAAGAGACGCTGCAGCTCATAAAAGGAATAGGGAAGGTCACGTTGCAAAAATATGGAGACGACATACTGAATATGACGACCGACAATAGCCTGACTAAAAACGTGCAAGAGAAAAACACGGCAGAAAAGAGTCTGGTTGACGACAAGTCTTTTACCAAAGAGGTCACATTGGAAATGTACAAGCAAGTGAAAGATATAGAGCTTATTGCTGAAAAAAGAGGGCTGACAACTGGAACAATAATAAAACACCTGACTTATTTTATCGAATCCGGAGTGTTGAATGCAGAAGATTTTGTATCTTCGCAGATAATAAAGAAGGTGAAGAAAATTGTGGCAGCAAATCCGGACGTGACAAGAAGCGAGTGCAAGATAGCGCTTGGCGATAAAGTGAGCTGGAACGACCTGCATTTTGCGTTTGCCGCTATAAACAGAGAAAACTTATTCGACAAAGAGAAAATATGAATTTTCGTTATTTAAAATATCTTTGGAAAGCGAAGCATAGACGCGGATTCGGCATCCATTCTCCTTCGCTTTTCTACTTAATCACAAACGTGATAGAGGAGGATTTGCAATACTATAAATACGGACTGGTGGAGCAAGTCAGAGCCATTCTTAAAAAATCCGGGTTAAAGATAAACGTAGGCGGAAAAGCAATGACGCTCGAAGAGATTATCAAAAGGGACTGCAAGCCTAAGCATCTGAGCCAGATGCTAATGCGGCTTGCCGTGCATTACAAGCCCAAGAACATTCTGGAGATTGGCACGTCTTTAGGTATGTCAACAATGTACATTGCGGCAGCAGACTCGCGTTCAAAAATAGTAACTATTGAGCAAGAAAAAGAGATTGCCGACCAAAACGTCAAAAATTTCAAACGTGCCGGATTTCAGAACATTGAGATGATCTGCGGAGACGCAGTCGGCGAACTTGGCAACGCCTTGAAGAGGCTTGACAGTGTGGATATGCTCTACATAGACATAAGCGACGCAGACAAGGCAATGCGTGTATTCAACGAAACAAAGGAGAGGCTTGCAAAAAAGAGTTTCTGCGTAATTGGAGACATACACGAGTCTGACGAAAAAGAGGAACTTTGGAATAAGCTAAAGGAAGACAACGTTGTCAAAGTGTCTTTAGACATCTTCGACTTCGGTCTGCTTATAATTGACGATGAACTGCAAAAGGAGCATTTCATGCTTCGGTACTTGCCTTGGCTGAGGAACAGCGACAATGTGCAATAAAAAAGACTCCGAACCGAAGGCGGCTCGGAGTCCTTTATTTAATCTCGGCTTAATTTACAAGAGTGTCACTTAAAATTGCTTATAGCCGACAAGAAGATAAGAGCCTCTTTCATCGACGTGCAGTTTGTCTTTTTCAAAATCTGCTTTTTGTAATAAGAGACCGTGTGAATAGACAGAGAAAGGTACTCGGCAATTTCTTTGCCAGTCTTGCCTATATGGCAAAAATAGACAACCATCTTTTCCGTATCAGTCAGTTCTATGTAAAACACCTCTTCCCAGCTCTTTTTCTTAAAGGAATACTTGTACCTTTTTTTACATTTTGGCAGCACAACATAAGTCTCTCCGGTCTCTTTGCACAAAGAGTAATTTGTACAGCAGAGCACCATCCACAAATCGCCGGCGTCCGTATAAAGATAAGGCTTCGCCTTTCTGTTCAGACTCACCGTGTAGCCGTCCTTATGTTTCAGCACGATGTCGCATGTCATGAATACACCTTCGCGGTCTTCTGCCGGTAAAGTGCGTATGAAATCTATACATGCAACATTGAGTTCCTTGAACCGTTTCAGGTCTTCAACGGAGAAGATTTTTTTGTAAAAATCATATCCCATCTTAATCACCTCATTTCTGTCATATCCGCAAAGAAGCAGCGACGACGGCGAAATGTAGTGAATATTGTGCTTGTAAAAGTCCAAGATTAGAGCGCTGTGCGGACTTGCAAGTTCCATTGCGTCAAGCAATTGGGAAATGGGCTTCAGCTTTGTGTAATTAGGCTTGCCCTTGAACGTCCCGCAACCGATCTCTCTCTTGAACTCCTCAATTATCTCCTCTTTTTTATCTTCCATAGAAAATCAGTCAAATACATTAATGTACATGAAAAATCACAAAAGATTGTTCGCTTTCATGATTAACACAGCCTCCGTCATGGACTTGCACTTGAGCTTTTTCAGAATCTGCCTCTTGTGATAGTCCACGGTATGCGTAGAAAGGCACAGCTCATCAGCGATGAGCTTGTCAGGAACCCCTTCGTAATTCCTACGAAGCACAATCAGTTCCACTCCAGAAATGTCGAAATATTTTGCCTCCTCCCACATCTCCGTATTTATGTTGTAACAAAAACTCTTGTTAGAGTTGCGAACCACGAGCCTTGCATCGCCGGACTCTGTTCTTGACGAGTATTGGAGGCTACAGAAAGTCAGCCAAATTCTATTTTCATTAGGCATAAACAAATACGGAGCATAACTGTGTCTTACGCAATATGACTTGCCTCCCCTTCCTTTGAATTTAAGGTCAAAGGAGAGACACATCGACTTGCGCTCTTTTAACGTGAGCTTATCCTGCAGCACATAACTTGCACGCAGCATCTTTACCATAAGCTCATAATCCTCTTGTTCAAGTACCTCTCTGTAAATGAGATGCCCTTTTCTCTTGATCTCTTCAATGGTGTAACCTTTGAAAAAGATTAGAGTACCCGGTGAAATATAGAAATACTCATGCCGATTATAATCTATCACATACGAATTGTGAGGATAAATGAAATCCAACGTATCCAACAAACTAAAAATCGGCGACAGCTTGGCATAATTAGGGCCTTTTTCCAAGGCTCCTTCATTCTGCCCGCCTCCAGTTTTCACATTTTTCATCGCCCTTTTTTTTAAAAGTTAAAAACTGCTTAAAAAACTAATTACAAAAAAATATAAGTCAACACCCTCTCTTGAGTGTCTATCTGTTTTCAATTCGTCATGTGAAAGAGAAATCTACAAATTCAATGCAACGCCTACTTGCCATTCTCACAGCAGATTCTAAAAAGCACTCTCATTTCAGTTCTTCCTTAAATTCAAATTTCAAACTCAGAAAAAAACAAAAAAATAAAATTCCTTTATAAAACCGTAATCAACTACGCTCCTGCAACCGCATTTTTTCCGCCCGAAAACAACAGCCGTCCGATAATGTTCTAACAAAAAGGACACTGTTTTAATAGTGTTTTTCACTTAATAATCGTCTCTCTCTTATATATAGTTGCTTTTGCAATAATGCGTTTTTGTGTTCTTTTCATCCTAAATATTTTTGCGGATGTTTTTTGTTTATCTCGTCCGTCTTGCTAATATTCGCTCAGTTACGATGCCAACGTCGTTCCTTTGCAAGTATAATCAGCTCAAAACTAGATGTCTAAAAAACTCATCGCGGCTTAATTATAGAAAAATCCATGACAAAAGCGACTAAAAACGGCTTAAAGCCACCCGGCCCAAAACCGTTGCAAAGTTAAAGCATAAAAGTGCAAAAAAGAAATAAATTGATAAAAAACGTGCACTTTTTTTTACATCTTGAAAAAAATGAAATGCTTAAATTTTATAAAGTACTAAAATTCAAGTGTTTATCACTTGCAATAACTACGTTTTTTTGTAGTTTACTCGTTTTGCGTTTTTTCATACATTTGTAATGTAAGTTAATGAGAGGAAACTTTCATCGATTTTACAACTTAAAATTGACTGTTTCGTAATAATATACACTAAGGTTTTAGTCCTGTTTGATTGTCTAAAAAAAATCTGTTGCTTAGGGCAGCAGATTTTTTTTGCACGTATTTCTTAAAAATCCTAAAGTCTGACTACAATCCGTTCGCCAAGCCTTTTAGACAGAACCTTGCGCACCTCTTGCCACTTAGCCAATTCCTGCATAAGCTCCATAATCTTCTCCACATCCTTCTCGCTTTTAAGCTTTGCCCGCAGACTGTTAGTCTTGGCTTCCACCACTTTATACTTAAAATCCATCACGACATGAGGCACGAGTTCGAAAAGCCTGCTGATAATCTCGTCTTGAGCCTCTTGCGCCGCCAGTTCTGCATACCGCAGCTGCCGTTCTCTAAGTTCTTTTTCGGCTTCCTCTTTTCTGATGCGTTCCTCCTCTTCCAGCTGTTCTGCGCTTTTGTTTTCGCCTTTTTTGAGAGCCGGAGCGGGAGTCTCTTCCAGTTCCTTTGCAGGCTCATACTTAGCCATGTTGAAGTGTATGTAACTAAGCTGATACTGCTCCGCAAGCAAGTCCATCACCAGAGCGCTGACTTGCGGGTCCGGATAAGAGCCGAAGAATCGGTCTGCCCTGAATCCAGCATCATCCAAATGAGCCTCCACTTCGTCCAAAATCCTCTTATGCAAAGGATTGAAGAACTCCATGCCGTCGTTTTTCAGGTCGTTCACCACATATTCGGAGACGGTCATCTTGCAAGGCAAGTCCGTTGCATCGTCTTCGTTTTGAATTTCGCACAAGACGCAATTGCCGTATCTGACCACATATTTCAATATATTCAGCTCCTCCTGGTCAAATCTGCCGCTTCTCACAGCAGGCGCGGCAGATTCCGGACCGGCAGACGGATTCGGTGCAGCCAAGTTTTCAGCAGGTTTGCCGTCAACACCTCCAAGAGCAGCTCCTTGCTGTTCTTCCCTTATGCGTCGTTCAATCTCCTTGTCCGCCTTCTCCTTCCTCACCTTATTGGCATGAGAATAGAACACCTTTTCGTCGGTTTCCAAAATAGAAGCGCACTCCTTGATATATACGGAGCGTTTGATCATATCCGGAATGACAGCGATGGTAGCAGCCAAGTCCGCTATAAGCTGCGACTTTCTTATCGGGTCATTAGCCACCAAAGGCAGCGAATGGTTTATTTTGAATAAAATATAATCAACTTCGTTATTCTTCAGATAATCAGCCACCTCGTTAGCGTTATGGCTTTGTGCGAATGTGTCCGGGTCTTCGCCTTCCGGCAGCACGACCACCTTCACGTTCAGTCCCTCTTCAAGAAGCAGTTTGCCATTTTTAAGCGCGGCGTTCATTCCGGCAGAGTCGCCGTCATACAGCATAGTCACGTTTTTATTGCCATTCTCAGTGTCGGCCCCAACCGAAGGCAGAATACGTTTCAGCAGTCTTATCTGCTCCACCGTCAGCGCAGTGCCACACGGAGCCACAACATTTTCCACCCCAGCCTGCACCATAGATATGACATCTGCGTACCCTTCTACAATAAAGCACTTTTGTTCCTTGATAATTGCATTCTTTGCAAAAAAGAGCCCGTAAAGCGCCTGGCTTTTATGATAAATTTCAGACTCCGGCGAATTTTGGTACTTCACCTGCTCGTCCTTGCGTATAGCGCGGCCGCCAAATGCAATGACTTTGCCGGAAATAGAATGAATAGGGAATATGGCTCGACCATGAAAACGGTCTATCAGGTAATTGTTCTCCTTCACAATAGTCAAGCCGGACTTTTCGAGGAACTCGAGTTTGAATCCGCTTTTCTGCGCCATTTGCGTGTAATAGTCACGCTTATCCACAGCGTAGCCTAGCTGGAACTTCTTGATAATATCTTCACGGAATCCTCTGTGAAGGAAATAGCTCAATCCGACAGACTTTCCCTCTATATTATTTTTCAGATTGTCTGAGAAATGTTTAGACGCCCATTCGGACAAAGCCAGCAGGCTCTCCCTCTCGTTGTTGAGCTGCACTTGTTCGGGAGTAAGTTCCTTCTCTTCAATCTCTATATGGTACTTCTTAGCAAGAAATTTGATAGCCTCGATATAGGAGAGGTTCTCAAGTTCCATTATGAAGTTGACCGGATTTCCGCCCTTGCCGCAGCCGAAACATTTGCAGATGTTTTTAGCAGGAGAGACCGTGAACGATGGTGTTTTTTCGTTGTGAAAAGGACAAAGACCGATATAGTTCACGCCGCGTCGCTGAAGCGTGACGTAATCAGACACGACATCCACGATGTCTGCCGCGTCAAACACTCTTTGTATGGTCGCCTGATCTATCATGTTTAAAAGCCTACAAAGGTAACAAAAAATATTCTCTCTGCCACTTTTTCAGCCTTCAAACACCTATACATTCAAAAAAAAGTAGCTCAAGTAAAAAATTGAACAAAATTTAAACCTCTTCTGATTTCTAATTATTATATTTGTTGACCTAAAAACAAGCGGCATTCGTGACGAATAAATCACTGCCGCGATAAACGAACAGTGATGGAAAGTCAGAACAAACATACAGACGAGGAAAACGAAATGATAGAAAGGGAGTATCAGGCTCTGCTTGACGTGTATCTCCATTCTAATCATAGACGGAAGGTTGAAATTATAGAGAAAGCCTTCCGCTTTGCAAAACGCGCGCATCAGGGTGTCCGACGACGCTCCGGCGAGCCTTACATTCTGCACCCTATTGCGGTGGCGCGGATTGTGGCTCAGGAGATCGGGCTTGGGTCCACATCCATATGCGCCTCGCTTCTGCACGACGTAGTGGAAGACACCGACTACACCGTCGAGGATATCGAAAATCTCTTCAGTCCCAAAATTGCGCAGATAGTTGACGGGCTGACGAAGATTTCGGGCGGGGTGTTCGGAGAAAAAGCAAAGGCGTCTGCTCAGGCGGAGAACTTCCGAAAGCTTCTGCTCACAATGTCAGAAGACATCCGCGTGGTGCTGATAAAGATGGCGGACCGCCTTCACAATATGCGTACGTTAGGTTCCATGCCGGCCGGCAAACAGCTGAAAATTGCGGGCGAGACTCAGTATATTTACGCGCCGCTGGCTAACCGCCTTGGTTTGTATGCGATAAAAACAGAGCTGGAGGACCTTAGCTTCAAATACGAGCATCCGGACAGCTACAAACAGATTGAGGACAAACTCGAAAAGAGCAAACAAGAACGAAACGAACTGTTCTCCATGTTCTCAAAACCGATACTCGAAAGCCTTGACAAACTTGGCATAAAGTATGAGGTTCACGACCGAATAAAATCAATATACTCCATCTGGAGAAAGATGCAGGCGAAAAACATTCCGTTCGAGGAGGTGTTCGACCTATTGGCCCTGCGTATAATTTTCGACACTGAAAACGACAGCGAGGAGAAGAAAATTTGCTGGTCCATCTACTCGGCCATTACAGATATATACAAGCCGCATCCGGAACGCACTCGCGACTGGATAAGCACTCCGAAAGCTAATGGCTACGAAGCTTTGCACCTGACTGTTATGGGGCCTTTGGGACAATGGATCGAGGTCCAGATCAGAAGCCGAAGGATGGACGACATCGCCGAAAAGGGCTTTGCCGCACATTGGAAATACAAGACTGGAGAGAAGGACGACTCGGAGCTGGAAAAATGGCTTCAGACCATCAAGGAGCTTCTGGAGAATCCGGAGCCGAACGCAATCGACTTCCTCGACACTTTCAAACTTAATCTGTTCGCTTCCGAAATATTTGTGTTTACACCCAAAGGTGACATTCACACCCTTCCGCAAGGCGCGACGGTTCTCGACTTTGCCTTTTCTCTGCACACAGACCTTGGCTTGCAATGTATTGGCGCAAAGGTAAACCATAAGCTTGAGCCGCTTAGCCATCAGCTTAATAGTGGCGACCAGGTTGAAATCATCACGTCCAAAAAGCAGAAGCCAAACGCAGACTGGATTAATCTTGTGAAGACTGCCCGCGCAAGGGCTAAAATCAGGTCTATATTCAAAAAGGAATATAAAGCTTTCATAAAAAAAGGGGAGCATGAACTGGAACATTTTCTGGACGGCATCAATCAGACTGCAACTCCTGAGAATCTGGAGAAGATTATGGAACATTTCAGCGTGACAAAGAAGGAGGAACTTTTTTACAGAATTGGAAAAGGCTCGTTGAATCTTGACGAACTGATAAAGACGGTCTTCAAAGAGAAAAGCCAGAACAAATGGATGAAGTATTGGAAGCTTCAGTTTGGAAAGTCTAATGACAACCAGCAAGAGGCTTCGGCTACAGAAAAGCAGGAGCCCGGAAAGGTTGACCAGAAGAAGCCTCTGAAACTGACTGAAGATGTGACGTACCGCATTGCGGACTGCTGCAGCCCAATACCGGGCGACGACATACTCGGCTTTATGGACAATGACGGCAAGTATGTTGTTCACAAACGTCAATGTCCCGTAGCAATGAAACTGAAGTCTAACTTTGGCGAAAGGATTTGCTCGGCTGTATGGGAAACGCACAAGGTGCTCTCTTTCCCTGCCACTATCGAAATCAAGGGTATTGACGAAATTGGCATCTTGGGCAAGATTATTCAGGTTATATCAGACGAGTACGCGGTGAACGTGAGCAAAGTGAGCATCGAGACTTTCGACGGCATATTCGAAGGCCGAATCACTGTTTACGTGCATGACGTGGACGACGTGACAAATCTTTGTATGAACATCATGAAAATTAACGGCATCAACTCCGTTATGCGAGTTGAGAATGACAAATAAGTGTAATGAACAACAATAAAAACAATACTCCGGGCTGGTCGCTTTTCAACTACTCAAGAAGGAAGTCTTGCGTGGTTAAGATTGGTGGCCTTAATATGGGCGGCGAGAATCCCATACGTGTCCAGTCTATGGCAAATACAGACACTAACGACACAGAAAACAGTGTTGCGCAATGTATCAGAATTGCCGAGGCCGGCGGCGAACTTGTGCGCTTCACAGCTCAAGGCGTGAAAGAGGCCGCTAATCTTCAGTTTATACATTCTGAGTTAAGAAAAAGGGGGTGCGACGTGCCGCTTGTGGCTGATATTCACTTTAATCCGCGCGCTGCCGAAACGGCGGCATTGTACGTGGAGAAGGTGCGCATAAACCCGGGCAACTTTGTGGACAGTGTTCATACTCAGAAACGTTTTGAATATACGGACGAGGAGTACGCTCTTGAGATTCAGAAGATTAAAGACAAACTGATTCCTTTTTTGCAAATATGCCGTGAAAACGGAACGGCTGTGCGTATAGGGGTAAATCATGGTTCTCTGTCTGACCGTATCCTGAGCAGGTACGGAGATACTCCTAAGGGCATGGTCGAGTCTTGCCTTGAATTTTTAAGAGTCTGCAAAGAGGTCAATTTCAATGATATAGTGATATCTATCAAAGCCTCTAATACTGTGGTGATGGTGCAGACCGTAAGGCTGCTGACATCTGCTATGCAGAAGGAGGATATGCACTTCCCGCTGCACCTTGGCGTTACGGAGGCGGGTGACGGAGAAGACGGACGCGTAAAGTCGGCCGTGGGCATCGGCGCTCTGCTTGCTGACGGTATCGGCGACACAATCCGTGTCTCTCTCAGCGAAGACCCGGAACGTGAAATCCCTGTTGCGAAAAGTTTGGTTGACTATATCGCAGAAAGAGTGGGGCATGAGCCTATTGCGGCAACTGATAGCAAACAAGTGTCGCCGTTCTTCTATTGTAAAAGAAAAACCAACGCGGTTAGAAACATTGGCGGAGGTAATGTGCCGGTGGTGATATCTAACTCTTCAGCTAAAGCAGGTGACCTCTCTGCAGACTTTGTCTATTCTAATGAAAACGGCTCTATCGCAGATTTTTCTGTTTGGAGCAAGGCTGATGGTGCATTCCCGCTTTTCAGAATAAATGAAGCTGAAAGTCTGAAACTTTGTGATGCTGACCTGAAATTTTTAGAGCTGTCGTATAATGATTTGAACGACAAAATATACGATTTCATCGACGAAAAAACGGTTTTTGTACTGACAACAGACCATAAAAACGGGGTCGGAGAACAGCGTGCGTTTATCCATGCTCTTTTGTCTAAAAACATACAGAATCCTGTGATTCTGAAAAGAAGTTATCCAGACGGTCTGGAGAACTTGCAGATAAAGTCGGCTGCCGACCTTGGCGTGTTTTTCATAGACGGTCTTGCGGACGGAATTTGGATTGACGCTCCTAATGTAAGCGGAGAGAGCCTTATCTCCCTTTCGTTCGGCATTCTGCAGGCTTCTCGCGTGCGTGTGAGCAAAACCGAGTACATCTCATGCCCAAGCTGCGGCAGGACTCTGTTTGACCTTCAGCGCACCATTGCTCGTGTAAAGGAGAAGACGTCGCACCTTAAAGGTTTGAAAATCGGAATCATGGGCTGTATTGTGAACGGTCCTGGCGAAATGGCCGACGCCGACTATGGCTACGTAGGCTCTGCAAGAGGCAAAATAAACTTGTACAAAGGGCAAACTTGCATAGAGAAAGTCATTCCGGAAGAGGAGGCTGTGGACAGACTTATTCAACTTATCAAGGAAAACGGCGACTGGCAATGACACGGACGCCGAACGCTTTTTTAACTCGCAAAAACAAATATTATGAACAGAACAGAAATATCTTCTCTTGGCGAATTTGGCCTTATCAAACATCTTACTAAAGATTTTGAGAAAAAGAACAGCTCAACTGTCTTAGGTGTTGGAGACGATGCCGCTATTATGGATTATAAAGAGAAACAGGTGCTGGTGACAACAGACCTGCTGCTCGAAGGGATACATTTTGACCTTGTTTATGTGCCTCTGATGCACCTCGGATATAAATCTGCAGTCGTGAATTTCTCGGACATATATGCAATGAACGGCTTCCCGAAACAGATTACTGTGTCGCTTGGCGTGTCTAAAAGATTTTCGGTAGAAGATATTGAGGAACTTTACGCCGGCATTAAACTTGCTTGCGACAAATACGGTGTTGATCTTGTTGGCGGCGACACGTCTGCATCGGCTACTGGCCTGACCATCAGTATCACTTGCATAGGCGAGGGTGAAAAAGGCAAAATTTCACAGAGAAGCGGCGCTAAAAACACAGACCTGATCTGTGTGTCTGGCGACCTCGGAGCGGCTTACATGGGGTTGCTGCTGCTTGAGCGTGAGAAGAAGGTGTTCAGCGGCGACGAATCTGCTCAGCCTGATTTTGCGGGTAAAGAGTATCTTATAGAGCGGCAGCTGAAACCTGAAGCAAGAAAGGACATTGTGGAGTCTCTTGCGCGCATCAATGTGGTGCCGACATCTATGATGGATATTTCGGACGGACTGTCTTCCGAACTGCTTCATATCTGCAAACAGAGCAAGGTGGGCTGCCGTGTTTACGAAGACCGAATTCCGATAGACTACCAGACCGCCGTGATGGCTGAAGAGTTTAATATGAACCTGACAACGGCGGCTCTGAACGGCGGCGAGGATTATGAACTGCTCTTCACCGTGCCTTTGGAGATGAACGACGTGTTCCAAAATTTGCCGGGCATAAAGGTTATAGGCCACATAACTGACGAGTCCCTCGGCAGCTGCATCATAACCAGAGATGGTCAGGAGATTGAACTGAAAGCTCAAGGATGGAACTCTCTGAAATAATGGTCTGAGAGACGCAAATGGCACGTAATGTGAAACAAAGTGCAAAAAACATAACAATTTCCTCCTCCGTACAGAAACATTTTGTAGGGAGGAGGATTTTAAGTTGAATCTCACTCAGTCACGATGTTTGCATCGCTCCATCGCGAAAATAATCAGCCTAAGTAAAATGCTCTTCAAAATCTTCTTAACCTAATTCATAAAGGTCGCCTGCAGAAATCTTCTTGAATGATAGACTGGCAGAAAAAATAAACAGCACTTCTCCTAAAGACTTGTTTGTTGCCTCTATATGCAATAACTTTTATCCGTATTTATTTTGCAAAAATCCAACTATTTGCAGACCTTTGCAAAGTTGTTAAAAAAGAAAATGGATGGCAAAGATGTATAAGGTGGGATTGTATTACAAAATCCTGCGTGTTTACACAAATTATATCTTTAAGAAGTGGTTTTCTTCAGTAGAGATTAACGGGTTGGGCTATGTGCCGGACAAGGGTTCCGTCATTTTTGCTCCGAATCATCAAAACGCTCTTATGGACGCTATGGCGCTTCTTGTTTCGTCTCCAAGTCCGGTGGTTTTCCTTGCTCGTGCGGATCTGTTTAAACGTAAGGTGATAAACTTCCTTTTGCGTTCTATAAAAATCATGCCGGCTTACAGAATGCGAGACGGTATCCAGAATCTGAAAAAGAACGATGCGTCGTTCGACAGCGCGGTGGAGGTGCTTCTGCATGACCATTTTTTTTGTCTGATGCCAGAGGGCGGACAGGACGTTTACAGACGGTTGAGGCCGCTGGTGAAGGGGATGTTCCGAATTGCGTTTGCTGCTCAGGAGAAACTGCCGGAAGGGGAGTCTGTGCTGATTGTGCCGACTGGTATCGATTACGGGAATTATGACCGCAGCGGACATCATTTTGTGGTGAGCTTCGGGAAGCCTATTCGCGTGTCTAACTATTTCGAAAGTTTCAAGGAGAATGCTCCGGTGGCTCAGAACATGTTGCGTGACGACCTTGCCGCGCGGATGTCAGACCTGATGCTCGACATAAGGTCGCAAAAGTATTACGACGCTTTTTATGTGGCGGCGCATTTGGGCTGCGTAGATCTTTTGAATGAGACTGACCGTGATTGTTATGATTTTAACGAGACTAACCTTCTTGCGATGAGGCAGCTGATTGTGAAGGATTTGCAAAAGCTGGAGGAGACCGAGCCAGACAAGTTGGTTCAGTTTGCCGCTGATTGTGCAGAATGGAAAAGAAGACATGAAAATGTGGAGTATGCGGCTCGCATGAAGATGTATGGCTGTCGCCTTGATTCTGATGTGATTCGCAGCACCCTTTATTTGATTGTTACGCTGCCTCTGTTCTTGTGTAGCTTGATACTTAACGGAATACCGTATGCTATTGTCAAACTGATGTCTTTGAAGACGAAGAACACAGGGTTTGAAGCGTCTGTCGCGTTTGGCTTGTCGGCGGTGTTGTTCCCATTGTTTTATATTGGCTATGCTTTGGCCTTCGTGCCTATGCT
This sequence comes from Paludibacteraceae bacterium, assembly GCA_017632345.1. GTDB lineage: Bacteria > Bacteroidota > Bacteroidia > Bacteroidales > Paludibacteraceae > RGIG9379. The sequence continues at coordinate 37,186 of JAGBRL010000089.1, forward strand.
GGACGGCTGGCTGCTCAAATTTTGTTTCGTGCTGCTGTTGCCGCTGTCGTTCTTCTTTATGCAGCGGTTTAGGTATCGTTTCAGATATGTTAAAGAGCGTTTGAAAAATGTGTTTGTTAAGGATGAACTGGCAGATAAGATAAGACAATTTGTGAGAAACTGCAGAGGTTGATGGCGCGTATTGCCGGACTTTGCGGGCTGATGGCAAGGCTCGCTTTTTTTAACAAGATTCGCGCTCTGTTTTGCAGTCTGCTTTTTTTTCTATAAATTGCCGTGTTTTTTAATGATTATATATTGATTGATGGAAGATTTCGATATAAGAGACTCTGCTTCTGACAGGGAGAGGGATTTTGAGAATGCGTTGCGTCCGCTTTCTTTTGATGATTTTTCCGGACAAGGAAAGATTATTGAAAACTTGAAGGTTTTTGTTGCTGCGGCAAAGATGCGCGGAGAGCCTCTGGACCATGTGCTTTTTCATGGCCCGCCGGGGCTTGGCAAAACCACTCTTTCTAATATCATAGCCAATGAACTTGGCGTCGGTTTCAAGCTGACGTCCGGACCGGTGCTGGACAAGCCGGGCGATTTGGCAGGGCTGCTCACTAACCTTGATGATAATGATGTGCTTTTCATTGACGAGATTCACCGTCTGAGCCCGGTGGTGGAGGAGTATCTCTACTCGGCTATGGAGGATTATCGTATAGACATAATGCTTGACAAAGGTCCTAATGCACGCTCTATTCAGATTGACCTTAACCCGTTCACGCTGGTGGGCGCCACGACAAGAAGCGGTTTGCTAACAAGTCCGCTGCGCGCCAGATTCGGAATAAACTGTCATCTTGAGTATTATGATGTGGAGGTGCTGACCTCTATTGTGCAGCGCTCTTCGGCATTGCTGAATACGCCTTGCAGCAGAGAAGCGGCTACAGACATCGCCCGCAGAAGCCGCGGAACACCGCGTATCGCGAACGCTTTGCTGAGACGTGTCAGAGATTTTGCGCAGGTGAAGGGTAATGGAAAGATTGACACGGAAATATCCCGTTTCGCGCTTGAGGCTCTGAATATTGACAAGTACGGGCTTGACGAGATTGACAATAAGCTGCTTAACTTGATGATTGACAAGTTTGGCGGTGGTCCGGTGGGGCTTACTACCATTGCGACGGCTTTAGGTGAAGACGCCGGAACTATCGAGGATGTTTATGAACCGTTCCTTATAAAAGAGGGCTTCTTGAAAAGAACGCCGCGCGGTCGTGAAGTGACGGAACTGGCTTATAGGCATTTAGGAAAATTGAAGTTTAACAGATCGAAATCGTTGTTTGACGATGTTGAATAATTTGGCGTGAGCTTATTTTTTTTATGGCAGATTATAAATGTGAGAATGTGAAGCCCTATGACGAGTCTAAGGGCAAGAAAGAGCAGGTGGAACAGATGTTCGACGCTATTGCGGATAATTATGACCCGATGAACAGGCTTATGTCGCTCGGAAATGACAAAGCTTGGCGTAGAGAGGCTATTGATAGCCTGAAGGGGGTCGCTCCGAAACGTATATTAGACGTGGCGACTGGCACGGGCGACCTCGCGATTATGGCTAATGAACGGCTCAGACCTGACTCTGTCGTGGGTATTGATATTTCTGAAGGTATGCTTAATGTGGGCAGAAAAAAGATTGCTGACATGGGGCTTGACGGTGTGATTGAACTGAGGGTGGGCGACTCTACGGCTCTTGAGTTTGCCGATGGCTCGTTCGACGCTGTTACCGTGGCGTTTGGTGTGCGTAACTTTGAGAGCCTTGCAAAAGGCTTGTCTGAAATGTGCCGTGTGTTGCGTCCGGGCGGTGTGGCGGCTATTCTCGAACTTTCAGAACCGTCTAACTGGTTCTTCAAGTTGGGCTATAAATTTTATACTAAAGTGGTGATTCCGGTATTTGCCAAACTTTTGTCTAAGGATACGCAGGCTTATGTGTATCTGCCTCAGTCTATAGAGGCTTTTCCGCAAGGCGAGGAGATGAAGGCTTTGCTTAAAGATTGCGGCTTCTCCGATGTGAAGGTTCGGACGTTTACCTTTGGCACTTGCTCATTTTATTATGCGAAAAAGTAGAGGCTTTTTGTGTTTGGTGAAATTTAAACGAAAGACAGCAAAATACTCCTTATCGAGCATTGTCTACGATAATTCAAATTATACATTATAAAATAAAAATTAATAAAGATGAATTTAAAAAAGATTAGACGTCTGATTATTGTTTTTTTTGTTACTGCAACTCTATATGGTTGCTTAAGTTCTAACGAAAAGTGTATTAGCAGTTTCGATGAGGCTGTTGGAACATACGTGGCACAATACTTACTACCACCGGCAGATCCCGACGACGAATGTCATGTTGATCTTCATAGGGATAGTTCTTATACAGCCTTTCTCGTACGAGGGAAAGATACTTTGCAGACACATTCGGGAACATGGAGTGTTTCGCCAGGTAATTATCAATATAAAAACGTTGCCCTAACTATAGATTTGAATAATTTTTGTGTGCTGGGTCTTGAAGATTGTAACGGGGGAATAGGTTTTTCTTATGTGGGTCCTATGGGCTGCAATGGATTTAAATTTATAACAAGAAAAAATCAGTACGAAGTGTTTTTTGAAAAAGTTCAGTCTCTTTCTAATGATTAGAATAAATAAGAGATTTAGGATTGGAAAGAGTGTGCGTTTATTTGATGGGGATGATTATCGTTTGTCGCATGAAAACAAGGGAAAAGGGTTCCTGTTTGAGGTCAAGACAGATGAAAGATTATTTCTAAAAGTAAAAAGTTTTCTGTCGAACAAAAGTGAAGATGTAATGATGTTCACTTCAAACAGAGAAAAGAAATACATTTTTTCATCCCAAAACCTGCGAGTTCCTATGGCAATACACAGAGGAGGCAGAGGATTTGAAAATCAACTGGCTGTGTATTCCGGTGGTGGATAATGTGGTGGTTATAATAAGTAAATATGGTGCTAGGCCTAAAAAAATACAGGGCTTCAACATCCGTATTGGGAGACAAATATGGATAATCCAATCAGAAGCAAAATATGGAACAGACACGTTCCATGTGGGCGAGGATAATATGCTTTATGGATATAGAGGTTATGTGGTGTCGCTAGGGATTGGAATAACAAAACTTAATCCCTTTACAGGAGAATTGGATGTGTCTCTTAGTCAGCCACTAGAAATCAAAAAGAACGTTACCATAGGAGTTCCAGTTGTTACAGATGATAAGATCTTTGTCTATATATCAGTGAGTTGAACGAATTGAGGAGTATGAGTTGTAATATATATGGGAATCTTGAATACTCACGTTAATGGTATGTGTATTATTGGCAGAATTTCCCTATCTTTGTAAAAACTAAAAAAGCAGAAATTATGGGCTTATATCTGAATCCGAATGCGGATGCGTTCATGGAAGACAAAGGAACAAGGATTTACGTTGATAAATCTTTGTTGATTAGGGAACTGAACTCTATAGTCAGTACCAAGGAGGATTTTGTCTGCCTCTCTCGTCCTCGCCGCTTTGGAAAGAGCATGGCGGGCAACATGATTTCTGCCTATTACTCAAAGGGCTGCGACACACGCGAGGTCTTCAGCCAGATGAAACTCGGTCAAGAGCCATGC
>JAGBRL010000090.1 GCA_017632345.1 Paludibacteraceae bacterium
CAACATCTTTTTCGCATAAGTGTAATTAAAGCGAGTTTCGTTATCCTTCGGATTGAGGCGCAACGACTCTTTATACGCATCAACAGCCTCCTGATACTTTTCGCCCATTACATAAGCGTTACCGAGGTTATGATAAGCCATAGCCCTTTCGCTCTTTGTATTTTTGTCAGAGCAAGCGGCCTTGTAGTGGTCTATGCAGCTCTCTATCTCGTTACTTTTGTACAAGGCATTCCCCAAATTATAATTTGAGCCGAAAGAGCTCTCCTTGTCAGCAAGAGACTTCTGGTACTCCACAACCGCCTCCTTATATTTCTCGGAAGCGTACAAATCGTTTCCGTTCTCCAGATGCTTGTATTTCTGAGCCGATGCCGAGAACGCCACAGCCCAAAGCAGCACGTAAAATATAATCTTCTTCATTGGCACTAATTACAAAATCAATCAAACAACTTAAATTTAGCAAAGAAACCGTTCTTGCGCTCAAGTATGCAGAACTCCAGCAAGAGCAACAACAAGACAACCCATGCGATTATCTGGTACTGCTCATTATATTCTGAATAAACCTTCGACTCGGTCTCTCCTTTCGCAACCTTGTCCATCTCCTCTTTCAGCACCTTCATCGCATTAGTCGCATTATCGGCACGCACATACACACCTCCGCCGGCCTCTGCAATCTGCTGCCCCATCGCCTCGTTCATTTTAGTCACAACGGGGTTTCCGTCCTTGTCCTTTCTGAAACCACCTCTGCCGTCCGGAATAGGGCCGCCCTCAAGGCTTCCGACACCAATGACATTCACTATAATGCCCTTCTCATACGCCTCCTTGGCCTTTGCCACAGCATCGTCCTCATGGTTTTCAGAATCGGTTATCACAACAATCGAGCGACCAATCTCCTCTTTGTCGGAGAAGGAGCGCATAGCCAAGTCGATAGCGCCACCGATTGCGGTACCTTGCTGACGTATAAGCCCGGTCGAGATATTCGATATGTACATTTTTGCAGCCTGATAGTCTGCGGTCAAAGGCAGCTGCGTATAAGCCTTCCCTGCAAAAATCACCATACCCAACTTATCGTTGTCCAGACCATCCACAAACTTCTGCATCATCTGTTTAGTCTTTTCCAAACGATTTGGAGCTATATCTTCGGCGAGCATAGAGTTAGACACGTCCATAGCAACCACCGTCTCCAGCCCTCTGCGCTTCACGGTTTCGAGTTTCGCTCCAGACTGCGGCCTTGCGCAGACAACAATCAGCCCGGCCAAAGCCAGAAGGGCGAGATAGAACTTAACCTGCGGACGACCATACGACACGCCTGGCATAAGCGACTTCAACAACTCCATGTCACCGAACTTCTTCAAATCCGCCTTACGTCTGTAAGTGCAGTAGATGAAGAGCAGCGCCAAAACCGGCACCGCAATTAAGCAATAGAGGATATACTGATTAGCAAATATAAACATAACTAAAAAATTTACAACTTTACGGATTATGTCTCAACACAAGATGACGAATCAGCAGTTCCAGCAGCAAAAGCACTGCGGCAGCCACAGCAAAAGGCATAAATTCCTCCCTTTTCTTGCTGTACTCCTGTACACTCACCTTTGTTTTCTCAAGTTTGTCAATTTCCTTATAAATATTCTGCAGACTCTCGTTGTCTGTAGCTCGGAAATACTTTCCGCCTGTGATTTCCGCTATTTTTTTAAGAGTTGGCTCGTCTATATCCACCGGCACCATCTGTCTCTGCACACCGAACACAGTCTGAAACGGAAACGGAGCCATGCCCTTTGTTCCCACCCCGATGGTATAAACTCTGATTTTCACATCTTCGCCCGCATCGTTTTTCACAGAATTGGCAAGTTCAGCCGCCATGATAGGGTCAATCTCACCCACGTTGTTCGTGCCGTCTGTCAGCAAAATGATTACCTTAGACTTAGCCTTGCTCTCCTTTATCCTGTTGATAGCAGTAGCGAGCCCCATACCAACAGCGGTGCCAGGCACATCAATCATCTCGCAACTCACCGCCGAGAACAAATTGCAAAGGGCCATTTTGTCTGTAGTCAAAGGGCTTTGAGTGAAGCTCTCACCAGAAAACAGCACCAGCCCTATATTGTCGTTCTGGCGACTGTTCACGAACTCAATCGCCACATTCTTCGCCGCCTCCAGTCTGTTCGGCTTCAAATCCTCTGCAAGCATACTGCCGGAAATGTCCAGCGCCATCACAATATCTATACCTTCCACGTCCTTGCTCGACCAATTGTCCGTTGACTGCGGACGAGCCAGCAGCACAATCACAAGAGCCAGCACAATCATTCTCAACACAAACGGCAAGTGCAGCAGATAATATCTGAAGCTCTTAGGCACATCCTGAAAGACCGCCGTGGAGGAGACCTGCATATTCGCCGTCATGCGCTTGCGTTTCCAGATGTACCACACAACCATCGGCACAAGCAGAATAAGCAAGTAAAAATATTCCGGGTTTTGAAAATTCACGCTACTCATTAAAAATCAATATATTATATCAATTATAATCATTTTCTTTCGTTTTCGGCATAAAGTCGCTATTATCCTCAGCCCTTCTCTTCTCTGTCTCTATACGGACAGGAGCCTCGGCCTTCTTTGCGGTCTGCGTCACGATAAAGAACGACTTCACAAGACACATCTCACACTCCTCTGCGCTTGGCTTCTGCTTCGCGAACTTAACCATGTCGGACATCTGGCAAATAGCCTTGAAATCTGACAAAACCGGCGACATTTCAATTTCGTACTTCAGAGCGTCTATCATTTCGTAAGAGGTCATCTCCTTTGCCCTCACATCAAAACGGCAACCCAAGTACTCACGCAAAATATCAGTCAGCTGAGTGAAATAAGCCTTCTCCATATCAGGCTGCGCCCACAAACGCGCCGCCTTCATCTTGTTCAGTTCATCTAACGCAATCTGGTCAATAGTCCTGTCGTCAACCTCCTCTACATTATCAGCCCCTTCGGCAACCGAACCTTTCCTGTTCTTAACAAATCTAAAGTACAAGAACAGCAACAGAGCCACGACAACCACAAAAAGGTGAAAGATGATCAGGAACGGAATCAAACCAAACCAGTCGAACGGAGGTTTGTAAACATCCTTGATGTCCATTATCATAACCTGTCCCTTTCGAGGCTCTACACCAATCTCATAATTGTACACAGAAAACTTGAGCGGAGTAGAATAAATCGTTTTACCGTCCGCCATATATTTCAGAGGAGGAATTTCATAATACCCCGAATCGAACGAAGTCAGCATGAAATCCTGAGTGATGACAAAAGAGCCGTATCTGCGCACCGTGTCTGGCTTTCTCGCCTCCACCAATTCAACCCCATTAGCCAGAGAGTCGAACCTAGTCATAGGCTCAACCTTGACGAGTTCCGGCATACTAAGCTCCACCCTGAGCCTGACCTGGTCGCCGACAACAATATCCGTCGAGTCCAACGAAGCTTTGAGAATAACTCCGCTTGCGAAGCCCGGGAACGCCATCATAGCGAACAATATGTAAAGCAATAACCTTTTAAAATTCATCATATACAAATTTAAGCACGCAATTTGAACAATTTCATCAACGCCTTGACATAGTCTTCGTTTGTCGCAACAGAAACAGTGTCAACGCCGCTTCTGGACAAAGCCTGTCTCAGTTCGTCCTGCCTCCTCAACCAGTCCGCCTTGTACGCGATGCGCAACTTCTTGCTAGACGTGTCAATCCACATATCCGAGCCAGACTCCGCATCTTTCACCTTCATCAGGCCAATAGCCGGAAGTTCAGACTCTCTGTGGTCATAAACCTGAATAGCCGCGACGTCATGTTTCCTGTTAGCGATGGTCAGCGCGCTAGTGAAAGAGCTATCCGCCACGTTATCCATAAAGTCCGAAATCACAAACGCCGTGCAATGCTTTTTAATCACGTTTGTGAAATAGCGCAAAGCTCCGGCCACGTCAGTCTTTCGGCTTTCAGGCTCAAAACTGAGCAGTTCTCGAATCAGATAAAGCGTATGCTTTTTACCTTTCTGCGGCGGAATAAACTTCTCGATTTTGTCCGAAAAGAAAATCATGCCGATTTTATCGTTGTTCTGAATAGCAGAGAATGCGATAGTTGCGGCAATCTCCACCATCATGTCCTTTTTAGACATGACAGAGGTTCCGAACTCGCCGCTGCCCGACACATCGACAAGCAGCATCACGGTCAACTCACGTTCCTCTTCAAAAACCTTTATGTACGGATGGTTAAAACGCGCCGTCACACTCCAGTCTATGAACTTCACGTCATCGCCCGGCTGATACTCCCTCACTTCGGCAAAGGTCATACCACGCCCTTTGAAGGCTGTATGGTACTCGCCCGCAAATATATTTTTTGAAAGTCCGCGCGTCTTTATCTCAATCTTGCGAACCTTCTTTAGCAATTCACTTGTATCCTTCACACCTCAACTTTTAAATAGAGAAATCTGTTACAAATGCAAATAAGGAGGCGGCATGGCTCTATCAGCCCCACACCTCCGCTTTCTGCGAAAACATACAAGGCGACCTCCATAGATCACGACCTGAGCCGCTCAGGCACCGCCAGACTTGAAACTCTCCAAGACCAGGCTGCCATGAATTCCGGAAACCGCCCTGCCTGTATCATCAAGGCACTTCGACCGCGTTCAAGATTTCGCTGATAATCTCTTCCGTAGTCATGTTGTTAGCCTCTGCCTCGTATGTCAGACCGATACGATGACGGAGCACGTCATGAGCGATTGCGCGCACATCTTCCGGAATCACAAATCCTCTGCGCTTGATGAACGCATACGCGCGGGCAGCCAACGCCAAACCAATAGACGCACGCGGAGAACCTCCGAACGAAATCATATCTTTCAGATGCTCCAGCTTATACTGCTCAGGGAAACGCGTCGCAAAGACAATGTCCACGATATACTTCTCAATCTTTTCGTCCATATACACATCATGAACAACCTTGCGAGCCTCGATTATATCCTGCGGCTTCAAAATAGGAGACACCGTCTTCTTCTCTCTCTTTATGTTCTGACGGATGATAAGCTTTTCCTCTTCCGGCTTCGGATAAGTGATGACGACCTTCAGCAAGAAACGGTCCATCTGCGCTTCCGGAAGCGGATAAGTACCCTCCTGCTCCACCGGGTTTTGCGTAGCCATAACAAGGAACGGCGTCGGCAATTTGAACGTTGACTCGCCAATAGTGACCTGACGTTCCTGCATAGCCTCAAGCAAAGCACTCTGCACCTTTGCCGGCGCACGGTTAATTTCGTCCGCCAAAACCAAATTCGCAAAAATCGGACCTTTCTTTATTGAAAACTCTTCCGACTTCTGACTGTAAATCATAGTACCGATAACGTCGGCAGGCAACAAGTCCGGAGTAAACTGCACACGACTGTAATCAGCCTCTATCAACTCTCCCAAAGTCTTGATTGCCAATGTCTTTGCCAATCCTGGAACACCCTCCAAAAGAATATGCCCATCTGCAAGCAAGCCGATAAGTAACGACTCTACCAAATGTTTCTGTCCGACGATTATCTCGTCCATACCCTTCACGAGCATATCCACGAAAGAACTCTGTCTCTCTATTCTTTCGTTAAGTTCCCTTATATCAATCGTTTGACTCATAATAGTTATTACCTATTTATTTTGTTATTACCTTTTTCGTTTTAGAACTCACAAATATATAAAATTAGAGAATACCAAAAACGCCAATGTTTCATTTTTAAGAAGATTTAACATGTTTTTTCGCATTTGCAAAAAAATGTTAAACAACGCCGCGCTTTACTTCTTCTTTTCCACCAACGCTCTGCGCACCTCAGACGCCATCTCCATCGTAACCGGATTTGCTCCGTCAACCAGCGACTTGTCTAACTTAGGGACAAGAAGCTTCATTCCGACATTCACGCTATTTGGATTCTTTATAACCTTGTGGTTATACAGATATATGTAAACCCAATAGTTCTTATCTCCGTAATTTTCCAGCGCTATAGTCGTAAGTCTTTGACCTTTAGCAACCTTAACCTTCTTAGTGCCTTTAGTCTCCAAACTCACATTCGGGTGCTTTGCCTTCATATAATTTATGAAGTCCGGTTTGAAATTGCTGTCATATTTTACGGTTGGCTTCTCTTTCACCGCCTCTTTTACCGGAGACGCAGTCTCCTCTTTCACTGCCGCATCCGCGGCCGCTTCAGCCTGAGGTGCTTCCGCTGGCTGAGCTGCAACCGAACTGTCTGCGCTCACCGCCGACGAGTCTGCCGACAACGAGTCTGTCACCGCCACAGACTTTTCCGCACTTGCCGAATCCGCCGCCGACAACGAATCTGCGACAACAGCCGGAACCGCCTCCTCTGCCGGTTTCACGTTTATTACCGGAGCCTTGTCGCTGCCCACCTCTATCGGATTGTAGTCCGGATTGCAAATCTTTTTAAAGAAACTGCGGTCTGTGTACCATATCACAGTTATTGCAAAAATACACAGCACAACAAACGCAAGTATGATATAGCCCAAAGTCTTGTTCTTCTGCTCTTCAGGCTCTTCTGCCTCATCATTTTCAGAGACGCTCGCCACATTGCCGGCCAACTTATGTTCAGAAACAGCCTCACTTCTTTCCGGCTCGGTGACAGGCACCTCCTTGTCACGCTCATTCGCCGAAGCTGTTACGTCATCCTCTTCGTCAATATCGTCTTTCGATACAGGCTCAGCAGCCTCAACCTTCTCAACCATCTCTTCCGTTTCTGCATCAGCAGCGCTCTCTGCAGCCTCCACGCCAGTTTCATCCTGGTCTTCCGGCTCTCCGGTCTCTGCCTTTTGAGGCTCTACGCTTTCCGCACCTTCATTTACGTCAACCTGTTCCACCTCCGACTCAGCAGGTTCTTCAGCCGCAACAGCGCCGCCAAGCTTGCCGGACAAACTCGTCACACCCTCTGCGGCGTTCAAATCCGGAGCATCCGTCAGTTCGTCGTCTTCGCCATCTGCAGGTTCCGGGTCAACCGGACCTTCATCTCTGAGAACATAAGTCTCCAGATGGGCAAACGGCTTGTTCACAGCCTCCTTCAACCCCTTTTCGGGAGCAAAAGAGACTTTATGATGAGCCGGAATAACAATCTCCGAACCCGTCTGCACGTTCACGCTTTTGCGTTCCTCCACAAGCTGCAACTTAAACGTTCCCAGCCCCTTGATCTTAGCCACGCCATCTTTCTGCAGCGCCATCTCAATAACCGCCACAAGCTCGCGCAGGAAATCCTCCGAAAGCTTTTTTGTAACGCCATTCTTTTCAGAAATCGCCTCTGCTATATCTTGAAATGAAATTTTCTCGTTCATCTGCAAATCATTTAAACTCTTTATACTTATCTTTCAGAGTGACACTCGGCTTAAAGGCCAACGACAGTTTAGGCGGAATCAGCATCCTCTGCTTAGTGGACGGATTCACGGATATGCGCTCCTCTTTTTTGCGCACTTCAAGCAACCCAAAACCCTGCAACGCGACCGAATTTCCGTCGAGCAACTCTTTTGTCATGGCGCCTACAGCAGCGTCAAACATGGCTGCCACCTCTTTTTCGCCAAGGCCCAACCTATTTTTCAGTTCTAACTGTATCTCTTTTGTATTCACGTTACTTAGATTTAATGAAACAAAACTCTATTCACGAAAGCAGCTCATGCTCCAGCAAATCGGCACAAAACGCAACCTTCGGTCTGCAAAAACATGCCGCGCTCTTCGCCTCGTACGCCTTACTCGCAAGATTCTGCCCGCTTTAATTCCGCAAATATAACAAACTGTTTTTAAAAAGAGACTAAAAATCTTACTGAATTTTAACGTTTGAACTAAAAAAACATGCCTATTTTGCCGATGAAATGGGCTTTTTCTTTATCAGCCCAAGTTTTTTACGGCGTTCATACTCCGCTTTGCGCTTGAGATATTCTTCGTAACGTTTTTCTAAATAATTATCTGCCATATTTTTTTATTTTGATGTGCAAAAATAATATTTGATTCTATATTTTTTATGCTTTTTTTACTTTTTGCCCGATTTTTAATCGTCGCTTGCCTGTTTTTTCATACGGCCCATGCTATTATTTTAGCATTTTTGCAATACAATATTACAATTACATTTTACAAATTACAATTAACAATTTACATTTATGAAAAACACTAAGTTTTACGCGTTATCCCTTTTGACGGGATTGCTTATGCTCGTTGCGTACGGTTCGGTCGCCGCTCCAGACCCGAACTTCCACATTTACCTCTGCTTCGGGCAGTCTAACATGGAGGGTCAGGGCAATATTGAAGCTCAGGACCAGAACGTTGACCCGCGTTTCTTGATGATGCCGACTGTAAACTGCAGCAACAGACAGATGGGCGAATGGTACACCGCTACTCCGCCGCTGGCTCGATGCAACACAAAACTGGGCCCTACGGACTATTTCGGAAGGACTATGGTCAAAAACCTTCCGGAGAATGTGCGCGTGGGCGTTATCGTCGTGGCTGTGGGCGGCACGAAAATTGAACTTTTCGACCAGAACAGCTACCAAAGCTACCTGAACGGCTCTGCAGAGTCTTGGGTGAAGAGCTGGGCGGCTGAATATGGCAACAACGCCTACAAAAGGCTCGTGGACATGGCTAAGATTGCGCAGGAAGAGGGCGTAATCAAGGGGATTCTTCTGCATCAGGGCGAATCGAACTGCAACGAGGCGGCTTGGCCTAACAAGGTGAAAGGGGTTTACGACAATCTTATGAAGGACTTGAATCTGAAGCCGGAGGAGACGCCGCTGCTGCTCGGCGAAACGCTATATCAGAACCAAGGCGGGGCTTGCTCCAGCCACAACAGCACCATAGCCAAAGTGCCGAGCGTGATTCCGAACGCTCATGTGATCTCGGCGGCTGGCCTGCCGGGTCAGGACCAGTACCACTTCACCGCTGCCGGATACAGAACTTTCGGAGAACGATACGCTAACAAGATGCTCGAATTGCTGGATTGGGAGAACGAATCTCCTGAACCTGAAGAGCCAGAAGAGACCCCGGACCCTGATGTTCCGAACGTCGCCGCTCCCGACTCTAACTTCCACATTTACCTCTGCTTCGGGCAGTCTAACATGGAGGGTCAGGGCAATATTGAGGCTCAGGACCAGAACGTTGACCCGCGTTTCTTGATGATGCCGACTGTAAACTGCAGCAACAGACAGATGGGCGAATGGTACACCGCCACTCCGCCGCTGGCTCGATGCAACACAAAGCTGGGCCCTACGGACTATTTCGGAAGAACTATGGTCAAAAACCTTCCGGAGAATGTGCGCGTGGGGGTTATCGTCGTGGCTGTGGGCGGCACGAAAATTGAACTTTTCGACCAGAACAGCTACCAAAGCTACCTGAACGGCTCCGCAGAGTCTTGGGTGAAGAATTGGGCGGCTGAATATGGCAACAACGCTTACAAAAGGCTCGTGGACATGGCCAAGATTGCGCAAAAAGAGGGCGTAATCAAGGGGATTCTTCTGCATCAGGGCGAATCGAACTGCAACGAGGCGGCTTGGCCTAACAAGGTGAAAGGGGTTTATGACAATCTTATGAAGGACTTGAACCTCAAGCCGGAGGAGACGCCGCTGCTGCTCGGCGAAACGCTATATCAGAACCAAGGCGGGGCTTGCTCCAGCCACAACAGCACCATAGCCAAAGTGCCGAGCGTGATTCCGAACGCTCATGTGATCTCGGCGGCCGGCCTGCCGGGACAGGACCAGTACCATTTCACAGCTGCCGGATACAGAACTTTCGGCGAACGATACGCTAACAAGATGCTCGAACTGCTGAACCTTGAGCCTGCTCCTCCTGCTCCGGTGGAGCCGGACTTCGTGTTCAACGGAAAGCCGCTTACTATCGAGGCAGAAGAGATGCCTGTGATGGAGGGTGAATATTGTCAGCCTTGGAACAAACGTTTCGACGGAATCGCTTATTACGCAAACAACGACTTTACATCTGCTAAGGTGAATTTCACTTACGGAGGAGCGTTCTCTTTTGAACTTAAAGGCTGCGCCGACGCTACAACCGACGCTACAGTCACTCTGAACGTGGGAGACAAGAGCGAAACATTCTCTTGGAACTCGCCTGACGAAATCAGCGTCAGCAAGACAATTGCGGTTGCAGACAGCGGAACGTACACTGTGCAGATTATCATGGAGACTGACCGCGGACAAAGCGACGTTTTCATCGACTATCTGACTATTTCCGACCCGAACGCGCTTTCTGGCTCCGCTGATGAATTTGCCCAAAGCTGCTCGTTCGCAATCCCTCAGAATCCTGTGACGGACTATATCTTTATAGATAACGATGATGTCGCGTCTTTGCAAATATTTGACCTGTCTGGCTTGCTAGTGAAAGCGGCAGAAGGCAACCGCATCTGCACGGCCGACTTGACCAAAGGATGTTACCTTCTGATGATTAGCACACGCAACGGAGATTCTGAAACTCTGAAATTCGTCAAGGTAACTTCTAAGAATTAGGTCGAAATGTTTTTGAAAGAACGTTACCAATCATAATCTTCATAGACTTCCTCAGAAAAATCTGGGGAAGTTTTTTTTTCAAATAGGTTGTATTTTGACCTTTATATTTTATCTTTGTGGAACAAACTATTAAAATTTAGATTTATGAAGAAGATATTTTACTGCATTTTATTAGGCGGGCTTGTATCGTCTTGCGTGTCGCAAAAGAAATTCGACGAAATTAGCCGCCAACTTGATGATTGCAATCAGAAAAATGAGCTGACTAACAAAAACTTGTCTGACGCTCAGCAGAAAATTGCGGACTTGGACAGAAACACGGCCGCGCTAAAAATGGAGGTGGACAGCCTCAACGCCGAGAACGCCACAAAATCTAAACTGCTGCACCAGAACAAACTGGACCAGGAGTCTTTGAGAAAGGTCAACTCGCAACTTGCAGACCAGCTGAAAAACTCACGCAGCGAGGCCGAAGTCAAGGCTCTGCTTTCTGACTTGCAGAAGATTCAGGACAAACTGCAGGCTCGTGAAGACGCTCTGCTCGCGTCTGAAAAAAGCCTGAAAGAGAAGGAGCTAAAGGTGAAGGAACTTTCTGACATCATAAGCAAACAGGACAGTCTGATGAAAAACTTGCGCAAAAAGGTGGCCGACGCTCTTACTGGATTCGAAGGAAAAGGTCTTGAAGTTATCAATAAAAACGGAAAGGTTTACGTGTCGCTTGACGAAAAGCTTCTCTTCAAGTCCGGAAAGTGGAACGTGGACGCTAAAGGTGTGGAAGCTCTGAACAACATCGCTAAATTCCTTGCTGAAAACAAAGACATTCACGTTGTGATTGAAGGTCATACAGACGACCAGGCTCTTGTCAATTCCATCGGAAATATTGAAGACAACTGGGACTTGAGCGTGAAACGCGCCACTGCCATCGTGAAAACTATCCTCAAGAACAAAAACATTGACCCGGCTAGAATCACGGCTTCGGGCCGCGCCGAGTTTGTCCCTCTTGACAACGCAAAGACTAAAGAGGCTAGACAGAAAAACCGACGCACTGAGATTATCCTCAGCCCGAACATGGATGAACTTATGAAAGTTTTAAGCAATAATTAATCTCATGCAATACGGAACTTGCCAATCGCAGGTTCCGTATCTTTATTTGCCTTTTTATGAACTTCAGAACAGAAATCAAAATAGAACGCGCCAAACAAGACATTTGCCACCGCAACAAAATTGTCTCTTTCGGCTCCTGCTTCAGCGAAAACATCGGCGAGAGACTTGCGTCTCTGAAGTTTGACATTTTAGTGAATCCTTTCGGAATCTTGTACAATCCGGAGTCTATAAGAGTCTCGGCAGAAAGGCTTATGGACGGCTCTCCGCTTTCTGAAAAGGAAATCTTCGAAAACCAAGGGCTTTGGCACTCGTTTCTGCATCATAGCAGATTCTCTAAAACGTCGCCCGACGAGTTTCTGGCCAACGCCAACGCCGCAATGGCCAACGCTTCCGCTTTCCTGAAAAGTTCAGACTTGCTTCTTATCACATTCGGAACGGCTTGGGTCTATAGACTGAAAGAGTCTGGCTCGATAGTATCCAACTGCCACAAACTGCCGGATAATCTTTTCTTCAGAGAGCGACTTTCTGTCGATGAAATCGTAAAAAATTACAATTCTCTGCTCTCCTCGCTCAATCGCCTCAACCCTTCTTTAAGGGTCATCTTCACGGTTAGCCCCATCAGACACTGGAAAGACGGAGCTAACGGAAACCAGCTGAGCAAATCTACACTGCTGCTCGCCATCGAAGAGATTTGCAAGTGCAACTCTAACTGCGAGTATTTCCCTGCCTACGAAATTCTCATGGACGAGCTCAGAGACTACCGCTTTTATGCCGACGACATGCTACACCCAAGCAGCACGGCTGTCGAGTATATTTGGGAACGCTTCTCAGACTGCTACTTTTCTGACGAGACTAAAGGCCTGATAAAAGAGATTGCCAAAATCTCCGCATCTGCCAACCACCGCCCTTTCAACTCTGACAACGAGAGGCACGCCATTTTCAAAAAGAACCTACTCGCGCAGATTGAAAAGCTCTCCGCCAAGCACCCCAACCTCGACTTCGCACAAGAGATTGAACGGCTTTCGTAGCGACAAGCTTCTCGACGACTGACGGGGTACTGCCCTCCAGGCAGGGGTTGGGTGTGCCTCCGTACCCGAGACTTCGTAACGGGTTACCGGCGCTGCGCTTTGTGCTGCCTTCCAGGCAGGTGACTATGTCTTACGGCTTGACTCTTTCCCCTCTTCTTCCCTAACACATATCTTTTTTAATTTCAGCATATAAAATAACATTTCTTATTATTAGAAACACAGATCACACAATTCTCTCCTCTCCTGCCTGGAAGGCAGCACTGATCAAAGCAACGGTAACCCAGAACGAAGTCTCGAGCTAAGCACCCCGCAAAGCATCTGCCTGGAAGGCAGCACTGAGCGCAGCGAAGGTAACCCGGGACGAAGTCTCGGGTAGAGAGATACACAGAACCTCTGCCTGAAGGGCAGTACACACAAAAAACATATTTTTGAAAAGTCTCCTCCTGCCTGAAAGGCAGCACTAAGCAAAGCAACGGTAACCCAGAACGAAGTCTCGGGCTAAGCACCCCGCAAAGCATCTGCCTGGAAGGCAGCACTGAGCGCAGCGAAGGTAACCCGGGACGAAGTCTCGGGTAGAAAGACTCACAGAACCTCTGCCTGGAGGGCAGTACCCACAAAAAACATATTTTTGAAAAGTCTCCTCCTGCCTGAAAGGCAGCACTGATCAAAGCAACGGTAACCCAGAACGAAGTCTCGAGCTAAGCACCCCGCAAAGCATCTGCCTGGAAGGCAGCACTGATCG